>CAZRRC010000079.1:0-11195 GCA_964602395.1 uncultured Proteiniphilum sp. | reverse complement strand
TGCGGAGCTGGATTAAGTGTACATAGAAAGTTTTGTCTCAATTGTAAAACAGAATACCCAGTGGCCACGAAATACTAAAAAGACATTCTACCAACTGAATGTGAGCTAAAAAAGGGCAGTACGCTTCAGAAGTAACTTGTAATTACAAATGATCCATTTTCAATCGTATAATAAGTGAAGTCTGAATTAATGAGCATGTTATACATATCAACGTATGAATCCTGACCAGGATTTTCTTTAATGTATTTATCAAATTTCTCCTTAATATCAAACGTAATCTGGTAAGTTAAATAGAAATCCTCATCATTCAATCGATGAGGTTTATTCCTAATATGATTATCAATGTACTCAAACAGAGACTCACTTTCATCAGATTCATCAATATATATTACTCTGTCCAACGGAAATTTGAAGCCTGCTTCAAGGACCAGATCAAGAAATGAATGAACGTGAATTGTCAAATTTGAAGTGCTGAGTAATTGCTTTATATAGTCACCAGCTTCAAAAGAAATGCCGATATGAACCCACAAAGGATCCTCTTGAGAGGAGAAATTAAAAGAGAATCTGATTAATCCTTTATCAAATCTTTGTACTAACAACTCATTTGAGATATTCACTTTTGATTGATAGTATATACTTTTTAACATGATAAAGTTGTTTATATTCTAAAAGTGAAGTTAAGGGAAAAAAAGATTGAAACAAAATTAATGTAGTATAGATGGATATGAAGATAAGTTTTGACATAAGATAAAGAGCAAACTGAATGGTATCTGCAAATCCTTCAAGAATACTTGAAAAATAGTGAAAATACTCCCCTGAAATCTTGCCCAGGTCAGGTTTTTTTTGTATTTTTATGAATATATAAAGCCTGGTAAATGGAACAGGTACAAGTCTTGTTTGCGCTTTGCGTTTGGGTTGGTGGGTGAATATATTGTTCAATATGGATACACAGTGCGCTAAAATATTAGAAATGAAAAGAATATTATTTTTTGGCCTGGTATTTTTTACACAAGCATGCTCGTTTGAGCCGAAGGGTGATGTGAAAGAATTGACAGTGAATTTAATAGCCAGGGAAACAGATCAAATTTATGAAAGTCTTGTCGAGGTGAGAAGAGACTTGCATAGGTACCCCGAAATATCGGAGCAAGAAAAGCGAACCTCGACTAAAATCATCTCTTACCTTGATTCGATTGGCCTGGATGTGAAGACCAATATCGGTGGATATGGTGTGGTGGGTATATTAAATGGGGCACAAGAGGGGAAACATGTTGCCTGGCGGGCCGATATAGATGCACTGTCCACAGATTCTCCGGATGTAGTGGATTTTGCTTCTGAAAATAAGGGGGTGAGACATATATGCGGACATGATGTGCACACAACAATCGGACTGGGTATTGCCTCTGTGCTGGCAAAGCACAGGGATAAAATAAAGGGCACGATCTATTTTATTTTTCAACCTTCGGAGGAAATATGGAATAAAGGGGCTCAATCCATGATTGCAGACGGATTGTTTAACCTTATTGACCCGTCGGAAATGTATGCTTTACACATCACTCCTTTACCTGTTGGTCAAGTTGCCGCAAAAGAAAATGAAGTCTATTCGTATTTCAGGACATTAAAAGTCCAGTTCAAAAACATTTTGGTAAAGGATGAGGTGGTAAAATACACCCAGGACCTCATAAGAAGCCACAGTACGGTGAATGAAAAATTTTGGGACTTAAAGAGTATCATGGATCCTGAAATTGGAATTGCCAATCCAAATAGTATTTACGCAGATTATATTGCCGTTTCTGAACCATTTCATGTAAAATCGGAAAACAACGCTGTTGAAATATCGACCATGATATATGCAACCGATAGTCTTAAACTGGACTCCATGTTGGTGCGGCTTGAAGAGAATATCGGTCGTTCAGCTTATTCTTCAAACCTGTTGTCGGTGCATTACGACAAGAATAATCCTACTGTAAACAACGATGCAAAACTGACGCAGGAAACGCTTCAAACAATAGCTTCTGCTTATGGGAAAAACACAGTGGCTCCTATTTATGGGATTGTCCATTTATTCAATGATGATTTTTCCTTCTTTCAGCAAAAGGTACCCGGCGTGTATTATTTATTGGGAGGGTCTAATTTCGAAAAGGGAGTCATCGCCATGCCTCATTCTGCAAACTTTGCTGTGGATGAAGAAGCAATACGCGTGGGGGTAAAGTATTTTTCGACAATGCTCCTCTCGCGGTTAGACAACTAAGTATGTTCTGGAAATATATATAAACGAAGATGACACGTCTGATACAGATTTCTATTGTAAGTGTAATTGCACTTTTTGCATTGGGTTGCTCTCCTCAAACAGCCTCCGTAGAAGCGGCAAGCATGGAGAAAGCCGTCCCGGTATGGGCGGAAGGACGAGAAAAGGAAATGAACCTGAATCTTGGATTCAGGGCAAGTTTTACCGCGGAAGCCGGACAGGAGGTCCGTGTAAAGATTGCGGCGTCGACGCTCTACCGGATCTACGTGAACGGGATTTTTGTGGGTTCGGGTCCCGCGAGGGCCGCTCATGGTTATTTCCGGATCGATGAATATCCCGTGGAACAGTTGATGGATGAGGGCGAAAACATCCTTGCCATCGAAGTGGCCGGATACAACGTGAACTCCTTTTATACACTCGACCAGCCTTCGTTTTTGTTGTCGGAGGTGAAAGTCGATGGGAAAGTGGCGCTTGCGACCGGCTCGGGTAATGACTTTGAAGCATTTCAAATAAAGGAACGACTGCAAAAGGTAGAGCGTTACAGCTTTCAGCGC
Organism: uncultured Proteiniphilum sp.; assembly: GCA_964602395.1. Classification (GTDB taxonomy): domain Bacteria; phylum Bacteroidota; class Bacteroidia; order Bacteroidales; family Dysgonomonadaceae; genus Proteiniphilum. The sequence goes on along the minus strand of CAZRRC010000079.1, from coordinate 8,396 downwards.
CCCTTCACGGAATATTATCGGATGACGGAAGGGTATGACCGCTGGCGTACCTCGACGGAAACGCCTGTGGAGAGAGTTACATTGACCAATCTTCCGGTCGTGCAATTACTGCCTCGCCACGTGCCGATGCCCTCGTTCGATATTCAAGAGCCCGTTAGCCTGCATTCAAAAGGAACCATAAAGAAAATCACGCCCGAAAAGTACCACAAGGATCGTTCGTTAGCCGCGATCAGCGACATCCTCAAGGGATACAAGGAGAATGAGTTGGAAGTATACCCGGTATCGCAGGAGATACAAGAGATTGCCACGGAATCACAAGAGATAATTCAGGAACCGTTTGCTCCCGGTGCATCTCCTTCCTTGAAAAAGAATGAATTCAATCTGTATGATTTTGGCACAAATCAATCCGGCTTCATTGGAGCTCGGGTCAAATGCCTCGAACCGACGAGATTGATTTTCTATTTTGATGAATTGCTGACGGACAGTGATGTAAAGACCAAACAGCGACAAAGCGATATCTGTAACCACATCGTGTATGAACTGCAACCGGGTGTGTACAACATAGAAACGCTCGAATCATATACATTTCGCTACCTCAAGCTCATGGTTCTGGAAGGAAGTGGTGAGGTGGAGAAACTCTACTTGCGGGAATTCGCTTATCCGGACAATGATGCCGCCCTCTTCACGAGCAGCAACGGGAAGCTGAACAAAATTTTTGATGCCGCCAAACAAACGTTCCGACAGAACTCGGTGGATGTGTTCATGGACTGTCCTTCACGTGAACGCGCTGGGTGGCTGTGCGACAGCTATTTTAGTTCGATCACCGAAAGAACGTTTACCGGAAGAGGCGTCGTGTCGGACAATTTCCTGGAGAATTATGCCCTACCCGAACGTTTTGAATTTCTGCCGGAAGGAATGATTCCGATGTGCTATCCGGCCGATCATAACGACGGGGTGTTCATTCCAAACTGGTCGCTCTGGTTTATTCTGCAAGTGGAGAATTACGCCCGCAACGGTGGCGATCAGCAACTGGTAGCCAGGCTGGAAACTCGTATTAAAAACCTGCTGGCCTACTTCTCAAACTTCGAGAATGAAGACGGGTTACTCGAGAAGCTGGAGAGCTGGGTATTCGTGGAATGGTCGAGAGCAAACGATTTTGTTCAGGATGTCAATTATCCTTCCAACATGCTGTATAGCGCTGCATTGAAATGTGCGGGACAACTATATGACAACAAAGAATGGTTGAATAAATCGGAGCAGGTGCGGGAAGCAATCCTTCAGCAATCTTACAACGGGGAGTTCTTCGTGGATAACGCGATGAGGGAAGATGGAAAGCTGAGAGTAACCGATAACAAGACCGAGGCTTGTCAGTATTACGCTTTCTTTTTCAACGTGGCTACTCCCGAGACGCATCCGGAGCTCTGGAAAAAGATCGTCGGCCAATTTGGACCGAACCGAGATGACAAGGTTGTCTATCCCGATGTTTTTCGCGCCAATGCCTTTATAGGCAACTACTTGAGAATGGATATCCTATCTCGATACGACCTGCAAGGGCAGCTGATTGCCGAGATTCAGGATTATTTCTACAAGATGGCCGACCTGACAGGTACGCTTTGGGAAAACATGCAGAGCCATGCCAGTTGCAATCATGGTTTTGCATCCTACATAGGTTGCGTATTGTATAGAGACGTGTTGGGAATAAAAAAGATTGACCAGGTGAACAAAAAGATCACGATCCGATTTACAGACCTGGATCTGGAGCAATGTACCGGCGCCATCCCGGTGGGAGATGAAACCGTCTCGCTGACATGGACACGTTTGGACAACACCATCCGTTATGTATTGGAAACACCGGCCGGCTATAGTGTAAACATCGAGAACAGAAGCAGCGCGGAAGTAGTCCCCGCAGACGCTCAGGTTGCTTCCTAGACTTCCCGGTCACGGAGATAACGGATCAATGGCAAAAAAGTAAGGATGGATAGCATGAACAGAGACAAGATCATCATTAAAAACGCACATACAAACAACCTCAAAAACATCGATATTGAGATCCCAAAACACAAACTGGTGGTGTTTACGGGTGTTTCGGGTTCCGGGAAATCATCCTTGCTTTTTGATACGATTTATACGGAAGCACAGAGGCAATTGATCGAGACATTTTCCACATTCGCCCGCACCCGAATGCCGAAATTGTCGCGCCCCGATGTGGACGATATCCTCAATTTGTCGACGGCCATCGTGATCAACCAGAATAGAATGGGTAACAACCTCCGCAGTACGGTGGGAACAGCAACTGAGGTGAACACCTACCTGAGACTGCTTTATTCTCGTGTGGGAAAACCTTTTATCGGCCCTTCGTTTTATTTTTCTTTTAACCACCCGGAGGGCATGTGCCCGCATTGCAAGGGACTGGGTAAACAGATAAAAATTGACCTTGATTTGTTCCTCGACAGGGAGAAATCGATTCGCCAGGGTGCAATCTCTCATCCTCATTATAGAGTCGGCGGCTTCCTTTGGAAAGAGCTGGTGAGTTTGGATGTGGTTGATTCAGATAAGCCGATAAAAGAGTTTACGGATGATGAATTGAATTTGTTGTTGTTCTCTGAACCTTTTCAGATTAAGAATGCAAAGGATAAATTAACCTACAACCGGAACTTTGAAGGGATAGCCCGTAAACTGGAAAAAGCGGTCGCAGCAAGGGCTGATGATGAAACAGCCGAAGAGGAGAAAAATGCATACACCAAATATTTCAATTATCAGCCTTGTGAACAATGTGGCGGCACCCGATTAAATGAGCGGGCAAGAAATGTGAGGCTAAACGGATTGACCATTGCCGAGGTCTGCCACATGGAACTGGTCGATGTGCTGCCTTTTTTACTGGTGATTGATGACGAAATATCAAAGCCTATTTTGCGGAAAGCACAATTTTTGCTTCAACAGCTGATTGAAATCGGCGTGGGCTATCTGTCGCTCGAACGTGCGGTAGGGACGCTCTCGGGAGGTGAATCGCAAAGGGTGAAGATGAGCAAGCAAATGGACTGCAACCTGGTGGACATGCTTTACGTGCTCGATGAGCCTTCAATTGGCTTGCATCCGAGAGATACGGAGAATCTGATGAATATCCTGTTTCGGTTAAAGGATAAAGGGAATTCTGTTTTTGTGGTAGAACACGACCCGGATATCATCCGGGCTGCGGAGTGGATCATAGACATCGGGCCCAAAGCGGGTAAGTACGGCGGAAATGTGGTGTATAACGGGGAACCCGAGGGATTACTTCATGTGGAGAGCATCACAGGGGATTATCTGCTGAGAAACGACAAACCGACTTATCAGCGAAAGCAGGGGACATCATTTTTTGAAATCAAAAACGCGAACTCTAACAACCTTAAAAATGTGTCCTGCAAAATTCCAAAGGGGGTGCTGACTTGTGTGACCGGAGTTGCTGGAAGTGGCAAAAGCAGCTTGATACACGAGTGCTTTGCAAAACAACATCCCGACGCAATTGTCATTGACCAGTCCCCCATTGGAAAATCATCCAGAGCAAATGCAGCGACATATATCGGTGTTTTTGACTTGATCCGGAAAGAATTTGCTGCTGCGACCCATGCTGATGCTTCCTTATTTAGCTTCAATTCAAAAGGAGCATGCCCAAAATGTAACGGACAGGGTGTGCTGACTTTTGAGCTTCATTTTCTGGATTCGGTAAAAACAACCTGTGATGAATGCGAAGAGAAACGGTATCATTCGGAGGTGTTGGAACTGAAATTAAAAGACAAAAACATTGCCGATGTACTGGATATGACGGTTGCACAGGCAGCTGAGTTCTTCGAGTCATCAAAAATAAAAAAGCACTTATTGCTTCTACAGGAAGTGGGTTTGGGGTATTTAAAATTGGGACAGTCTCTGAGCACCTTGTCTGGGGGCGAATCGCAACGATTAAAGATTGCGACTGAATTGAAAAAGGAAGGCAATATCTACATCATGGACGAGCCTACAACAGGACTACACATGTCGGATATCGATAATTTATACAAAATCGTAAAGACACTGGTAAAAAACAACAACACCGTGATTATTATCGAGCACAACCTGGATATTATTAAATTTGCCGACTGGATAATTGACCTGGGACCCGAAGGTGGGAAAAAAGGTGGCGAGGTAATATTTCAAGGATTACCGGAGGATCTGGTGAATTGCGAGCAGTCTATGACAGGGAAATATTTGAAAAAGGTAATTTAGGAAGAAATCAATTCATAACAAACTCACCTATCCCGGTCAGCTTGTGTTCGTAATGTCTGATGTAGATAAACATTATGAAAAGGTGAAATATAAACGAATAGATTCGATTTTTAAAGTAACACGCAGATAATACAACTTTTACAAATAAGAACAATGAGAAAAACAGTTGTCTTCTTTATCCTTTTGGCTTCTTTTTTTGCGCTCAATGCACAAGCTGTCGATGATGCCCGTAAGTTAAAAAATGCGCCAACTCCCAGTGCCGGTTACGGTAAAGACCTGGGTGATTTTAAGAGCGGAACGTATACGATTACAAGCGCAGGACTATCTAGACAATATACCATTGATATCCCCAAAGACTACGATAAAAACAAAACGTACCGTTTGATTTTCGCGATGCACATGATGGGGGGGAATATGCAAACAATGGTTGATCAAAACTTTTATGGTTTGAAAACCTATGCCGAAAGAGATGGCGTTCCTGTTATTTTCGTAGCACCCGAGGGATACACCGACCGTGCTCCCTGGCGTGGACGTGATGACAAAGACCATATCTTCTTTGCCGATATGCTTAATTTGTTTAAGGATAAATTGAGTATTGACTCTTCTCGCATATTTTGTTGTGGCTTTAGCTTTGGCGCAATGATTACTTACGCGTTATCGTTAAATTTTCAGAAAGATCTGCGTGCTGTAGCTTGTTATGCTCCGGCCAACTGGAACATTTATCTTCCCGAGAACAAACACGAGCCTCTTGCCTTCTATAGTACAACTGGCACGGAAGACGGACTTTGCAAATATGTCAACTCAGATGAACTCAAACAAGGTGGCAAGTATTGCGTATTGACACACATCGAAGACAACGGATTAAAACATTTGCCGGAAATACCGATAGCCACAACAGCAACTCATGTCACAACAGAGTTTGAAGGACTTCCTGAAGAATATCCGGTATTGTTTGGTTCATTTGTAGGTGGCCATACCGAAAACGTAAAGGATCCCGGATCTGATGTGAATTGGATAGCAAAAGAAACGTGGGATTTCTTTATGCGTTTCTAGTATCATGTAATACCCGATCTATCTCATGAGTGACAATGACCAACCAACTACAGAATGAAAATATGGAAACACAATTGTTGAGAGACCCGCAAATATTTCCCTCGGAGGAGGTATTGAAAAACGTGCTTGAGCGTGATGCCTACGAAGCATTCGATTCTTTTATGAATGTAATTACGGGCGCAGAATACGGATTGACCTACGAATGGCGGTATTACAACGATGGAAAATCGTGGCTATGCAAGATATTACATAAAAAGAAAACAGTGATGTGGTTGTCCGTATGGGATGGTTTTTTCAAGATCAGTTTCTTTTTTACTGAAAAGCATCTGGAAGGAATCGCCGCTTTGGATATCGCTGAAAATATCAAGGAGGATTTTTGTAATGCAAAACCTTTCGGCCGAATGATACCGATGGTATTCGAGATCAACAACAAAAAGCAATTCCCGGATCTTTTGACAGTTGCGGCATTTAAAAAGAATTTGAAATGAACGATGCAATATGCCATAGAAAAAATGCCTGTGGATGATAGTGTCTTGAAGAAGAGGAATTAAATGGTTGCAACAAAGACAAATAAAATAATCTATTTTGAGAAACGGGAAGACTGGAGAAAATGGCTGATGGACAACTTTGACACAGCCAACGAAATATGGTTTGTATTTCCCTCCAAGTCTTCAGGTAAAAAAAGTGTGCTGTATAATGATGCAGTTGAAGAGGCTCTTTGTTTTGATTGGATTGATAGCACCATAAAGTCACTCGACAAAGAACATAAAATTCAGCGCTTCACACCCAGAAACCCCAAAAGCACCTATTCTCAAGCCAACAAAGAAAGACTTAAATGGCTCTTGGAAAATAAAATGATCCATCCAACTCTTGAGGTTAAAATACAAAATGTTTTAGCTGAACCTTTTATTTTTCCCAGTGACATCATGGACAAATTGAAAGAAGATAAAATAGTATGGAGTAACTATCAACAATTTTCAGACTCTTACAAGCGAATTCGGATTGCGTACATTGAAGCCGCGAGAACGCGTACCGAAGAATTTGAGAAGCGATTAAATCATTTCATTAGCAAAACAAAAGAAAATAAAACAATTGCAGGATTTGGCGGAATAGGAAAATACTATAACTGCCAATCCTGAACAGGCCATAAAACTTATCGGCACATTTATGACATTATCAATATGAAAAACGTTCAATATAAAATTCTTACAGGATTATTTGTCTTATCACTCTCTATTTTGAGGTTAAATGCACAGGAGCCGGAAGGTTATCCTGCCAATTATGCCAAAGCACCACGGTTTAAAGCATTGGTTTACTACAGCGAGCAGGCTGAAAAAGCACATGTGGAATTCGCCCAAGAAGCGGTCGGTTTTTTTAAACGGTTGAATTATGGAAATGGATATATCCTTGAGACAACGACTGATTTTTCAGGTTATCATTATGACAAACTGAAAGAATACGACATCGTTGTCATGCTGAACGGTTATCCAAATAACAAATCAGAACGGGAAACATTTGAAAAGTATATGGAAAACGGTGGGGGATGGATGGGATTTCATGCCGCGGCATACAATGATAAACATACAAACTGGCCCTGGTTTTTGAAATTTATAGGTGGAGGTGTGTTTTATTGTAATAACTGGCCGCCACAACCGATATTGGTTGAAGTAGACAATATAGAACATACTGTTACAAAAAATCTGCCTGCATCTTTTGTCGTTCCTGAAAGCGAATGGTATCAGTGGAATCCGAGTCCACGAGAGAACAACGACATAGAAGTGCTTCTTTCTATATCTCCTAAAAATTACCCATTCGGGATAAAAGACATCGTGAATTTTGGCGATTTTCCAATCGTCTGGACCAATAAGAAATATCGTATGATTTATCTCAATATGGGACACGGAGACGATGAATTTACTGATGCTACTCAGAAACTATTGTTTATAAATGCATTCCGTTGGGTATTAAGCCAGAATAAAAACGGAGATCCTTTTAAAAAGTAATTGGGATACAGTAACCTCACACTCAATAATTATCGCCTACTTTCATACTTATGAAGTATCTTTGTGTCATGCGCTTGGGAAGCGGTCGTTTCAGCGAAATGTCAGCGAATACCAATAAACGGATATCATTTGCGGAAGATGGACAATTTTGAAAGGGAAACTCGATGAGTTGAATTTTCTTTTTCGTAAACTCGAAAATGCTTATTTATATTAAAATCCAAAAAATGAAAAAGTCTATTTTTTGTTGCCTGGCATTGGTTCTCATTATGAACAAGGCATTTACACAAGACTCTTTAATAATGGAGGGTAAAATTGTTTTTAGCAATGAGGATGTTGTTTTTCATCAAATTGATGAGCACACTTGGGTTGGATCGGGGCATGAGATGTCGCACGAAAGTTTATATCTCATTGAAGGTAATGACAAAGCCATCTTAATTGACGCCGGAACGAATATTAAAGATCTGAACAAAATTGTTACTTCTATTACCAAAAAGCCGGTTACGTTAGTGGCAACACATGTTCATCCTGATCATACCGGTCCTTCAATAAATAGCTTCTCCGAAATATATATCAACCCGGGTGACAAGGATCTGATTCCAACATTTATGGGGAAATATAAAGGTGCTGTGAAATATCTAAAAGATAAAGAGATAATAGATTTAGGAAATAGACAATTGGAAGTGGTATTTACTCCCGGGCACACCAAGGGATCAACTACTTTTATTGACAAAAATTCGGGTTATGGTTTTAGTGGAGATTCGTTTGGTACAGGATTGTTGTTGTTGACCGTAAATTTCTCTACTTTTATAGCTTCATGCGAAAAAGTGATTCCTATAATGGAGGAAAATAAAATCAAGTATCTCTATACAGGCCATCATAACGAAAATAACATGGAAACTTTACATAAAATCAAAGATATGCTTACATTAAGCCAAAATGTTTTGTCTGGTAACATAAAAGGAAATGATAATCCGGGTGATACATTTGGTTTGAAGCTTGCCGTGGAGGGCAACGGGTATCGTATAATTTATAATGAGTCGGCAATTAAATGAGGTTTTCTGATGGTGATAGAGAAGGAATCCCACAATCAATGTTTTACAT
>CAZRRC010000078.1:0-11296 GCA_964602395.1 uncultured Proteiniphilum sp. | reverse complement strand
CGATTTGCTGATCATACCGCATAAATTTGTAATTTTGTCTTTCAAAAATAACAATCCCCCATATGAATGTAGAAAAGGAAAGCAGTTTATTCATTTACAACACACTCAATCGGAAGAAAGAAGCATTTGAGCCGCTCCACCCTCCCATGGTGGGTATGTATGTTTGCGGGCCCACCGTCTACAGCGATGTCCACCTGGGTAATTGCCGCACGTTCATCTCTTTTGATTTGATCTACCGTTATCTGCTTCACATTGGTTACAAGGTACGCTATGTGCGCAACATCACCGATGCTGGTCACCTGGAGGGAGACCGGGATGAAGGAGAAGATAAGTTTGCAAAAAAGGCCAGGCTGGAACAGCTCGAGCCCATGGAGATCGTACAAAAATACACCTTGGGTTTCCATGAGGTATTGGCACTTTTTAACACGCTACCTCCCAGTATTGAACCCACCGCCACCGGACACATTCTGGAACAGATAGAAATGATTAAAAAGATTCTCGCTGCAGGTTATGCTTATGAGGTGAATGGTTCTGTCTACTTCGATGTGGAAAAATACAGCAGTTCGCACGACTATGGTACGCTGACCAACCGCAAACTGGAAGACCTGATGGAAGGGACACGCGAGCTGGACGGGCAGGACGAAAAAAGAGGACGTCTCGATTTTGCCCTCTGGATCAAAGCAAAGCCTGAGACGCTGATGCAGTGGCCCTCACCCTGGGGATGGGGTTTTCCCGGCTGGCACATCGAGTGCTCGGCAATGAGTACCAAGTATCTGGGAACAACTTTCGATATTCACGGCGGCGGCATGGATCTGCAGGCTACGCACCACACCAATGAGATCGCCCAGTCGCAGGCGTGCAATCACACCACACCCGTAAAATACTGGGTACATACCAACATGCTCACCGTCAACGGAGCACGCATGTCGAAAAGTGCCGGAAATGGCTTCCTCCCCAAAGAACTTTTTACCGGCGACCATCCGCTATTGGAAAGAGGCTACACCCCCATGACAGTTCGTTTCTTCATGGCCCAGTCGCATTACCGAAGCACGCTTGACTTTTCCAACGAAGCGCTGCAGGCTGCCGAAAAAGGCTACAAGAAGCTAATGGAGAGCCTTTCTGCTCTGGAAAAGATTACACCCTCAGCCTCCTCTTCGGTGAACATCAGCGAGCTGGGACAACGCTGTTATGCGGCGATGGACGACGACTTTAACAGTCCCATGCTCATTGCCCACCTTTTTGAAGGGGTGCGCATCATCAATTCGGCACTCGACAAAAAGGAGACCCTCACAGCAGCAGATCTGGTCGCATTGAAGAAAATCATGTACACCTTCATCTTCGAAGTGCTGGGACTGATAGATGAAACAAAGCAAATAGCCGGAAGTGAGGTAATAGAAGGACTGATGCGACTGATCATCGATATTCGCCAGTCGGCCCGCGACAGCAAGGATTGGACTACCTCCGACAAGATCAGGGATGCTCTGAAGGAAGCCGGTGTTACCCTGAAAGACACCAAAGAGGGTGTGGAGTGGAGGCTGTGACCATGCAAGTATTGATGTCACCGGCGAAACTGATGTCTTTTCCGGATAAGAGAGACAGTTTCACGACTACAGAACCGTTGTTTCCGGATAAGACAAAGGAACTGATCACTGTTTGTCAACAGCTATCAGAAAAAGAGATTGGAACAATCATGAAGATCAATCCCAAAATGGCACATGTGGTCTATGAGCAGTTTCAGACTTTTTACTTCCGAACAACCCCACAGCGTGCTGCAGCACTGGCTTATAACGGAATAGCCTACGCGGGATTACAGGCACACGACTTTACGGCTGAGGATGTTTCTTTTGCACAGCGCCACCTCAACATCCTTTCGGGTCTCTATGGTATTTTGCGTCCTTTTGATCTAATCAGGCCATACCGTCTGGAGATGCAAAGGCCTATAGTACCTACCGGATATCGCACACTCTATGAATTCTGGCAGGAGACGGTAAATAAATATTTCAGAGACCTGTTTAAAAAGGAAGAGAAGACAATCATCAATGTCAGTTCGGGTGAGTATGCAAAGGTGGTACAGAAAAACGCACTCCACGCAGGGATACGCATCATCGACATCCGGTTTTTACAACTGGAACACAATGACTTCAAACAGATTGTCGTACACACCAAAAAAGCGCGGGGCCTGATGGCTCGCTATATCATCAAAAACAAGCTTACCGACGCGGAGGATGTGAAAGGTTTTCACTACGAAGAGTATTTCTATAACCCTGCCCTGTCGAAAGAAAATGAATGGGTCTTTGTGAGATAAACACAATAAACATATGAGTGGGAAAAGGGTCACATTTGTTTCAAAAGTTGGAGTTATTGCTGCGGCAGCAGGATCTGCCGTCGGCTTGGGTAATATATGGCGCTTCCCCAGCCAGACAGCCGATGGGGGCGGTGCCATTTTCATCCTGGTATACGTAGGTTGTATTTTATTTTTTGGAATTCCACTGATGGTCAGTGAGTTTCTTGTAGGCCGATCATCCCAGGCCAATACGGCAGGAGCTTTTCACAAACTGGCACCCGGCACACCCTGGAAATGGGTAGGCCGATTGGGTGTGCTCACCGGCTTCATTATCATGGGATTCTATATGGTGGTCTGTGGCTGGACCCTGGACTATCTGATGCAATCTGTGACAGGTAACCTACACACGGTAGAAGATTTTTCAGCGAACTTCACTACGTTATTGAACAACCCATTGCGACAAATATTCTGGATGATCCTCTTCACCCTGTTGACGGCCTTCTTTATTCTCTCGGGCGTGAAGAAAGGAATCGAGCAATCGTCGAAGATCCTGATGCCGATACTCTTTCTGCTGCTCATCATACTTGCTGTACGGGCCGTCATGCTGGAAGGTGCATCCGGCGGTCTCGCTTTTCTCTTCAAACCCAGCCTCGAACAGGTGAAACCGACTGTCTTCCTCGATGCAATGGGACAGTCCTTCTTCTCACTCTCTATCGGCATGGGCTGTATGATTACCTATGGTTCCTATTTCAACAATCGCATCAATCTTACAAAAACAGCCATACAGGTAGCCATTCTCGATTCACTGGTAGCCATACTCGCCGGAATGATTATCTTCCCTGCGGCCTTTGCATTGACCGCCAACCCCGACACCATCGTCGATGAACTCGTAGCTGGTGGCCCCGGATTGCTATTCATCACCATTCCAGGCCTTTTCAACCAAATGCCAGCCTCCATGTTGTGGGCAGCCATGTTCTTCTGTCTACTGGCACTTGCCGCCATCACATCTACCATCTCATTGATGGAAGTAGTGACCCTCTACCTGCATGAAGAATATCGCCTTTCCCGAAGAAAGAGCACCCTCATTGTCACCGTGGGTGTCATTATACTGGGAGTGATCTCCTCGCTCTCATCTTCTTTTTTCAATCTGCTCGACCTCAGCTCTGCCAAGTTAATGCTTCCCATCGGCGGTTTCTTTATCAGTCTTTTCGTGGGATGGCATCTAGACAAAAAGCTCGTATATGCCCAATTGACCAACCAGGGCACATTGAAATTGACTGTCGGCTTTCTGAAAGCTTATATCTTCCTGCTGCGATACATAGTTCCTCCTGCCATCCTCGCCATATTTATCTACGGATTAACTGCTTAACACTGCTGCAAGGTGTGGAAAATTCATTAAAGGAGTTTAAACAACATAAAACAGAAAAGAAACTGCCTTGCCTTCGCTTTAAATGATTATTTTTGTATAATTTTTGCATTGAACTGCGATGCAAAAAAGGATAACTTTAGCGAAAATGTTATACAACGATGCATTTGCAATATAAGATTTCACCTCCTGACGCAATTCATGCTACCGTACAGCTCCCAGCATCAAAAAGCATGAGCAACAGAGCACTCATTCTCAATGCACTGAGCTTAAGCCCTTACAACATCAGGAACCTCTCCGACTGCGAAGATACACAGGTCATCATCGATGCTTTTAACTCCGACTCCAATGAGTTCAACGTGAAAGGTGCCGGCACAGCCATGCGTTTTCTCACTGCCTTCCTTGCAGGCATGGAAGGGGAGTGGATCATCAAGGGATCCAAACGAATGCACGAACGCCCTATTCACCCGCTGGTAGAAACACTTACAGCATTGGGTGCGAAAATCGACTATCTGGAGAAAGAGGGATTTCCCCCTTTGCGCATCAAGGGAAGAAAGCTCAAAGGAGGCGAAGTGTATCTTTCGGGCAACATCAGTTCGCAGTTTATCTCAGCCTTGCTGATGGTCGCACCGCTCATGGAAAAGGGGCTGATTATGCACATCGAAAAAAAGATTGTGTCTAAGCCCTATATCGACCTCACCATGGCCATGATGGCACAATGTGGAGTCATTGTAAAATGGACCGGCAACGACATAGTGGTCAAACCGCAGCAGTATCAAGCCATTGAACTGGCTGTAGAAACAGACTGGTCTGCAGCCTCTTACTGGTATGAAATGGTCGCATTGATCCCCAGTGCAGAAGTAACCCTCCTGGGACTACATAAAAAAAGCCTCCAGGGCGACGCCAATGTGGCCAACCTGTTCAGCGACCTGGGTGTAACCACGGAATTTGTGGAGGAGGGAGCCGTCATTCGTCACACAAAACGAAAAGCAAAAAAATTCTTTCACGATTTTGTCAACGAACCCGACTTGGCGCAAACATTTGCAGCGACCTGTTGTTTTAAGGGTATACCGTTCCTATTTTCGGGCATACAAAGCCTGAAGATCAAGGAGACGGACCGAGTGCAGGCTCTGATCAACGAATTGAAAAAACTGGGCTTTGTACTCAAAGAAACTGAAATTGGCATGCTCGAATGGGATGGCGAGCGTTGTACTCCGGAAAAGGAACCGGCGATAGACACCTACGATGATCATCGCATGGCCATGTCCTTTGCCCCCGGAGCAATGGTCTTTCGCACGCTGAAAATCAACAATCCCGAAGTGGTGACAAAATCCTATCCAAATTTCTGGGATGATTTAAAGAGAGCAGGCTTTAATATTGAAGAAAGGTAATTGAATTATGCAACTCATTGTATTATTTCTCGGAATTATTCTCTTTTTTGTGCTGGCGCTGGCCATCACCAATTTTATCCAGCGGAGAAGAGGTAATACAACAACCCGTGAGATGCCACCTCCCTCCATCGATCTGGGAGGAGGTTGTTGTGGCGCACACGAGGTGTGCGAAAAAGACAGCCTCATCGCTGCGTTTGTGGAAAAACCGGAGTACTTCGATGACGAGGAGCTCGATAAATTCGCACGACGTGATTCGGCTCAATATACGGCCGGCGAAGCAGATGAGTTCCGTGATGTTTTTTACTCCGTCCTCGATGAGGAAAAACCACGCTGGGTACGCAGTCTGCAAATGAGAGGGATATCTCTGCCCGATCAGCTTAAAGACGAAGTGTTGATGTTTGTGAATGAACTGAGAGCCCACAAAATGCACGCCTGAACCAGGAAGAGATGAATATCCCGGAACTGCTCGAGTATGCCTTCTTTCGGAATGCCCTTTTGGGGAGCCTCTTTGCCAGCATAGCCTGCGGCATCATCGGCACCTATATTGTCTCACGCAGGCTGGTATTTATCAGCGGTGGTATCACACATGCCTCTTTTGGGGGACTGGGCATCGGTTTTTATTTCTCTCTTCCCCCCATCCCGTCAGCCATGGCTTTCTCTGTACTTTCCGCCTTCGGCATTCAGTGGCTCTCCCGCAAGCAGGGGGTTCGGGAAGATTCAGCCATTGCTGTCTTCTGGTCGCTCGGCATGGCGTTGGGGATCGTACTCACCTTCCTCACACCCGGGTATGCGCCCAACCTGTCGGAATATCTGTTTGGCAATATCCTCACCATCACATTGGCCGACATTGTGGCACTGGCCGTTTTGTCGCTGGTGCTGATGCTCTTCTTTTCGTTATTTTATCATGACATCGTTTCCGTTTCTTTCGATACCGAGTTTGCACAAACCCGGCGTATACCCACCCAGTTCATTGAATACACGTTGATGCTGTTTATCGCCGTCACCATTGTACTGAATATCAGACTGGTCGGGATTGTGCTCCTCATGTCGCTCATCACTGTACCGCAAATGACAGCCAACCTGTTTACTGTAAAATATTCGAAAATCATTTATCTCTCCATCATCCTCAGCTTCGTGGGTTGCGTAGCAGGCTTGCTTCTATCGTACTACCTGAACGTGCCATCGGGGGCATTCATCATCTTCATACTCATCGTGATGTTTTTCATCGCCAAAGCTGTGAAAGCCATCTGGAAGAAAGGTCACTGATATTATTTAATTCCCATTTTCTTAAACCCAGGCACCTGCTTGTGTACAAACAAAAGCTGATCGGTCAACCGCCAATCGGTGCGCCTCTTTGAACGACTTACCACTCAAAATGGCGGATATAAATGCACCTGTAAACGAGTCACCTGCGCCCACTGTGTCCACTACCTTTACATGCGGAGTTCTGATCAAAGAGTCGGATTCAGGGGTGACAATCAAACTGTAATCTGCTCCGGCAGTTAAAATCATAAATTTCAAGTCAAATTTCTCTCCAAACCACTTACAACTCTCTTTTTCTTCCGATTCCGGTACATCGAACATCTCTTTCAAAATAGCCATCTCTTCTTGGTTAATTTTAAAAACATTGCATTGGTTGAGTGAGTCAATGATAATTTCTCTGGAGAAAAAATGCTGACGCAAGTTTATATCAAATATGCGATAAGCACTCACGGGAACCAATGAAAGCATTGTCTGGATGGTATTTCTGGATTCTACTGACCGCTGTGCCAACGTACCGAAACAGATTGCATCAGCCTTTCCGGCTAGCTCCATCATCGCTTCAGTCAGTGGCATGTAATCCCAGGCCACATTCTCAATAATTGTATAGTTGGGTATACCATCCTTCAGCTCCACTCGGACTGTGCTGGTGGGATAGTCGACCCGTTCTACGAGATGATGAATACCGATCTTTTCAATTTCCTTCATAATCTCGTCTCCGAGTAAATCATTTCCCACAGCGCTTATTGCGTAACTTTCCGCTCCCGATCCGTAGGCATGATGTGCAAAGTTAACAGGAGCGCCTCCTGCTTTTTTCCCCGAGGGAAGCATATCCCAGAGCAACTCTCCAATACCGATGATCACAGGTTTTCTTTTCATTATAGTTTGTCTATATGCACTGCAAGATATACTTTTCATGTGATTTTACCAACTCTGGTGTTATTGATATCACATCTTGTGCCAGACAAATGAGATCCACGATTCATTCTGATACAAAAATGGCACAAAATAGGCAATGCGTTGAATGGATAAGACTCTTCAAAACAATAAAATCCTGTTTTTCGAGTTATGATGTAAGAGAAGTTAAGCTCGCAAAACAGGTAAACAGTGACGGCAAAAATTAATCCCCTATATTGTGTGATGATCCTATATGGAATGACGCTCGGCATGGGTTGTTCCACCCAAAGGAACACTCCGGTCACACGTGCCTACCATGAACTGACTACCCGTTACAACATATACTATAATGCAGAGAAGGCCTACAATGAGATCCTGGAGAATCAGTCGGAAAGCTTTACGGAAGACTACGCTACCTTGCTTCCTTTTTATCCCGGTGCACCTGTACAGGATAAGGAATTGGCCGGCGGACCTTTCGATCCGGTAGTAGAAAAGACATCGAGGGCTATACGGGAACATTCCATCTCGGCCAAGCCACGACGCGATCCCTCACAACCACAGACACAAGCATTCAGGCAATGGCTCCGGCAGGAAGAGTTCAACCCATTCATCCACAAAGCCTGGCTGCTGCTGGGTAAAGCCCATCTGCAAAATGGAGACCATGAAGCAGCGTTGGCGGTATTCATGCAAATACAACGACTCTTTAATCAGGACAAAGAGCTGATCACCGAAACCGAGATTTGGCTGCTGCGCACCTACACGGAGATGGGCAGGGATTATGATGCCGGGAACATGCTCTATGCACTGCAAAGCAAAACAATACCGCCTCATCTGAACGATCTTTATACGGAGACATATGCCGCCAGGCTCATTCACAAAAAAGAGTACACTGCTGCCATTCCCTGGCTGAAAAAGACCATTGACCGGGAGAAAAATTTCAGGCAGAAAAAACGTCTCCAGTATTTACTCGGACAAATCTATGCACTCAACGGTGAAACGGCAATGGCCTGGCAGGCTTTTGAGGATGTGAAAGGACTCAGTACACCGGCTACGTTCAACCGGCAAGCCAGCATGGCACAACTGGCGCTACATGACAAACCCACCCCGGCTGAAGAGCCCGACCTGAATGAAAAGGCCAACGCAACAATGACAGCCGGCCAGTCTGCAAATAAGCTGAGCGCGGATTCCATGCTGTTGACCGATCCCGCACAGGCGCATCACTTTCAGGACTATTATCTGGCCTATCTGAAACGCACCTCGTTCAGGGAGGAGGCAACCGATTCTATACCCCAACCTTCACCGCATCCCGACATAAGCAACCCCCAATCAGCACAGCCATCATCGCCAATTAGCCGACCGAAAACAAGGGAGGAGCTAAAAAGGCAGCTTGAACAAAAAGCCGCCGAGGCATTGCAACAAAAACAGCAAGCAGCTACAAACAAAAGCCGGGAGAAACTGTTAAAGGAACGGGAAAAAGAAAGAAAGGAGAAAATTCGTCAACGGGAAAAGGAACTCCGGGAACGGGAACAAATAAGAGAAGCTGCCATCAAACAGAGAGAACAACAACGAAAACAACAAATACGCAAGTAACAACAATGAAGAAAATAGTATTCGCGACCAACAACAAACACAAACTCGAGGAGATCAGGAAAATCACAGACGGATCGTTACAAATTCTCAGTCTTGCCGATATTCATTGTACCGACGAGATTGAAGAAACGGGTACCACGCTGGAGGAGAATGCACTTCTCAAAGCGCGCTATGTAAAAGAGAAATATGACTACGACTGTTTTGCCGATGACACAGGTCTGGAAGTAGAAGCGCTCGACGGGGCCCCGGGAGTCTACTCTTCTCGTTATGCCGGCGAAGCATGCAACCCACTGGATAACATGATAAAGCTTCTCCATGCACTGGAGGGAGTGAACAACCGCAATGCCCGTTTCCGCACTGTGATCGCACTGCTGATGGGTGATGAAAAGCACTTCTTTGAAGGAGTGGTCAATGGCAGAATCATCGAAGAGAGAAAAGGAGACGCCGGTTTTGGATATGATCCTATTTTTGTACCCGAAGGAAAGGATCAAACATTCGCAGAGTTGGGCAACGACGTGAAGAATCAGATAAGCCACCGCGCACTGGCTACCCATCAGCTGGCACAATTTCTGGCCAAACGATAAAAGTGTTTCCCATCTATACCTTCATTCTTCCGCAAAATTGCCTACCTTTGAGAACGTACATTCAATAACCCAAAAATAATAACCTATGTCGACCAACATTCACACGGGCATTATCGGCTACGGACTTTCCGGCCGTGTTTTTCATGCCCCCTTTATTGATGTGGTGGAGGGATATGAGCTGACCAAGATCAGTACCGCCAAACCCGAAAGCATTGCGCTCATCGAAGAGCGTTATCCCATTACGGCAGTCGTGCCCGACGGAAAGAGCATCATCGACGACCCGGAGATCGATCTGGTCATTGTCACCTCCCCCAACACCGATCATTTTCACTGGGCCCGGGAAGCGCTCCTGGCCGGCAAGCATGTGGTGGTGGAGAAGCCATTCACCGTCAACGTGACCGAAGCCGATGAACTGATTGAACTGGCCGCAAGACAGAAAAAGATTCTCACTGTCTATCACAACCGCCGTTTTACGAGCGACACACGCACAGTAAAGAAACTACTCGACAGTGGCCTGTTGGGTAAAATTGTGGACTACGAATCTCACTTCGATCGCTATCGTACTGCTCCCCGCCCCAATGGTGCCTGGCGTGAACAGCCCCTACCCGGCTCGGGTATTTTCTACGACCTGGGGGCACACCTTGTGGACCAGGCATTGTGGTTCTTTGGCATGCCCGAAGCTGTGACGGCAGAAATCAATTCTCAGCGTACCTGGGCGAAAGCCGACGACCATTTCGACGTACGTCTCCACTACCCCACCTTCACCGCCACACTGAAATCGGGCATGATCTGCCGCATTCCGGGACCCACCTTTATGCTACACGGCACCCACGGTTCCTATGTGAAGTATGGGCTCGACGTGCAGGAAGCCACAGTGGACGGTGGCGCCATCCCACAGGGAAAAGACTGGGGACGAGAACCTGAGAGCATCTGGGGAAGCATCGATGCCGAATACAAAGGAGTGAAAATAAAAGGAAAGCTGGAGAGTGAGCAGGGCGATTATCGCGATTACTTCATCAACCTGCGCGACGCCATACTGGGTAAAACGGAGATAGCCGTCAAAGCAGAGGAGGCCCGTAATGTGATGTATATCATCGAACTCGCATTCCAAAGCATCATGGAGAAAAAAACCATCGCAATCAAATAGCAGGTTAATAGATCAATAAAAAAACAGCAGTAGCAAGAATGATTTCTTGCTACTGCTTTATAATCAATGCAAGTATCCAAAAAACAATTTTCAGGGTATTTCGAAACCTACTATCGTCAGCTCTGTATACATGCCCTTCATTTTATGGGAAACAGCGAGGATGCGGAAGACGTAGTACAGGAGATATTTGTTCATTTGTGGGATAAAAGAGAACGGTTGGATACAGTAAGCTCTGTAAAATCTTATCTCTACAAAGCTGTCCGGAACAATTGTCTGACACGCATTCGTGATGCAAAACCTACCACCTCCATCGACAGGATCCCACCCGACCAACTGCTTTCGGAAGAGGAACAGGAAGAGCGAGCTGAAATGGAGGCCCGCATCTGGAAAATGATTGAAGAGCTTCCGGAGCGTCGTCGCCAAATCTTCCTGATGGCAAAACGCGACGGGATGAGTTATAAAGAAATCGCCGAAAAAACCGGATTGACCGTTAAAACCATTGAAAATCACATCTTCCGGGCCATGCAATCACTTCGTTCCAAAGATTTCAAGGCATATCTTTTCTTTTTTGCCTAAATTTTTCTGCTTTCGGGTGGGTGATTTCTCATTTCTTGCGTCATATTCACAAATGGCATTGACAATAATTGCATGAAGAAGAACAGGCATAACCTGGATGAATCGGTCCGCTTTGTGGCACAGCACTACCAAAAAGGATTGTTCGATCCCTCCACTGGCTGGAGAAGGCTGGGTAATTCTCTCCCTGAATTCAGACGGACA
>CAZRRC010000077.1:0-11361 GCA_964602395.1 uncultured Proteiniphilum sp. | reverse complement strand
GATTTACTCGGGTGCTTACGTTTCATCAATAAAATTAGTTAGTATGAAAAATTTATTAAAGATGTTTATCCTGACTTGTATGTTGGGCATGGTGTGGTCGTGTGAATACGATGACAACGATTTATGGAATAAAGTAGAAGAGATTGACCAGCGTGTTGAATCCCTTGAAAAAACGGTGGCAAAAATGAATGAAGATATTTCTTCCATTCAAACAATTGTTGATGCTTTAAATAAAGGTAAAGTTATAACCAATGTAGAGCAAATTGAGGACGGTTATAAACTTACTTTAAGTGACAATTCTTCAGTTACACTTAAAAATGGTGTGAATGGAGAGAATGCTCCGATAATTGGAGTTAAAGTTGATGAAGATGGCATTTACTATTGGACACAAACCACAAATAAACTGACTAATTGGATCTTAGATGATAATGGCGATAATATTCCAGTTACAGGATCCAATGGTGCTGCTGGTGTGACTCCGATATTAGGAGTAGATTCTGAGGGATATTGGACTGTTGATACAGGAGATGGACCGAGTCATATTCTTGACTCATATGGAAACCGAATAAAAGCAACTGGGGAAAAAGGAGATTCATTTTTTAGTTCAGTTGAAGAAACTGAAACCGCTGTTATTATAACTCAATCAAATGGAACAGTAATTACGATTGAGAAAAACTCTCCACTCTCCGTTTCTTTTGTTGATGGAGACAGTCAAACTATAAAGATTGGTACAACAGCTGAGTTCTCTCTTACATCTGTAAATCTTGATTATTGCAAAGTTCTAGAGGTTACCAAAGGTTGGAATGCAGAACTATCATATACGCAAGTTCGTGCCATCAGTGATGTAAAGATTGCAATAACTGCCCCAACTACAGTTACCGATGCAAATCGCAATTGTGAGATTCGCATATTAGTCTCTGACGAGGTAGGAAACACTCGAATATCAAAACTACATATTTCTTGTTTTGAATTTGAGTTGCGTACATTAACATTTGAAGACAATGATTTTAAAGCCAATACATATACTTTAGATTACAGCAATACTACCATATCAAAATGGTCAGACCTAATTGACAATCCTCAATACGGAGGAGCTCTGCTTTATGGTGATTATTCTACAGCAAAATACTATTGGTACGATGAGGGAAATACTGGATTGATGCACACTGCACCTTATAACTACGACGCTTATTGTTATTGGGGTGGTGGTCATGCGATCTCCAACTACAACACAAAGAATTATTCCAGTTATGGAGATTTTAATTATCAACTGACAGTCTATAATAATGCCGCAAGTGACGAGATGAATACTACCGGAGGAGGACACAATGGTTCAAATAACTTCGCCATGCACTTTGGATATAAAGATGGTTCACCATGGAATGGGACCGAATTTTTACCAGCAATAAACTTTGCAGATGGTGTGGCACGTACCGTAGATCATATGTATGTCAATAACTCTACCTACGCAATCAACTGTTACTGTAACGGAAATGGTCTTACTGCACAAATTGGTCCAGATGATTGGGTTAAATTGATTGCTATCGGTTACGATGCAGATGCTCAAAAAACAGGTGAATGTGAAATTTATATGTGCAATGGTCCTGACAATATAGTGTCAGAATGGACTAAATGGGATCTATCAAGCCTTGGAAATGTTGTAAGCATTGAGTTTAATGTCAGGGGCAGCAGTGACAATGGCTATGGTTTCAGTCAACCCGCTTATTTTGCTTACGATGATGTTTGTGTAAGATTCTAATTAAAATCATTGATAAAATATGAATTTCAGATTTTTGAATAGTTTAGTACTGCTTCTGTTGTCAGGGGCAGTACTACTAATGACCTCCTGCGATAAAGATGAGCCGTTTATACTTACGCAAGAGGATATTATAGTGAAAGTTCCCGAAGGTGGGTTTACTGCCAAAGTAAATCAGCTTTTAAGAATAACTCCTGAGTACCCTGAAAATGTAGCGATTGACTTTCTATGGTTCCTCAATGAAGAAGTAATAGCTACAACTCCAAATCTCGAATACATGTTTGAGATAGGAGGCGATTACAAACTCAACTTAACGGTGACGCATGATCAACAAAGTTTTTCGTATGAATATGCTGTAAAGGTAATTTTTGACGAAGTAGAAGATGCTCCAGAAGGAGCAACAGCATACATAACTAAGGTTCTTGATTTCTTACCGGCAGTAGGACAGTTTACCAATAAACTTCCGGCATATAAGGATGGCGATACGCAAGAAACAATGAATACCAAAGTTCTTGAAGCTATTGGAAATAACAATAAAGGTATGATTTCACTTGGAGGGTTCGGTGGATATGTAGTCGTAGGATTTGATCATACCATTAAAAACGTAGAAGGTAAACGTGATTTCAGAGTGCTTGCCAATGCCTTTTATGCAGCCGCCAACCCCGACCCAAATGCGCCTATTGGTGGAAGCTGTGAGCCAGGAGTCATAATGGTTGCATACGATGCGAATAAGGACGGTATACCAAATGATAATGAGTGGTACGAGATTGCAGGTAGTTCGCATATTGACCCATCACAGGAACTCTGGTATCAACGGGCAAAAGATGCAGGGTGTAATGTGAACCTATATCGCAATTACGAAATTACCTACCACCGTCCCCAAAAAGAACCATCTTCTCGTGATGAGTGGAGCACATACATTAGTTGGGAAGATAACCAAGGAAATAAGGGGTATAAAGTAAAAAATCAATATCACGCTCAATCTTATTTCCCTCAATGGGTCACTACTGACAAATTAACCTTTAAAGGTACTTGTCTACCACAAAACGGAATAGATGAAAGCGGTAAGGGGAATTACTTTGTACTCTATAAATTCTTATTTGGATATGCCGATAATGAAACCAATACTGCAGATGATTCGGCTATCGACATTAGCTGGGCAATAAATAATATGGGACAAAACGTGGAACTGCCAGGTGTGGATTTTATAAAAATATATACAGGCGTCAATCAAGAAAATGGTTGGTTAGGTGAATGTTCTACAGAAATAACAGGAGTAGAAGATTTGCACATCTTGGGTGTAGATATAGATACTCGCAAATAAAAAAATAGAATATGGAAAAGAAGATAAATCTACGATTTGCAGTTGTTGCAGTAATTATTCTATCGGCAGCTCTAAGCCGCCTTATACCTCACCCTGCAAATTTTTCTCCTATTGGGAGTATGGCGCTTTTCGGAGCCGCATATTTTAGTAAAAAGTATTGGGCATTTATAATCCCGATAGTTGCGATGTGGTTAAGCGACTTAATCCTGAATAATGTAGTATATGGTCAGTACTTTGATCATTTTGTATGGTTCTATAGTGGCTCATTGTTTACTTATGGAGCTTTTGTATTAATAGGATTGATGGGATTATTCTCCTTGAAGAAAATCAAAATGAATAGTGTAGTGTTGTCTGCTTTATCAGCATCTGTTATCTTCTTTATCGTTTCCAACTTTGGGGTGTGGACATCATCTGGGATGTATCCACATACTTGGGAGGGGCTGACCGCTTGCTATGTTGCAGGAATTCCATTTTTCGGCAATACAGTTTTAGGAGATTTATATTACTCAGCAGTAATGTTTGGTACGTTTGAAACAGCAAGCAAATATGTGCCTCAATTAAAGATGGCATAACACTACTATCTGGTTAAGAATAAGTTAATTGCTTACTTGTTGTTTATATTAAATTGGTTAAACTCATTGCAAAGAAATATCCGGCTGAATTACGTCTTGTGACATACGATAACTTTACAGATGGAAAAGTTTATCATTTTCTGATCAACAACTTTTCACTTGATTCCCTGAAGAACCAAGCGCGCCATAACTTTGGTATCTGAAATTTTGTTGGTAATTTTATGCAGCAATTGATGGATGTCCCGTGTTAACAAACATCTTTTTTTATAAATGCATTCGAAAGCCGTTCGGGCAGGCGCCGTTTGCAAACAGTTGATTATGAATTTTAGATTAAGGGGTTCTTCGTTTTGGTTGATTTTTGGATTGATTACGTTTATGTCGTGTGAGAAATCGGATATTACAGAGCAGGATACGGTGACTGATTACGCAAGGCCGGAACACTGGTTGTCGCTCCCGAACAATCTGACGAAGGAGGTGGATGTCTTTTATCTCTACCCTACGGCCTGGTACAAGAGGGACCCGGCAGAGCCGAATTTTTGTGCCATCGACAACCCGGTCATGCTTGCCGGATCCCGAAGTGCTTTCAACCGACAGGCTACTGCTTTTGAAACAGCGGGAAACATCTACGCTCCCTATTACAGGCAGGCTGATGCGGCCTATACGCTCTCCATGCCCGAAAACGAACGGTGGGAGGTAATCGCCAGCACCCCGGCGAAAGATGCCACAGCGGCGTTCGATTATTACATCAAACATTACAACAACGGGAAACCGTTCATCCTGGTCGGCCACTCTCAGGGCTCAAACGTATTGCTGCTGTTGCTGAAAGACTACCTACACGATCACCCGGATGTATATGCACGCATGGTCTGTGCCTACGTGATCGGATATCCGGTGACCGCGGAGTTCCTGCAAGCCAATCGGCATCTGAAATTTGCGGAAGGACCGGACGACACGGGCGTCATCGTGTCATTCAACACGCAATCACCATCCGTGGCTCCCGGAGGCAACTTCGTCGTAGCAGACAACATCGGACTGGTCATCAATCCGATAAACTGGAAAAGGGACGAGACACCGGCTCCGGCAACTGAAAACCTGGGTTCGTATATGCCGGTGGACAGCCAGGGCAATTTTGGGAGAATCCCCGATTTCGCCGATGCGCGCATCAACTTGGCAAAAGGGGTGATAGAGTGCACCAGCGTGGATGAAAATGTACTATTTGAACTCTCCGGGGCCATGGGATTGGGGGTGTATCACAGCTTCGACATTCCTTTCTATTACTACAATCTGAGAGAAAACGCGGAAAATAGGGCCCATAAGTTCATGAATGAAAAATTCTGAACATTATTTTAGGTGACAGGCAAGGCACATGGGCAGGATCTGGACGATACCTGGACGGCACTTAGACTGGACCTGGACTGGTATCCCTCCCTTATCCCTCCGTTACCCCTCCCTTATCACCTCATATAACTATAAGGAGATACCGAACCAGAATAAGCCTTGTATACAGGTTGAACGATTCCAAAAGGTGACCTTTCAAAACCGAAACAGGTGAAATGGGGCAATGGCCAGAAGATGAATTTGCACTGGATCTACTAACTAAATTGTGTGAAAGAATAAAAAAATTTATTACTTTTACAGCACAATTGTTATCATGGAAGATTTTGGTGCAAAATGGAAATCGATTGAAAAACTCCCTCTCATCGCATTGTGGTCAGTTTTAGGGATTGTTGCGTGGGTATGCATGCAGGCATTCTACGAGTTCCATTTCTATTATGTGGAACAGCTACAGCTATTTATCTATAACAAAACATTCCTTTCGGGCTTACTTTACTCCTTTGGGGGTCTGTCTGAAATAATCAGCAGATGGCTCATCCAGTTTTTTATCCATCCCTACATCGGTGCATTGATCACCACCCTATTGTTGCTGACTGTCGCCATGCTCATGCAGAGCCTGGCAAAAAAGATCAACCGGAACGGGCCTTCTCTGTTGATCCCTCTTTTGACGGCCATCTCTTTGTTCTTCTTGCACCTCAATCACAACTACTATGTGGCCGGCACCATTGCTTTGATTCTCACACTGGCATCGCTACTGATCTGCATCCATATGAAGCGGCCGGTGACTAAAATTGCCGCAACCACAGCATGTGCGTGCTTGCTGTTCTGGTGGGCCGGGTCGGTGGCCTTTCTGTTTGTGCTGACAATCATCACATGGCAGCTCCTCACACAGAGAAAGCAAATTGTGCATGCGCTCGTTCCTTTATTGTTGCTGCTCATTCTCGCTTATCTGAGTGTGGAAAGGGGATTGGTAGGCGACTATCAACAGGTCTTTTTGCCTACACACTATTTTCACCCCAAGCTGACCCCACCCTCCCTGATTTATTACCCCTGGGGCTTGTTGTTCCTACTGGTGCTGTTTGCGTCTCTGCCGTGGAAACGAAAGATGGCACGCAAACGGCTTTATTTGATTTTCTGCTGCCAGATGGCGGTAGCTTGTGCTGTGCTCTGTTTTCTCTTGCCCAAATATGGACAGCTTTCCTCGGCACAGTATAAAAAACTGGATTACTATGCGAGGATGGGCAGATGGAACGACATCGTGGAGGAAAGAAAAAAACCAATCCAGAACTTATTGCACCTCTATTATCTGCACATCGCCCTGATGGAAACGAATCAGTTGGCAAACCAGTTCATGCGGTTCGATCAGAAAGGGGTGAGCGGCCTGGTTCCCATCACAAGCGGGGGGTTGCCGTCCTTGATCGTATGCAATGAGCTGAACTTCACCCTGGGCGATATCGCAGCGGCGCAACATTACGCTTTCGAGGGCAACATCAATATCTCGAAAACAGGAAGTCCCCGCCTCTACTTGCGCTTGATACAGACCAACCTGATTAACGGGGAGTATCGGGTTGCCGAAAAATATATCCGCCTACTGGAACAAACACACTTCTACAAAAAATGGGCGACAGCACAACGCCGCTTTTTATACAACGACCAGGCTGTGGAGGAAGATCCACTGTTGGGTAAGAAAAGAAGGGGTCTGCCCAAAGAGAACTATCTGCTGGCAGCTACCGACCCAATTGACCGGGTGCAGCTCCTGGCCAAGGCCGATCGGAACAACACGGCTGCAGTAGATTATCTGGCTTCCATCTTTTTATTTGAAAAACAAATGACGCCGTTCAAAGAGCTCATCGAGGCACATTATTCTACCGAAGTGTCTCCGACAGCCTTGCCGGAAAGGTTTCAGGAGGCGATCATGATCCTGTATGAGGATAACCCGCAAGCATGGGCACGTTTTGGCATCAGTCAGCAGGTGATGAGCAACTACGAGAACTACAGACAGCTGTTCTTGGAAAACAGCGATAAAGAGAACCTGGCTGACATCCTATACCCGCCATTCGGGCATACTTACTGGTATTACTTCATGTTTTACAATTGATGCAATGAAAAGAATGAGATACCTGGCCGGATGGATTCTGCTTCTCCTGCTACCGGCATGCACCGGGCCTGTGGAGATTGCCAGAACAATCAATGAACTCCCTTCCATATTTCCTGACTACAGGGAAGTGACCATCCCCCCCAATATTGCGCCCCTGAATTTCAAATTGAGCGAAACGACAGACCAGGCCCAGGCCGCGATATTTGAAACCGACGGCATGCAATTCGAAGTTCGTGCCCTAAACGGACAGTTCCGGATACCTGAGTCGAAATGGAAAGAATTACTGAAAACGGCTACGGAGGGTGAGTTCACGGTGACCCTGTGCGTCCGGGAGGAGGCCGGATGGATTGCCTACACGCCCTTCACCATCAATGTGGCGAAAGAGAGCGTGGATCCCTACCTTACATACCGCCTCATTGAACCGGGATATGAACTGTGGAACGAGATGGGCATCTACCAGAGGAACCTCGAAAACTTTAGCCAGAGCACACTGCTGGAGAACAAGATAACCGGAGGGAACTGCATGAACTGTCACTCTTTTTGTATGCAGGATCCCGACCAGATGATGATGCACATACGGGGAGCAAATGGGGGCACCCTGGTCGTGGTGGACGGCAAAGTGGAGAAACTGAATACCAAAACCGAAGAGACCATGTCGGCACTGGTGTACCCGTCGTGGCATCCTTCGGGCAGATTCATTGCCTTCTCGGTGAACGCAACCAAGCAGGATTTTCACGCGATCGATGAAAACAGGGTAGAGGTATATGACTCGGCCTCCGATGTGGTGGTGTATGATGTGGAGAATCACGAGATTTTGACGACGGCAGCTCTCTTCTCCGAAGAGCATTTCGAATCGTTTCCGACCTTCTCGCCGGATGGAAAAACTCTTTATTTCTCTACTGCCGAGGCACGGGTGATGCCCGAAGAATATGAGAAAGTCAGGTACAACATCTGCTCCATCGACTTCGACCCGGAGACCAAAAAGTTCGGAACGTCGGTGGATACCATCTTCAATGCGGGATGGGAAAATAAAAGCGCTTCCTTTCCGAGGGTTTCGCCGGATGGGAAGTACCTCCTCTATACCAAAGGTGATTATGGGGGTTTCTTTGTCTGGCACAAAGAGGCGGACCTCTACATCTGCGACCTGGAGACAGGGACGCACCGGCCCCTCACGGCAGCAAACAGCAGCGAGTCTGAAAGCTACCACTCCTGGAGTAGCAACAGTCGCTGGATTGTATATGGCAGTCGCAGGATGGACGGCCTCTACACCCGTCCCTTTATTGCCTATATCAACGACAAAGGGGAGGCCGAAAAAGCATTTGCTCTGCCGCAAAAAGACGTGTCATACTATGGCGACCTCATGAAATCATATAACGTGCCTGAATTTGTGAAAGGGAAAGTAAACGTTGTCGGACACGATCTGGCACACGTAGCCAAAACTGAGGTGGGGAGCCAGGTAAAATTTAAAAAACAATGAAGTATTTCGCGATCGAATGGGACGACCTGAAGATGCAACTGCAAGCCGCCCTGTTCATGACAAAGGAGGGTGCAGGGGAGATCCATGCCTCTTTGCAGATAACCGACCCGTACCTCAGCGCCGAAGTGCAGTTCCGGCACATAGAGATGGCCATGGAACGCATCTCAGGGGAGCCGCAATTCCAAAATGCGCATCTGATCTGGAAACGGTATTTCGTGAGCGACGCAGCCAATCAGTCCGACTTCATCGTCGATGACGCACGGTCTCTCTCCTCCATCGTGCAACAACCTCCTCTCAACGGCGTAAAAGTGGCCGTATGGCTCTATTATGTCACCGGAGATTGCATCATCAGCAGGGAAGGGCATCATCTCTTGGTACAACGTCACAAGGGAATCACCCACCGCTATACCACGCAGCTCCACATACCGCTAAAAAATGAATATGCAGAAACTGAACAGCTGTTCAACGCATACATCAAAACTCTGCAGCAACGCCAGTCCTCCCTCAGGGAAAACTGTATCAGGACATGGATCTATGTGCAAGGGGTGGATATCCACTACGAGGGCATGGTGAAAGCACGTGTGGCAGCATTCGAAAGGGAAGGACTGAACAAAGAAACACACTACATTGCAAGCACGGCAATAGAAGGGAGACATACCAACCCCAATGCGCTGGTCTCCATGGATGCCTATGCCATTGAGGGAATCAAACAGGATCAGGTCACATACCTGCACGCGCCTACTCACCTCAACAGGACACACGACTATGGCGTGACGTTCGAAAGGGGTACAGCGGTCGATTTTGCAGACAGGCGCCATGTATATATTTCGGGCACCGCGAGCATCAACAACAAGGGGGAGATTACACACCCGGGGGATGTGATGAAGCAATTGAAACGGACGTGGGAAAATATCGGCATGCTATTGTCGGAGGCTGACTGCAGCGCGGCCGACCTGGTGCAGATGATCGTCTATCTGCGGGATATAGCGGATTACCAGTTGGTGAAAGGTTACTTCGACAACCACCAAACACAGATACCCAAAGTGATTGTGCTGGCTCCGGTCTGTCGCCCCGGCTGGCTGATTGAAATAGAATGTATGGCGATAAAAAAGATGGAAAAGAGGGGTCTCCCTGATTTTTAGGCTCCCTCGTTATGCAAATGAGAAAATTGCCTATTATTTTTTATCATCTATTTCAATTATTCTTTGCTATTCTTTTTTCCTCCGCTTTTGCTTCAAGCAAGGCTCTCATATCAATTGAATGAAAACTAAAAGAGCCTAACGGATAATATGATGTCACGGTATTTATGTACCCCCGTAAGTTCGTTATTGTTATATTTACACCGGAAGAGATTAAGTCATTCTTTTCTTTTTCTGATATTCCTTCTTCAAATTCAAAGACTGATGCCCCAGTTACATTTATACTATAACCAAAATCGGTAGATTCTTCATTATTTATTTCTATCGTAACGAAGACATAATACAACCCTTCTTCATTGGACTTGATTTCAAAATCTATATTAACCGGGCATTTTGACATCTTTTGTAATACGTCTCCCCCCTTCAATGTATTCGGATGAAAAACAATATTACTATTTAAAATATCTGTTGATAGTAAATCTAATTTCGATTTTTTTGCAATCATTTTTATGCGCTTAATGATGACCCAACTTCGTCAGAAAAACAATCGACCTCTTGCAACTCATTAGAATACAATCCTCCGTGTTTGTAAGGCATGTATCCTCGCTTATACATCACTTGAACAGATTCTATAAATTCCTGTTCTTCCCTATTTTTACATCTTTCATCTGTTTTTAAATACTCTGCCAAATCTCTAAACTTGATGTCCGGAACTAAACCTATAGCTAAGGATAGTTCAACTATCTTAGAAATCCTATGATCTGCATCCCCATTCAGGATTTGGCTAACATATCCTTTTGTTACACCAAGTTCTTTTGCTAATTCAGATCTATTCATGTTGTTATTTTCTAAATAGTTCGATACTTGGTTGAATAGTTCAATCTGAATTTTGGAGAGCCAATATTCCTTACTACTTAGAAGTTGTTTTCTATCCATGATCATTTAATCATTTAATAAATATCTTTTGACTATACTGGTAAGACGACTGATGTCTGATTTTTGTGTATTCTTGTAACCACATATTGCTACAATTTTGTCTGGATTACTATTTGTTCGGAAAAAGTAAATTCTTAAATGTTTGCTCTTAAATTCAAATGCAGATGCTTCCTTTATGTTTAAATACACCTGTGCCAGTTTTTTTTCTGGTAGTCTCTTTCCATCTGCAAAGAATTGCGCATATGCAAGAAGAGTGGTAAATTCAGAGTAATATTGTTGTGTTGAACGAATTTTATCTTCAAATTCATCATAGGCGCAACTACCGTCAATCTCCAATTTGTAGAAATCATGTTTACATCCCTTGATGGCTTCAATCTCTTTTAAAACAAATCCGGACATAAAAAGTTTAGTAATTACTACACAAAAGTACAGATGTTTTTTTTATTAGAAAAATTTAATCCAAACATTAACATTTAAGATAACAATGGTGCGCTTGAATCAATTACCAATGCAAATGTAATGAATAATTTACAATAGTGTAAAATAATGTTTATTTTTCGCTGGCAAATTCTTTAGTGACAAAGAACATGAAAACTTATAGATACGGTTTAAAATTCATACAATATAAATTATATGCATCAACAGGAATCAGGAAAGGTTTACTCTTTTCTAATTCCAATTTTTTGGGAACGGGAAGGAAATAAATAAAGTTGATTTGGATAGG
>CAZRRC010000076.1:0-11513 GCA_964602395.1 uncultured Proteiniphilum sp. | reverse complement strand
CGAACAAGGTACGAACAAGGTACGAACAAGGTAGAAAGAAAGGCCGTCTCATGATAAAACTGTAGTGACCCCAAAAAGTTGGACAAGATTATTTAGACATAAAAATAACCCCCAAAAGTATTTTGTCTAACTTTTGGGGGTCGGTTCTATAGTTAGCATAACCTCCAATTATGAATCAGAAGTGATGCTTCGTACTCTGTGGACTGGCCAGCCATATCTACGCAGCGTATCTAATTCCATTATAGAGTTTATTTGCTTATACTTATTATTTCACTTGTAATATTACCTAAATTATGCGAAATCAGTGCCAGTAAAATACTGCCACTTTTAACAGTAATCCAGGCCCAAACTACTCCCAACAGGGTGGTAATGAAGAAAGAGAAAAAATTGAAAGTTATTTCGTAAGAATCAGTTAAAAAGAGTCCGTGTGCCATTCCAAACAATAGAGCTGTCACAAATATTGCCGGATGAAATATCGAAACTTTGGCAGGTTTGAGAATCTTAGTTAATAATCCAAGCATAATTCCCCGAAAGGCTATTTCTTCATCAAGTCCTGGCATTGTAGCTTGAAATAAAATTGTTTCAATGTTCCATGCTGCGGGTGAAAGATAAAAATAATTAAACAGACCTTTGATGACAAAAATTAAAAGAACGAGAAATAACCCATTTTTAAGGAAAGCATCATTTTGCTTGAAGGTCAAGAAATAGTCTTTTAATTCGAATTTTCTATATAACAGAAGAAATAATATTGAACCCAATATGGCAAATATTTTTCCACTCCAATTCCAGTTTCCTTTTATAAAACTTAATTCTGCAAACTCAATGGGTAAATAAAGCAGAATGCTATGGATCAGAAAATAAAGCGAAAAAACAACCAATATCTTTAATGTCTCTGATCTTCTATTGGTTATAGTCGAAAAGATGACTGGTAATACAATTGCCAAGTGTATTACATGTTCAATAAATACGTTCATCATATGATGGTTGCTTCAAAAGATTTATTAACTTCCAAATCGCGCACCTGTTCAACCTCGTTGCTCCAAAGCTGAATAATGATATAGCTTACTGTTGAATATTGGGTGATTCCAGTCCGTATCCTTTCCGTTTGTCTTCCGCTTTCAGTAGGAAGGCAAAGACCAGTGCCAGTACGCCAAAGCTTGTAAAGATCAGCATCGGCAGCGTATAGTCGTAGGTGTTCACGGTGAGTCCGTCACGCACGGTTTGTCCTGTGATACAGTATTTCTCCAGCACCCATCCAATCAGCAGGGGTACACCCATCAGTCCCCAGTTCTGTACCCAGAAAATCAGTGAATAGGCAGTACCCAGTCGCTTCTCCGGTACAATCTTGGGCACCGAGGGCCACATGGCCGAAGGCACCAGGGAGAATGCGATACCCAGCAATACCACCAGCACCATGGCAAAGATCCAGCTGTTGAGTCCCGGTACGGAGAACAACGCATGCACCAGAATGAGCAGGGTGGCACCGATGATCATGATGGTGGCTCCTTTACCTTTTTTGTCGTAAATGCCCCCAAAGAGCGGTGTGAGCAGGATATTTCCAAAAGGCAGCAGCATCGGGATCAGGCCGGCCAGGTCTTCCGCCACGCCAAACTTATTCACCATGAGGTCGGTGGCATATTTCAGGAAGGGGAACACAGCCGAGTAGAACAGCACGCACAAGATGGCAATATACCACCATCCCTTGTTACCCAATATCTTTCCAATGTCGGAGAGTTTGAACTCATCCTCCGGATTCTTTTCTTCCACCAAACCAGTTGCTTCGGAAGCGTCCAGCTTCTTGTCCATCATCACGTACACGATAAAGGAGATCAGGCCGATACACAAACCGATCAATGCCACCAATACAGGGCGAGATACATCTACCACCCCGGTAGCCTTGGCAATAGGAACTGAGAATCCCAGCGCCAGCGCGGTACCGATACGAGCCATGGCCATCTCCATTCCCATGGCGGTTGCCAATTCTTTTCCTTTGAACCATTTCACGATAATCTTTGAGACCGTGATGCCGGCCACTTCCACACCAATGGCAAAAATGGCAAAGCCGATGCTCGCCCATAAGACCTGGGCATTGAGACCGAAAAGCGTCTGACCCTCCAGTGAGTTTGTCGATACAGCCCAGTATTTGATAGCCGTACCGATCACCATCACGGAAGCAGCTCCCAAGCCGGTCATGCGCACTCCCAACTTGTCGAGGATAATTCCGCCGAAGATCAGCATCAGCAGAAAAACATTAAACCAGCCGTAGGCGCTGGTAAAGGTGCCATACTCGGCACGTGACCATCCCAGCTGACCTTCCAGTAGTCCCGCCAGGGGTGCCATGATATCGGTTAAAAAATAGCCGCACATCATTGTAAACGAGACAATGAACAATGCAGACCACCGTGCCGCTGAAGAGTCTCTCAGCGATTTTCGAATTGCTTCTGTCATGAGAATATATTTAACTGTTATTAATTGATGTCAGATATGCAAAGATAAACAATCTGCACCATTTAATGGGAAAATAACTTCATTTTATCAGTTCAATTTGCCTCTGTCTGCAATCTGTTCAGAAAAGCCACCGTTTTGCGAATTTCTTTGTACATGACGATATCCTCATCAATGAAAGGCACTTCCTTGCGGTATTCCCTGACTACCTTTTCGATCAGCGGCGATGAGCGCAAGGGGCGTCGAAACTCGAGTGCCTGTACCCCATTCATCAGTTCGATGGAGAGGATGGTATCGAGGTTATCCATCACTTTGATCAATTTGATGGCCGAGGTGGCACCCATACTCACATGATCCTCCTGTCCGTTGGAGGAAACAATGGAGTCGCTACTGGCAGCGTAACAATACATCTTGTTCTGGCTCACCACCGATGCCGCCACATACTGGGGAATCATGAAGCCCGAGTTGAGACCGGGGTTGGCTACCAGAAACTCCGGTAGACCCCGTTTACCAAGGATCAGTTGTGCCGTGCGTCTTTCGGATATGTTACCCAGCTCTGCCAGGGCGATGGCCAGAAAGTCGAAGGCAATGGCCAGGGGCTGTCCGTGGAAGTTGCCTCCTGAGATGATCATGTCGTCGTCGGGAAAGATGGTGGGGTTGTCGGTCACCGAGTTGATCTCTGTCACTACCACCTGTCTTACATAGTTGATGGCATCTTTGGTGGCGCCATGTACCTGTGGCACACAACGGAAAGAATAGGGATCCTGTAGATGCTCTTTCTTTCGGGATATCAGTTCGCTACCCTCCAGAATCCTGACTATATTCCGACTTGTCTCCAGCTGCCCCGGGTGAGGGCGGATCTGATGCAACCGCTCATCGAACGGCTCCAGGTGGCCATCATAGGCATCGAGCGAGATGGCCGCAATGAGATCGGCCCGCTTTGAAAGGCGTTGCCCCTTCATGATGGCATAGACGCCATGTGCCGACATGAACTGGGTGCCGTTGAGCAGGGCAAGTCCCTCCTTGCTTTTCAGCTTGATGGGTTTCCATCCAAACTCATCCAGTACATCACCGATATCCCGTTTTCGGCCTTTGTAAAACACATCCCCCACCCCGATCAGTGGCAGGAAGAGGTTGGCCAACGGTGCCAGATCGCCCGAAGCACCCAGCGACCCCTTGTCGTAGACGATGGGCAGGATGTCGTTATTAAAGAGATCGAGCATCCGCTGTACGGTGGCTACCTGTACGCCGCTGTAACCCAATGAGAGGGCGTGGGCCTTGAGCAGGAACATCAGTTTCACAATGAGTGGTGCCACCTCCTCGCCCACACTGCAGGCGTGTGACTTCACCAGGTTCTCCTGCAGGGTACTCAGATCCTCATTGGAGACGGTATGTTCGCAGAGCGACCCAAAGCCGGTAGTGATGCCGTAAATCGGCTTCTGCTGTGTTTCCATCTTGCGGTCCAGGTAGTCGCGGCACTTCTGTATCCGTTCTCTGGCTTCGGATGACAGTTCCACCCTGATGTTGTCGTTGATGATCCACTCGAGGTCGTCGATTGTCAGGTCACGCTGACCGATATAATATATGTTTTTCATACAAAGTATTGGTTTTTTTGATTCAAAATAAGGTCTTTACCCAATGGATCGCTTGTTGTTCTTTGTCGCGTGTTTCCTTTTCCATCCTGTCGCATTTCTTCCTCATCTCAACGACAAATGCGACGTCGTTGATTGCCCCCAGATTGGTACGTACGTTGAGCAGTGCCCCCATGATTGCGGTGCGGCAGGTCATCAGCCCAACCAGTCCGTCGGTCACTGCGTTCCGGTTTCCCGTCTCCAGTACTTCCATCATGGGTTCGAGCAGATTGTATGCCCGTTCCGCCACTTCCATTGGTACCAGTGACGCGATTTTTGTGGCTTCCTCAATCTTCTTGTCGCGAATAGCGATCTCCGCTTCCGTTTCTTTTGGCTGACGGTAGGCGTCCATCACCAGCTGGTATGCATCTGCATCCCGGTCGATGTCGTTCACCAGATGGGCCCTGTTTGCGGACATCTCAGCGGCGATCTGTTTCATTCGCTCTTCTACAGCGGCATATTTTTTCTTTCCGATGGTCAGGTTGGCCATCATCTCGGTCAGCGCCGTTGCGATGGCGGCACTGAGTGCGGCACTGCTTCCACCACCGGGCACCGCTTCGTTGGCAGCGGTTCTTTCAAGAAATTGTTTGAGTGTCA
Organism: uncultured Proteiniphilum sp.; assembly: GCA_964602395.1. Classification (GTDB taxonomy): domain Bacteria; phylum Bacteroidota; class Bacteroidia; order Bacteroidales; family Dysgonomonadaceae; genus Proteiniphilum. Next base: position 6,840 of record CAZRRC010000076.1, on the reverse strand, counting down.
GGTCCTGTAGTTTCATTGTTTAAATTTTATATAGGTGTCTGCTGTCAGCATATTTTGGAACAATCACTATACATTCAGCGGTCATTATCACATTGGCATATTATCACATTGGCACATCGGCACATTAGTCTAATTGGCACATTAAACCACGATTTCTCCATTTTTAATCACATGCTCCACAATATTCATCCCCACATGGTAAGGCAGGAACTTGTAGGATGGGAACTGCAAGAGGATGAGGTCGCCCTGTTTCCCAATGTCGATGCTCCCGATGCGGTCGGCGCGACCCAGTGCTGCGGCACTGTTGATGGTCAATGCAGTCACTGCCTCCTCCGGCGTCATTTTCATGTAGATGCAGGCCAGGGCAAAGAGTAGCGGCACCGAAGCGGTGAAGGAGCTGCCCGGATTCAGATCGGTAGCCAGCGCCACAATGCATCCCGCGTCAATCATCTCCCGGGCGCGGGCATATTCCTCCCGCAATGAGAATGCCGTCAGCGGCAGCAGTGTGGCCACCGTCCCCGCTTTTGCCAGGGCACGGATCCCTTCGTTAGAGGCCTGCAGGAGGTGGTCGGCCGAGAGACAGTTCAGTTCGGCCGCCAGCTCTGCTCCACCCAGTGGCACGATCTCATCGGCATGCATTTTGAGGTGAAAACCCTGCTCACGGGCTGCTTTCAGATATCGGCGCGACTGTTCAATGGAAAACACTCCTTTTTCACAGAAGATATCCACCGCCTCGGCTAACTGCTGTTGTGCAACCAGCGGAAACATCTCCTCAATCTGGAAATCGATAAACGCCTCTTCCCTGCCCTTCCATTCCGGCGGGAGTGCATGTGCTCCCATATAGGTGGGAACGATATCCATAGGGTGGCTTTCATTCAGTTGCCGCATTACACGCAACTGCTTCAGCTCCGTCTCCTTGTCCAGTCCGTATCCACTCTTCCCCTCCACAGTGGTGATACCCAGCCGGAGCATCGCATCGAGGCGTTGCCTGCCCGCTGTCATCAGCTCCTCTTCTGTCGCATCACGGGTGGCCCGGGTGGTATTGACAATGCCGCCACCCCGCTGCATGATCTCCATATAGCTGTCGCCCCGCATCCGCCATGAGAACTCCTCCTCCCGGTATCCGCCGAAGACAAAATGGGTATGTGGATCCACAAAGCCCGGCAACAAGGCCTTTCCGGAGGCATCGATCATATTGTAATTCTGTTTGTCTACCCGAACCGTTTCATCCTTTTTCAGAATGTGTGAGATGAAACCATCTGTCACGATCACCGTTCCATTTTCTACGACCTGCAGATCAGACATCTCTTTCCCCCTCTTCCCGGCAAAGCCGCTGCAGGTAACCACTTGTGTTGCATTGTGTATGATCAGGTTGTTCATAAATGGTCTGTTTTTGCTTTCCACTCCTTCCAGCCAAGAATGGCCAGTACCAGAAAAACAGAATACTGTATACTGGTAAAGTAAAGTCCCTGCGAAGCGTATATCGGTATGGAGATGATGTTGCCGATGATCCAGAACTGCCAGTTTTCCAGTTTCTTTATCGCCATCAACAGGGTGGCTACCAGGAAGAAGGAGGTGTTGAATGCATCGATCCAGGGCAACCAGGATCGCAGATAAGCAGGGTCGTCGCTGTTCACCCGGCGCAACAGGAAAAACACAGAGATGTAGATCACCGCCACCGCGACCCAGGAAATGATATTTTGCAAGCGGCTGTTCCGGCTGATCTGCAGTTTGCCATTGTCGTCAGCAGTCCGCGCCCACATATACCACCCAAAGATGTTCGATATCAGGTAGACCGCGTTGATGCCGGCATTGGCATACAGACGTGCCGCAAAGCAAATATAGATGTAGATGGCCACGTTGGCGATGCCAAACGGGAAAACCAGGATGTTCTCCTTGCGGGCGTACCATACGCTGAGGATACCGAGTAGCGCGGCAATCGCTTCAATCCAGTTCATCTCATCTACTCCATCAGTTTGGCTTCGAGCACCTGACTGATTGAAAAGTTTTCCAATCCCAGGTAGTAAGCTGCCGAATCGACCAGCGCCGCCATCGGCACCAGTCCGATCACCTCTCCCCCCACAACAGGCACGCCGTATCGTTGTGCTTCCATGCGTACCATCTCGTGTGCCTGATAGATGGCTGTGCGGGTATAGTCGGTCAGATTCATCGACACCTGGGTAATACCGCGTTCACGCAAAGTCACCCCCATCGCTTTGCAGAAACGCAGTCCCCCACCAATATGCCGTACTTTTTTGGCAATGGCATCGGCGATCTCCCGATTATCGGTGCCGAGGTTCACGTTGTATGCGATCAGTGGCATGCGTGCACCTACTGCCACCGCACCGGCAGTGGGATGTGGTGACGAAGGCCCAAAGTCGGCCTGCCACTCCTGGAGCTTCATCTTTTCTGTCAACCCCTCAAACTCCCCTTTTCTTACGGAGGCCAGGTTCTCGCGTTGTGGTGCCGTAGCCGATTTCTCATAGAGGAACACAGGCAGTTGATACTTTTCTGCTGCGGCTTCTGCCACCTCTTTCGAGCAGGCAATCGCCTCCTCCATCGTTACGTTTTTAATCGGGATAAAGGGTACCACATCCACGGCTCCCATGCGAGGGTGCTGGCCTTTGTGCTGTGTGAGGTCGATCAGTTTCACCGCCCTGCCTATGGCATCGATCACCGCTTCTTTCAGCGATTCCGGTTCTCCCACCACGGTGATCACCGAGCGGTTATGGTCGGCATCGCTGCTGTAATCCAGCAGTTTTACTCCCTCTTTTCCCCGAAAAGCATCCGCTATTTTCTCAATTTTTGCTTTGTCGCGTCCCTCACTGAAGTTGGGAACACATTCCATGATTTTGTTCATAAACGATTCAATGATATAACTCCAAAAGTAGTGATATTTCACCAATATTCTTCCATTCGTAAATGAAAGATGCAATCCTCGTTCTAGGGAAGGAGATACTTTTTGATGATTGCCTCCTCCACCGGATATGGTTCGGTGATATGATAATTTTCGGCATGCGACCTGTTGAATTCCTTCGCCGTAGTAATTGCATTTGGGTTGCGCGCCCAGGCACGCCGTGCCACGCCACCCATCACATCCCATGTCATGGCGGAGCGAAGGATCTCATCCACCCTTGTGCTGCCATCGCACACCATGCCAAATCCACCGTTGATGGCTTTGCCGATCCCCACACCACCGCCATTGTGAAGGGCCACCAGGCTCATGCCGCGTGCAGCATTGCCGGCGAAACACTGCACCGCCATGTCGGCCATTACATTGCTGCCATCTTTTATGTTGGCTGTTTCCCGAAAGGGGGAGTCGGTACCGCTCACGTCGTGGTGATCGCGTCCCAGCATCACCGGGCCAATCTCGCCGTTGCGCACCATCTCGTTGAAGCGCAGTGCAATTCTGAGTCGCCCCTCCGCATCCTGGTAGAGTATGCGTGCCTGGGTACCCACCACCAGATTGTGTTTCTCCGCATCGCGAATCCAGATCCAGTTGTCACGATCCTGTCCCCGCCGGTTAGGGTTGATGCATGCCATTGCTGCCCTGTCGGTTTTCACCAGATCCTCCTGCTTTCCGCTCAGGCATACCCAGCGGAAGGGGCCGTAACCATAGTCGAACAGTTCCGGTCCCATGATATCCTCTACATAGGAGGGCCAGATAAAACCATCTTTCTCATCTATTCCATTTCTCGATATTTCCTTCACACCGGCATCGTAAACTGCTTTCATAAAGGAGTTTCCATAATCAAAAAAGTAAGTTCCACGGTCTGTGAGTTTCTTGATTACCCGATAATGGCGCCGCAGCGATTCGTCCACTTTCTCACGGAAGGTATCCCGGTCTTCGTGAAGCAGGCGTGTACGTTCATCAAAAGAGATGCCGGCGGGACAATAGCCTCCGGTGTAAGGTTCATGACAGGAAGTCTGGTCACTCAGCAATTCTATGTGAATTTTCTTCTCTGCAGCATACTCCAGCAGTTCCACGATGTTTCCATGGTAAGCCACCGACAGAGGCTCCCTGCCTTGCATAGCTTCATTTGCCCAGCTGAACGCCTGTTGTTTGTCTGCCGTGACACGCTGTACCCACCCCTGTCGACGACGTGTTTCTATGCGGGAAGCATCCACCTCGGCAATGACCGATACTGCACCGGCAATGTCTGCCGCCTTGGGCTGCGCACCGCTCATACCACCCAGACCCGACGAGACAAAGAGATGCCCCCGGAGGTCCCCGTCATGGGGAATCCCCAGCTTCAGTCGTCCTGCATTCAACAACGTGTTGAAGGTACCGTGTACAATACCCTGGGGACCGATGTACATCCACCCGCCGGCGGTCATTTGTCCGTAGTTGGCCACACCCATCTGTGCAGCGATCTCCCAGTCGGCCTGGTTGTCGAACATCCCCACCATCATCGAGTTGGTAATGATTACCCGCGGTGCGTCGGGCTTTGATCTGAACAATCCCAACGGGTGGCCGCTTTCTACCACCAGCGTCTGCTCCTGGGTCATTACCTCCAGGTACTGTTTGATAAGCCGATACTGCATCCAGTTCTGACATACCTGTCCCGTTTCACCGTAGGTGACCAGTTCATAAGGATAGAGAGCGATGTCGAAGGAGAGGTTGTTGTCGATCATCACCTGAAAAGCCTTTCCTTCCACACATCTCCCCTCGTATGCCTCAATAGGTTTTGCACGTAGGTCGCCTTCAGGGCGATAGCGGTAACCGTAGATCCGGCCACGTGTTTTCAACTCATGCAGGAACTCCAGCACCAATGTGCTGTGTAGCTCTGTGGGAATATACCGCAATGCATTTTTTAAAGCAGTCATTGTCTGTGCTTCCGTGAGCCGGAATCCGCGGTCCGGTGCACGTCTTATACCCTCCTGAAATGAAGGCACGGGGGGTAGCTGATTGTCTAAGGTTATCTGCATACAGCTTTATTTTGAACCGGCCTGATTGACGGCAGATTTACCACTCTGTCTGGCCGGTTTATAAATGGTAAAAGGAATCCTTTATTCAAAGGATATGGTTAACAAAAATAGCAAATTTTCTGAATGATTCCTTTAGTATTCAGCGATAAGTTCTTTTATTTTATCAATCAGCTCATGGCGGGGTATGCCCGATTGTTCACTCATCATTTTGATTGTGGCCATGGGAAGAATCACTTTGGCCATCGGACTGTTCAATATCGAAAATTTGGAATTATAGGCTATCAAATCTTCCTTCAACCCAGGAAATTGCTGTAACAGCGATTTCAATTTGGTATCACCGGAAAGGGACAATTTTTCCGGGTTACCTTTTGTTGCAACACCCTCGTCGCTCCCGGATGTGTATGTTTCGGTCTCTATACCATTGTGAGCACCATTGCCAGAAACCGGATCCGTACCCCAGGATAGCAGTCGCTGCTCCCCTTCGAGTTGACGGATATGGGTGCAATTCTGCATCATCTCCATCACACCACGGAAGTTGCCTTTGTCGTCTCTTACCGCTACATACACGATGTAGATAAAGAGACCGGGCTTATTGATCCAGAACTCGGCCTTGCTCTGTTCGCCACTGCGGAACTTCTCAATGATCTCCTCCACCAGGTGGATGCTTTTGGGAGGGTGGCAGTTACGCACCTCACGACCGATCACGCCCTTGCTTCTTGGGAAAACACGGTGTTTGGTATCGGTGTAAAACTTAACCAGTTCATTTTCATCCACGAAAGAAATATCTACCGGCATATGTTGGTAGAGTAGGTTAATCTGTTCCAGCGTCAGTTTACCATGAGCCACATCCAGCACCTGATCCTGTTTGTCGTTCTTTATCTCATGACCGTATTTGGCGAGCAGCGCCGCCAGATCATGCATAAAGTCGTTCTGATCCGCCAGTTGATCCGTTGCTTTTTCCGGTTTATGTTGCAAAGTATTATGCTCCCCGGTAACCTGCTTCCCGGCTCCCCCGGAATCCGGCAGTTCAATCCCAAAGTAACCGATTTCTTGGTCACCCGACTTCAATTGCTCCATTTTGTCGGCGGAGATCAGTTTCAGGGACGTAGGATAGAGAATTATCTCCTCCTTCTCCATCAGGTCGCGCAAGTCGGCAGCCATCTCCCCATAGGTGTCGAGGAACGCGATCGTATCGACTGGCTCGCTTTTCAATATCTCCCAGGCCTTGTTCATCTCATCACGGATGTAATCGTCATACACCCACATGGTGGTGGTGGGACGGTCGAACCCTTCCCGCTCCAGTGCCGAGTAGAGTTGATTCTGTTTGCGAGTGAAATGCACTTTATAGGGCAATATCTGCTCCATCAGTTCCAGCCAGGGATTCAGCATAAAAGGCTTCTGGGCAAGCGCATCACCCTGCTGCAGCAACTCCTTCATCCGGCTGTTTTCCCGCAGGTAGGCGTCAATAGTATGGCCGTAGGGTACTACAGTCTCCTCTATGTTCATCAGCCCTTCAAAGGCCTCCAGCATACCCCTGACATCCTCGTTGCGACACTCATCCGGATCTTCATCCTTGAGCAGCTGCTCGGCTGCGGCAAACTCCTCTGCCGAAATGGTGCCGACCTCATTTTTCATCCGGACCCTTGCCTCCTCAAGCGGAAGATCTCCCTTGTCGTACTGCTGCTTGATCTCCAGCATGCGTCTCAGCTTTTCCTGATCGAGGTTGGCAAAAACAAGATTGGTTTTCTGTTCTTCCATATGTATGGCAAACTAACTTATCGAACACAAAATTAAGGAATTCACAGCTAAGTTGCAATACCAAAAAATAACTATTTTTAGGGTCGCCACATCCCTATTGATACGCAAGAGCGTAACGGTTCTCCGTATAGACGGATCCCCGTTATGCCATCA
>CAZRRC010000075.1:0-11566 GCA_964602395.1 uncultured Proteiniphilum sp. | reverse complement strand
AATCCCACTTTTCAACCCATCGTGATCACGTCGGAAAATACGCTGATCGTGTGGGGTATTGTCATCTATTCCATCCGCAAGCACTGATGATCGCGCTGGTCGACTGCAACAACTTTTATGCTTCCTGCGAAAGGGTTTTCAATCCCTCGCTCAACAAGCGTCCCGTGGTGGTTCTCTCCAACAACGACGGGTGTGTCATCGCGCGCAGCAACGAAGCCAAGAAAGCCGGCATCCAGATGGGTGTGCCCGCTTTTCAGGTGGAAGCATTGTTTAAACGACACAATGTTGCGGTCTACTCGGCCAACTTTAGCCTGTATGGCGACATGAGCCGCCGGGTGATGAGCATCCTGGCGAACTATACGCTCCGGCAGGAGGTGTATTCAGTGGATGAGTGTTTTCTCGACCTCTCGGGGATGCAGGATCTGAGGGCGTATGGTTTACGGATGAAGGAGCAGGTGGTGCGATGGACGGGCATACCCATCAGCGTGGGCATTGCCCCTACCAAGGCGTTGGCCAAGGTTGCCAACCGCATTGCAAAAAAATATCCCTCCCAAACCGACGGCTGTCACATCATCGACACCGAGGAGAAAAGGCAGAAAGCGCTTCGCTGGCTACCTGTTGAAGATATCTGGGGAGTAGGGCGTCGCAATGCCGCAAAACTACAGGCGGCGGGGGTGACCAGAGCCCTCGATTTTGCGGACATGCCCGAGTCGTGGGTACGCAAAAATATGACCATCACCGGCGTGAACCTGCAGAAGGAACTCAACGGGATAGGTTGCATCGACTTCATCGATTGGGAGAAGAGCAAGAGCTATTCGGTGACCCGCACCTTCGAGAAAGAATATGAAACATGGGACGAGATCAAAGAAAGGGTTGTGACGTTCACCGCGATGGCAGCTGCGAAAATACGGAAACAACAGTCAATGTGCAGTCGCCTGTCGGTCTTCGTGCAGACCAATTATTTCAAGGATACGGAAGAACCCCTCTCGCGGAGCACAGAAGTAAGGCTTCCTTTCCCTACCTCCTCCACGCTGGAGATTGTTGATTTTGCTGTGGCAGGATTAAAAAAGATTTTCGAACCCCACCTTCGATATAAACGTGCCGGGGTCACCCTGTATAATTTTATCGATGAGAATCAGCTGCAGCCCTCCCTTTTCGCCGAAATGAATACCAATCCCCGCCACAAGAAGCTGATGGATACCCTTGATGCCATCAACGCCAATCCCTCTTCCTCCGGCGTTCGCTTGGCTTCACAGGATGCCCGCCGGTTTAAGATGTATCAGCAGCATCTCTCCAGAAAATTCACCACCGATATCCGGGATATACTGGAAGTCAAAAATAGCTGAAGAGGCTCCACGGCCATTGAACAGACTCATATCACCTCACTCTTCGCCAGGTAATCGGCCTGGTCGGCATAAATAAAGAGCAGCGAACCTCCTTTGATGGTGTTGATAATGGGTTTTGCCAATTCTCTGGGCAGTGCCGGGCAACCGAAACTGCGACCCAATCGCCCGCTGGAGCGGATGACCGCTTCGCTGCAATAATCGGCTCCATGGATTACAATGGCGCGGGGTCGGGCCTGGTCATTGATCCCTTTCTCCAGTCCGTCCAGAAGCAACGAATAGCCGTTACCTCCCTGGTAAGTGCCGGCAGTGCGGTAGAATCCGAGTGAGCTTTTGTGAGAACCATTCCGGTTGGAGAAAGAGGTGGCGTAATTTTCCCCGCTGTTTCGGCCATGCGAAACATACGTTACAAAAAGCACCTCTTTCTTTGCCATGTCCAACACATACATTCTCTTCTCGGTGGAAGGCAGATTGAAGTCGATCAGCGTCAGCAAAGAATTATTCTGTTTGTTTAACTTCTTGTAACCGGTATAGGCTGCCTTAAAAGCATCGAAATGTACCAGTCCCTCCAGTTTCATCTCTTTATAAAGGAGTTCGGGGGCGGATGAAGAAAAGTCGATTTTGGAGATGTCCTTTTTGCTCTCTCTGGTTCCTATAGGGAAAGAGAGGGCAGAGAAAACGAAAAAAATAGTTGATAACAGGATGATTCGCATAGTCTTACTCGGAGATTGTGTCGCCAAATATACTATTTTTTCTGAACAAGACTGTTAATCAATTACAATAACGACCGATTGCCTGACCGTGGCCCACTCATATACAAATTTTGCGTGCGACGAGGCATTTCTGACACACATATGAGAACGGGGAGTCGTTCCCAGCGAAGGACTGTATTCAATGATGCTTTTTCGGGGATACTGAACTGGCACCCCATGAATGTAAGCGCCATTGGTAAAACGAGAGGCATAGGGGGCGTAACCTGCTATCTCGCTGGTGCCGTCTTTCAGATAATACATTTTCTCCTTCTTCTCCTGTATGGCAAAGATGCCGACAGGGGTCTCATGGGCATGGGGCGGTTTGTGCACGCCCGAAGTGGCAGGATTCATGCTGAGTATGTGCCAGGCATCACCCTTTTTCTCAAGGGTGGCGATATGTTGATTGGTGACATCCACCGTCACCACTTTGTTGAACCGGGCACTGTCGCCCCATGCAATAAGATACTTCCGGGGGAGTAAATAAGTCCCTTCCATGGATACCCCCGTCACAGAGAGGAAGTCGGTGGTGTCGCTCCCATTGATTTTTACCAGCCAGCCATCCCGTCCATACCGAACCAGCGTGCTGTCTCCATTTTCACTGTAAAGTGGCACCGATTGATAACGTTCAACCCCATGTTGATCCGAAACAAGTCGGTAGTCGTTTCTTACGAAATCCTCAATGGTGGGCGCTTCGCCGTTTCTATTTTTGTAATTGCTTAACACACCTCAGCTGCCTCCGTCGGCGACGGCATTCTCCAGAATGGCTATTTCTCTTTTTATTTTCTCCCATTGAAAACGGCGGACGGTGTCCTGATAGGGATATACATCATCCAGTGTATACTGATCGTACTGCAAATCTTTTTGCAACACAATATCATCTTCGGTCAGCACGCGCTTTTCTTCCGGAACCTGAAGGATGGTATCTGCCTGCAAGACGCCGTTTTCGCTCTCTTCGCCTTCACTCTTGTTGCCGGTATTACATCCTGTCTGGATTAACACGACAATTGAAAAGAAAAGTGCAAAGAGATTTCTTGAATTCATGGGACGCGATGTTTTAAATTTTGTTTCGGCTTTGTTTTTATCGAACGGTTTTGTGAATTAAAACGTGCAGGGAGTGAAGAATGTTCACCAGTAAAGCCTTACATATTACTGGACCGAAGAGATATTTGTTTTAAATTTGCAGAATAGGAATGTTTTTTCGTCCAGTATGATGAAGAGATTATGATGCAAATAAATAACAACGGTTTATATATGAATACAAGACTTTTTTCCACGATCATCTTATTGATACTCGCCCTTAGCCCAATCCTGAGCCAACAGAAAACTTTTGAAGGAGTGGAGTCGACCTATCAGAATCAGGATTTTTATGAGGTTCGCACCATTTCACACAAGTTCAAATCGAAAAGACCTAAAAATGTGATACTGATGATTGGCGATGGCATGGGTACAGCACAGATTTTTGCGGGAGCTACGGCAAACAAGGGGCAGCTCCATCTGAATAATTTCAAAGAGGTGGGGTACTCCCGAACACAATCGGGCAATCGTTATGTAACCGACTCTGGCGCGGGTGGAACAGCCATCGCTACCGGACACAAGGCCAACAATTCTGCGATTGGTGTAGACACGCTCGGCAATCCCGTACCTTCCTTGATTAAGATATCGCAGGAGAATGGATTGGCAACCGGTATCGTGGTCACCACCAGTCTGCTGGATGCGACGCCATCCGATTTTGTTGCCCATGTGACCAGTAGAAATATGACGAAGGAAATAGCCGAAGCGTATGTACAATCGGAGATAGATCTCTTTATTGGCGGAGGTATTGAACGGTTTACTAAACACGACAACGGGAGAAACCTGGTGGATGAGTTAAAGCAAAAGGGATATCAGGTACATGATAACCTGGACAGCATCAAGACCGTGAAACAGGGCAAGCTTGCGGGCTTTCTGAAAGAAGGAAGGGTAAAGGACCGTGGAAATCAACTGGAACAGACTACTGAAGTCGCCCTCAATATTTTAGACAATCATAAAAAAGGTTTCTTCCTGATGGTAGAGGCTTCAGAAATAGATGGTGGCGGTCACAATAGGGATATGCAGTATACGGTGGAGGAGATGCTTGATTTTGAAAAAACCATTGGCAAGGTACTCGAGTTTGCGGAAAAAGATGGCAGAACATTGGTCATTGTGACCGCCGATCATGAAACAGGAGGATTGACATTGACAGGAGGAAATATGCAAACGGGTGAAGTGACAGGCCGTTTTACTACGGGAGGTCACACAGGTGTGATGGTGCCGGTATTTGCGTACGGACCCGGTGCTGAACTTTTTGCCGGGATAGATGAGAATACATCTTTCTTTGAAAAAATCATGAAAGCGTTGCGTCTGAAGAAAACAACCAGACCATAAGCATCTTGATATTTTGATTGTTTGCATACCGCATTCAGGATTATTTGAGATAAAAACGCTGACACATCGGTTCCTCGTTATCCAACCTGGCATCTCCTGATTTTAAGGATTGAGGACTTCAAAAGGGCTGCTGAAGATCAACTCTCTCCTTTTTTTTATGATCTGTTTATTTCCCCGACCAAAAACATTTTTTTGGTCGGAATGTTATATAGCCAACGAATAATCACAGCTTAAAATATATTCGTTCTAAATAAACAGATAAATGATTCAAGACAATTTACCTGACATTTTTCGTGACTTTAATCCATTAGAAGATAAAATGCTCTCTCTCATCGACAACGATGGAGATGTAATCACCCCCAAGTATATGCCTGTGCTCGATGATGACACCATCATCGATGCCTATAAACAGATGCACTATGAGCGGATAGCCGATGAAATGGCGATCTCTTATCAGCGTCAGGGGCGCATGTATACCTATACACCCAATCTGGGACAGGAAGCCATCCACATTGCCGCGGGCATGCACATCAGAGAGGAGGATTGGCTGGTGCCGGCCTTCCGTGAGATGGGTACCCTGCTGGCGAAAGGAGTCACCATGAAAGAGATGTTTCTCTTTTATCTGGGAAATGAGCGTGGGGGCAGTTTTCAAAATGCCAACCATACACTGCCCATTGCCATTTCAATAGGAACCCAGCTACACCACGCTACCGGCATCGGTTACTCCGTGAAATACCGGAAAAAGGATGAGGCTGTCTTCACCTTTATTGGCGATGGCGGTACGTCGGAGGGCGACTTCAGTGAAGCCTTGAACTTTGCCGGGGTGTGGCAGGTGCCGGTTGTCTTCACCATTCAAAATAACCAGTACGCTATCTCAGTACCGGTAAGGTCACAGACCAAATCGGTCAACCTTGCCGTGAAGTCGGTCGCTTTCGGTATCCCGGGTATCAAAGTCGACGGAAACGATTTCTTTGCCATGTATCTGGCCTATCAAACTGCGGCGGCACACGCCCTGGCAGGTAAAGGACCGGTGCTGATTGAGGCATTTACTTATCGACTGGGAGCCCACACCACCTCCGATGATCCCTCCAAGTACCGCAAAAAGGAAGAAGAGGTAGAGTGGGGACTGACCGATCCGCTGATGAGGCTGAGACGTTATATGGAGAGAAAAGGGATCTGGAACATCGACGTGGAGAAACTGACGGAAGAGTACAAACACCAAATCACCGGACAGTTCTTTGAGGCAGAACAAAACAAGGGATATCACCACAATGATGTGTTCGACCATATGTTTACCGATATGCCGGACGACCTGCGGAGACAAAAAGGCGAATACGAAGAATTTTTAAGCTGGAAGGAGAAAAGGAGATGAGTGTGATGACCATGGTGAAAGCGATTAACAACGCTTTGGATATTAAATTGAAAGAGGATGAGGGAGTTGTCATTTATGGCGAAGATGTGGGTGTGGAAGGAGGCGTCTTTCGTGTGACCGAAGGGTTGCAGAAGAAGTATGGCGTGGAACGGGTCTTCGACTCTCCCCTGGCTGAGTCGGGTATTGTGGGCACCGCATTGGGAATGGCCGTCTCCGGTCTCAGGCCGATTGTGGAACTACAGTTCGAAGGGTTCACCTATCCAGCCTTTAACCAGATCGCATCGAACGTGTCGCGAATGCAAAACCGATCCCGGGGAAAATACAACGTACCCATGGTAATCCGTTTCCCTTATGGTGGCGGAATCAATGCATTGGAACATCATTCCGACAGTCCGGAGGCGCTGTACGCACATATACCCGGACTCAAAGTGGTGGTACCCTCCACTCCCTACGATGCAAAAGGGTTGTTGATATCGGCCATTGAGAGCAACGATCCGGTTGTTTTCATGGAGCCGAAACGAATCTACCGGGCCATCAAACAGGAGGTGCCGGACGAAAAATACAGCTTGCCGCTGGGCAAGGCCAAAGTGATTCAGGATGGCTCCGATGTGACTGTCGTTGCCTTTGGCGCATTGATACGGGAATGTCAGAAAGCCATCGCCATGGCCGAAGAGGCCGGCATCTCGGTAGAACTGATCGACTTGCGCACCATTTATCCCATCGACAGGGAAACCATCCGCAATTCGGTGCGAAAAACAGGCCGGATGGTCGTGGTAGCCGAGGCACATGAATCGTTTAGCGTGGGGTCGGAGCTGATTGCCATCGCCAACGAGGAAGCATTTCTTTATCTGGAAGCGCCCCCCCGCAGGGTGATGGGCTTCGACACCATCGTCCCGCTGGCACAAGGAGAGCCATATTTCATTATTTCTCCGGAGCGGATTTTTTACGAAATAGAAAAAATATTCAATTTTTAATCCGGCTTTTGCTGTTTCAACACCATTTATAAAAAAGAAAATTTGATGAGGTATACATTTAATTTCCCCGATTTAGGAGAAGGACTCGAAGAAGGAACCATCCTGGAATGGTATGTGGCCAAAGGACAACAGGTAAAGGAAGGAGATCCCCTTGTACAGATGGAAACCGACAAAGTAGTGGCCGATATCCCGTCGCCCCGACAGGGTGTAGTTGCCCTCCTGCATGGCAGCGTGGGCGATGTCATCAAAGTGGGTTCGCCGCTTGTGGAGATTGAGACGGTGGATGGTGCTACGCTGCAGGAAGGCCAGCAGCCGGAAACAAAAAAGGAGAAAGTGACCACCGATCTTGTTTCTGAGACCGATGACGATGCCAGTGCGGTGGTGGGAACCATGGAGGTGGCCGAAAAAGATGCCATCCTGCCGGAGAGCAGTGAGGCTGCACAAGGTGATACCTCATCCGAGACAACGAAACGCAAAGCTCTTGCCACACCGGTAGCACGGGCCATGGCCAAAGAGATGGCCATCGACATCAACCAGGTGCCGGGTAGCGGTCCCTCGGGAAGGGTGAGAAGTGAAGATATCCTGAACTACAAAAAAGGATTGTCTGCCTCTGTCCCTGTTCCACAATACGGCACAACCCAGTCAGAGGATGTGACCTACCTGCCGTTGACCCAGATCAGGAAGACCATCGCCAGGAACATGCTGCATGCCAAACACAATGCCGCACACATGTCGGTTTTCGAAGAGGTGGAAATCTCGGGTCTGATGGCCGTGAGAGACAGGTATAAACAAAAGTTCGCAGATCGGGGAGTGACACTGACCTATCTGGCCTTTATTGTTAAGGCCGTGGCCATGCCGCTGAAGAAGCACCCGCAGCTCAATTCACAGATAGACACGGAAAATAGCCGGATGATCGTACGCAACCGCTGCCACATCGGCATTGCTGTGGATGCTCCCGACGGATTGATGGTACCAGTGATACGGGATGCCGACAGACTGTCGATCTTTCGAATCGCACAACAGATTGAAGAGTTGGCCGACAAAGCCCGGAAACGAAAACTTACGCTCGATGAAATGAAAGAGGGTTCATTCTCTGTTACCAGCTTCGGTTCTATTGGCGGTATTTTTGCCACGCCGGTAATTAATTACCCACAGGCAGGTATACTGGGAATAGGAAGAATCATGCAAACGCCTATTGTGCAGGACAACCAGATTGCGATTGGTCACATCATGCCACTCTCGCTAACCGTGGATCACCGCATCGTAGATGGCGGTGAAACAACTCGTTTTATTTATCATGTAATGGAATACTTGACCGATCCAATCTTTTTTTTAATGGAAGAATAATTATTTGAGGGAGACCGATGTCATGAATTAAATAAATTGTAAATTTGCAGGAATACAATTATTCATTTTTTTTAAAATATTTATTCATGAAGCGAGTATACCTTATAATTTTTATCCTTTCTTTTCTGTGTAACTTTACCCAGATATCCTGTCAGACCCTGCCCGATAAAGGAGGCATTACGGACGAACCCAAGCCTACATCCAAAAAGGAAACGCCTTCTCAGGATGAGATCAAAAAATTTATTGCCAACGGATGGGTTCGTTACAGCGATTTTGGAGCCAAAGGCGACGGAAAGACCGATGACATGGCAGCGATTGTGGCAACACACGTATTTGCCAATCAGCACAATTTGACCGTAAAAGCCGATGACAAGGCTACGTATTATATCGGTGCAAAAAAACTGACAGCTGACGTCCGGACAAACACCGATTTTGGTACTGCTGCATTCCTCATCGACGATACCAAAGTGGAGGACCGGAATGCGCATGTTTTTTCGGTTAACTCTGGCAAACAGTCATTTAAGCCCGCCAATGTTACTTCTTTGAAAAGAAACCAACAAAAGTTGGATATTTCACTGCCAGGCCCTTGCCTCGTGACTGTAACGGATTCTAATGTAAAACGCTATATCCGATATGGTGCAAATCAAAATAACGGCTCTTCGCAAACGGATGTGTTTGTTGTGGATAAAAACGGGGTAGTGGATGTAAATACACCCATCATCTGGGATTTTGATCAGGTCACAGATATCGTTGTGCTCCCGATCGATGAAACGGAACTGACCATTACCGGTGGAAAATTTACAACCATTGCTAACCAAGAGGTGTCAAAATACAATTACTATGCCCGTGGTATAGCGATCAGGCGATCTAACGTGGTAGTGGACGGACTGGAACACCGCATCATCGGCGAAGGAGAGTTTGGTGCACCCTATAATGGTTTCATCAGCATCACGAATTGTGCCTATGTCAAGGTGAAAAACACCATTCTTACAGGCCACAAAGTATACAAGACCATCGGATCGGCAGGTGTTGAGGTATCCATGGGTACCTATGATATAAATATCAACCGCGCATTGAACATCACATTCGAGAATTGTAGCCAAACGAATGACATCAACAATTCTGCATACTGGGGGATCATGGGGTCCAATTACTGCAAAAACCTGTTGTATGATCGCTGTACCTTCTCCCGGTTCGATGCCCACATGGGTGTGGCTAATGCCACCATCCGAAATTCAACGCTGGGACACCAGGGAATAAACGCCATTGGCAGTGGTACCTTTATCGTGGAGAATTCTACCATCCGGGGTAACAATCTCATCAACTTGCGCTCCGACTACGGCAGCACCTGGGAGGGCGAATTCATTATCCGTGATTGCGTATTTGTACCTCGCGGTGTGAAATCGGGCAGCGTAAACCTCATTGGCGGATCCAATTCAGGTCAGCATGATTTCGGGTACACCTGCTATATGCCGGAAAAAATCACCATAGAAAATCTTAAAATTGAGGATGCCGGCCATCCGGAGAACTATAAGGGTCCTGCCATCTTTGCTAATTTTAATAAAGACAGAATTGACGAGACTCATGTGGAAAAGTATCCCTTCATCATCACAAAAGAGGTTACTCTTATAAATGTGACGGCTGAAAGTGGCAAATCTGTAAGAGTCAGTGACAATAGTTATATGTTTAAAGATGTGATTGTAAAACGATAACTGTACTTAATTTAATGTGCGATGTATAAATTGATCTTTTTCCTATCTATTCTTATGATGTGCAACATGCTGAGAGCACAAGACATTCAATTGCCAGCACCCGACAAGACAGGAGGAAAACCATTGATGCAGGCATTGAATGAACGAAAATCGACTCGTTCTTTTGAATCCAAAGATTTGACTGTAAAGCAAATGTCGGATCTTTTGTGGGCTGCAAACGGATTCAACCGCGACGATAAACGTACGGCACCCACGGCCAACAACCGACAAGAGCTGGAATTGTATGTAGCCACCAAAATCGGACTCTTTTTTTATGACGCCCGGAACCATCAGCTGAAAGAGATACAGAAAGGCGACTTCAGAGATAAAACCGGTACCCAGGAATTCGTAGCAAAGGCAGCACTGAACCTGATTTTTGTTTCCGATATGGACAAAGCTTCCAGTAAAGAGTATGCCTTCACAAGCTGCGGGTTTGTAGCACAGAATGTCTATCTCTACTGTGCTTCTGAAGGACTGGGCTCAGTTGTCCGCGGTTCGTTCAACAAAGATGCGTTAAGCAAACTGCTTAAACTGAAACCCAGTCAGGAGGTTTTGCTGACACAGACGGTGGGCTGGCCAGAATAGTCTCTCTGTAAATCCTCTTTTATTAACTCCTGTATTTACAACAAGCGGGCAAGGCATCATAAGTTGCCTTGTCCGCTTTGTATTTGTCTGTATCGTGACCGGCTTTGGCTACAGCCTTCTTTACGTCATCGACCGATGTCTTTGCAGGATCATAATTGAGATGTAACTGTTTTGTTTTGATATCCCAGTTTGCAGAAGTGACAC
Organism: uncultured Proteiniphilum sp.; assembly: GCA_964602395.1. Taxonomy (GTDB): domain Bacteria; phylum Bacteroidota; class Bacteroidia; order Bacteroidales; family Dysgonomonadaceae; genus Proteiniphilum. The sequence goes on along the minus strand of CAZRRC010000075.1, from coordinate 835 downwards.
CACTGACCGATTTTGCTGCTTTCTCAATGCGATCCTTGCACATCTCGCACAAACCCTGCACCGCGAGCATTACATGCTCACTGCCTGAAGCAGCCTGCATATTGTGTCCCTCGTGTCCTGTGGTGGCGGGAGTGCTGCTCCCATGCATCGTATGTCCTTCGTGTCCCGTTACGGTCCGGCCTGCCTCATCGTTCATCATGCTGCGTTTTCCGGAGAGCTGTGCACTGGCATCGATGGTAAATGCACCATTTGTCACAATTTCATCTCCGTCGTGTATGCCGGACAATACGACATATGCATCTCCGAGCGACGGGCCCAGTTCTATTTCCCGAAGCAGGAAGGCGGGCGTTTCGGTGTCGGGCTGCTTCACATAGACGATGGAACGCTTTCCGGTCCAGAGAATGGCCGACTTAGGAATTACAACCTCATCTTTATATTGTTTAAGCGGCGCATGGATGAGGGCGTTGGCGTACATTTCCGGTTTCAGTTCCATACCTGGATTGGTTGTCTCTACGCGCACTTTAGCGGTACGTGTGGAAGGATCCAAAATGGGATTGATAAAGGATATCCTCCCCGAAAATGTTTTGCCGGGGAGCGACTGAAGTGTATATTCCAGCCGGTCACCCACCTTCAGAAAAGGGAGGTCAGACTCGTACGCATCGAAGACAGCCCATACCTGCGATAAGTTGGCTACATCAAAAAGGACTGTACCTGTATTGACATAATCACCCTGATTTACATTTTTTGAAATTACGATTCCGCTTGTGGTGGCAACTACATCGATCTGTGGCGAAACTTCTCCCGATTGTTCAATGCGTGTGATCTGTTCATCGGT
>CAZRRC010000074.1:5363-11681 GCA_964602395.1 uncultured Proteiniphilum sp. | reverse complement strand
GGTAGCGGGGGATAATTTCATCGATCAGGCCTATTTACGCCATCGATTGTTTTTCAAATTCGCGCACATCCATTTCTTTTATCTCCCGTTGGGTGTGATAGTCCATGTCGAGTAGGGCTGCTGCCACAAACTCGGTTGTGGTAAAGCCCATATTGAATTTGGCGGCGGCATCAATCTTCGCAATCAGTTCATCGGGAATGACTTCACCTGTTTGGTAGTGTGTAGCGTAGAGCTTCAGCACTTCTGGGTGAAATGCCCAGTGTTCCATGATCTGGGAAGGAAGCTCCACGAAGTCGCGTGAGACACTTGTGCCCGAGAGTCCGGCATAGTTTACGTTGGAAAGCATGCCGTGCAGGGCGTGTCCGAATTCATGGAAGAGAGTTTCCACCTCATCGAGTGTCAACAGGGCGGGAGTGGTCTCTGTGGGGCGTGTGAAGTTACCCACGTTGAAAACAAGGGGGCGGATATTTTCGCCGTTAAGTACTTGCTGTCCACGGAAGCTGCTCATCCAGGCTCCTGCATTTTTACCTGCCCTCGGGAAATAGTCTGTATAGAAAATGGCAACATGAGATCCGTCCGCATCGGTCACTTCATATGCTTCTACTTCGGGATGGTATCCTGTAATATTGTCGAGCTTTTTGAAGTTCAAACCATAGAGTTTGTTTGCTACGGTGAATACCCCTTCGCGCACGTTCTCCATCTTGAAGTAGGGCTTCAGCTCTTCCTCGTTGAGTGCATACTGTTGCTGGCGCATTTTTTCGGCATAATACCACCAGTCCCATGAAGCCAGTTTAAAGTTTCCTCCTTCGGTATTAATGAGTTTCTGCAATTCTACAGCCTCTTTTTTGGCTTGTGCCAATGCATAGCCCCATACTTCATTGAGCAGTTTGTACACATTTTCTGGTGTCTTAGCCATATTTTCGGCGAGAATAAAATCGGCATGGGTGTCGTAACCCAGCATTTGGGCTTTTTCTATGCGCAGGTTGACAATGTCGTTGATAATTTTTTTGTTGTCGTTCTCATTGTCGTTGTCGCCACGCATGTACATGGCTTTGTAGAGTTTTTCACGCAATTCGCGGTTGTTGGCATACTGCAGGAAGGGCAACCAGCTGGGTTTCTGCAAGCCAAAGACCCATTTTCCTTCTTCACCGGCAGCTTTGGCGGCATCTGCTGCAGCAGCCACAATGCCTTCGGGCAATCCGGCAAGGTCAGCTTTGTTATCGATAACCATTTTAAAGCTGTTTGTTTCTTTCAGCAGGTTGTTTCCAAACTTGAGGGTGAGAGCCGACAGTTCTTTGTTGATCTCCCGGAGCCGCGTTTTTTCAGCTTCACCCAGCATGATACCCGAGCGGACAAAGCTTTTGTATTTATCGTCCAGCAGGCGATACTGTTCAGTGGTGAGGTTCAGCCCGGTGGTGTCGTCGTGTACCGTCTTGATACGGTTAAACAATTTTTCGTTGAGGTTGATGTTGTCGCTGTGTTCCGACAGGAGCGGTGAAAGTTCCTCGGCCAGTGCCTGAATGGAATCGTTTGTTTCCGCGCTTTTCAATCCGTAGAAGACACGAGAAACACGGGTAAGCAGCTTCCCGCTGTTGTCGAGGGCCACAATGGTGTTTTCGAAAGTGGGTGCTTCCGGATTATTGGCAATTGCCTCAATTTCGGCAGTTTCTTCTTCCATCCCTGCCAGAAAGGCGGGCTTGAAGTCGGCAAACTCAATTTTGTCGAAAGGAGGTGTGCCATAAGGGGTGTCGAACTCTGTGAAAAAGATTGTTCCTTTTTCGCCGGACGTAGTGCCAGATTTCTGCGAGTTGTTGCATGCTATCAAAGCCATAAATGCAAATGTAATAAATAAGACTCTCTTCATGAGTGTAATAATTTGATGACGAATATCAATTGGTAAATAATTTCTGTCAACTTGTCGAATGGTGCAAAGTTAATCAAATTTCTTAAAAACCGTAGGCCGCCTTGCGCATTTCACTGGCTGACGCAAAGGGATGAGGGGGATGGAGATACAACATTCTTTAATAAAACAGAATCGGATGGAGCCTCTTCAGCCGGTGGGGATGATGGGTCCTGTGTATCAACAAAAGGGGCGGATTCAGCGAATGCCGGGATGCATATCAGGAATACCATGAAGCCGATAAATGCTTTGTATTTCATACAATCAAAATTTTTATGCTTCAAAGTTACTCATTTTATTGGGTTTTTCATTTCCTTTTATACACTATATGAGAAGCAGTTGCAGAGTGATTGAAATTATTTAACTAAAATAAATAGTTAAATAACTAATATATTTAGTTCATAAACTAAAATGTTTAGTTACATTTGCATCGTGATCAAGATTTCACATGAGTGTGCAAGGATGTGTATGCTCGATTTATTGAATAGATAAAAAAAGTAATAAAATGCATGTAGTAAAAGAATTAACGGTTAAAGAAGAAGAGGTGATGAATCTGTTTTGGGAGGAAGGACCTTTGTTTGTGAAGCAGCTAGTGGAGAAATATCCCGATCCCAAGCCACATTTCAATACCTTGTCCACGTATGTGCGTTCTCTCGAAGAGAAAGGATATTTGTCGCACGACGCATTGGGTACCACGTACCGTTATTTTCCGGTTATCACGGAGGAACAGTACCGGAATGGTAATCTGAAGAATGTGGTAAGGAAGTATTTCGATAATTCCTACCTGCATGTGGTCTCTTCCTTGATAAAGGAGAAGGATATCACGGTAGAAGAAATCCGGAAGCTGCTGGAAGAAGTGGAAAAAACGAACGACAAAAAATAATCATCCATGGAATCTTTTCTTTATTACCTGCTACGCGCATCGGTGCTGATGGTTCTGTTTTATGGGCTATACCGGTTTTTCTTTATCCATTACACTTTTCATGCAGCCAACCGTTTCTCATTGCTGTGGATGATGCTGATGATATGTGTTCTGCCGCTCTTTCGTTATAATTTTCTTCCCCTGCAAGAGCCAAATGCGGAAAACAGCATCTCTTCAGTGGACTACGCTTCTCTTTCAGATATGCCATGGGTGAGCGATCCATCAACTTTGGTATTACCATGGTCTGATATCCTGTTTATATTGTTCGTTGCTGGATTTCTTTTTACGGTAGTACGCTACCTGATTGGGTTGGTTCAGATTGTGACCATCATCCGGACATCGGAAAAACAAACGCTTGCAGATCATACGGTACTGTGTGTCACCGACAAGTCTGTCTCTCCCTTCAGTTGGATGCGCTACGTGGTGATTACGCGTGCAGAGTTGTCGGAAAGCCACGAAGCAATCATTCGCCACGAAAAAGCGCACATACAATTGCATCATTCGTTCGATATGATCTTATTCGATTTTTTCACCGCTGTTTTCTGGTTCAACCCTTTCTCATGGCTGTTACGCCGGGAGATGCAGTCGCTCCATGAATACCAGGCCGACGAAGAAGTACTCCTTCAGGGAGTCGATAACAAACAATATCAAATACTATTAATCCGCAAAAGTGCGGGCGAATTTAAATTTGCCCTGGCAAATAATTTCCGCCAACGCGACTTGCACAAAAGAATCAAAATGATGAAGAAAAACAAAACAAACAGACAAATGAAATGGAACTACGCGATGGTGCTTCCTGTACTATTCCTGGGCATGACAGTACTTTCTGCACCGAAATTAAACGCAAAAGCGGCTGAAGCTCCGAAAGATGCGACTTTACCGGTCGATTCGGGAAAGGTGCACATCCAGATAGTGGGCACATCCTTGAAAGATAAACCGTTGGTGTTTGTGGATGGGCAGAAAGCAACGACCGAAGTTTACAACGAACTGCAACCCGATGAGATAGAGTCTATTACGGTAATAAAAGATAAAATAGAGACCGAAGTGTATGGCGAAGAGGGTCGTGATGGAGTAATTGTCATTAAAACAAAAAAGAACGGTGTAGATAGGGACACATCGGAGATTATGTTTACTGGTACTACGAAAGGGACTGTAAGAGTATTGATAGATACGCTGAATGAAAATTCACCACTGAGCTTACGTCACTCAAGCGGAAATCAACCCTTAATTATTGTGGATGGAAAGAAAATGACAAAGGATTTTAAAATGACTACCATCGATTCCAAAGAAATTGAATCCGTTTCCGTATTGAAAGGCAAGAGTGGGGTAGAACTATATGGTGAAGAGGCCAAAGAGGGTGTAATCATCATCACAAAAAAGAAATAAAAACATACCACCAAGTCTGCACTATAACTGGGCCGAAGGGGTATAGGCGTCGTGATAAAAGATCAACGTGCGCTTATCCTCTTTGGCCTTTTCCATGAATCGCTTTTTCTCCTCCATGGCCACGGCCACGCTGTTGTCGTATGCAGAGAGCCAGCTGAGAGCCAGGTTGAGCGAGGTGGGTACCACATCGCCGGGAAAGGCGTAATTTCCTTCTTCGGTTTCGAACAGCACCGCAATCTGGCCGGGCGTGTGTCCATCATACAGCTCAAGACGTACCTGCTCATTGAGTTGCATGTCGTCGAGTACAAACTGCAACTGTCCCGCATCATAGACCGGCTCGATGTTATCGGCAAAGAATGATCCCTGCTCAAAGAGCGACGGGTTGCGATAGTTCTGCCACTGTTTCAGACTCAGGTGGTACGTGGCGTTGGGATAAGCGGGAACGGCCTGTTGTCTCTCATTGAGAACGGTGCTGCCGCCGCAATGATCGAAGTGAAGGTGCGTGAGAATCACATCGGTCACCTCTTCGGGCTCATAGCCAATCTTGCGGATCTCCTCCCGCATATCTTTCTGCTCGAAAGGCTGAAAGAACTTCAACTTCGATGCATGTTTGTCTCCCAGTCCGTTGTCGACCAGTATCCGGCGGTCGCCACTGACAATAAAAAGGCAGCGGAGCGACATGATACACATATTTTTTTCGTCTACCTTGTACTTTGCCGACCAGTATTTTTTGGGCACCGGCCCAAACATCACACCCCCGTCACCCCGGAAATAGCCTGACTCGATGATGTGAAATGAAGTGCCGTTTTGTTGAAACTTGCGCATAAAGTTGTATTTTTGTGGCAAATTTAGTGAAAAGTTTCGGGTAACAGATCTCCCGAACAGGCGACACCCCTATGAACATCCCGAAAAAAAAAGACAACATTGCAGAGTACCTTCTCTATATGTGGCAAACAGAAGACCTTTTGCGTGCCTGTGAGCTCGATATAGATAAGGTGCAGCAATCCATCATCAATTCTGCTTATCAAACAGTGGAAGAGCGTGATGCGGCGCGCGATTGGTATGAGGGTCTTATCATGATGATGAAGTCAGAGGGTCTCCGGAATGAGGGGCACCTGCAGATCAACAAGAACATCATCATTGAACTGACCGATCTACATCTGCAGCTGCTGAAAGATCCCCGAGAGTCGGAATATATCGCCCTCTACTACCACACCCTGCCGCACATCGTGGCCTTGCGGGCCAAAACAGCGGACAAGCAAGTGGCAGAGCTTGAAACGTGTTTCACGGCACTCTATGGTTATATGTTCCTGAAGTTGCAACAGCGTGAGATCTCTGCCGAAACGCAGGCTGCCGTAAAGCAGATCACCGCCCTGCTGCGGCTGCTATCGCAGAAGTACAAAACGATGGATGAAAAGGATCCGGAATCATAAAAAAATATGCCCATATTTACAGGATTAAGCAAAGCTTTGGGAGGCACCGAGAAGGAGACACCCAAACAGCAGTACTTTTACGGGCTGGTACAGAAGAATGTGCTGGTTACCGGCGCCTATGGGCAGCTGGGCAGTGAGATCAAAGCACTGACTTCCCGCATGAACCTGCCTTACCGCTTCTTTTTTACCGATGCCGACACACTGGATATCACCGATGTCAACCAGATTGATGCCTTTGTAGCCGATCACGGAATTCAATATCTCATCAACTGCGCTGCTTATACGGCGGTGGACAGGGCGGAAACAGATGTGGAGAAAGCCACCGCCATCAATACCACCGCAGTAACCCACATCGCACAAGTTGCTGTGAAGTATGGTGTAAAAGTAATCCATATCTCCACCGACTTTGTGTTTGATGGCGCATCGACGGTTCCATACAAGGAGACGATGGCTGCTCAGCCATTGTCGGTTTATGGTAAAACAAAACTGGCAGGAGAAGAAGCATTGCAGGCAGCAGGAGGGGACTGGATCATTTTGCGCACTTCCTGGTTGTACTCCGCTTATGGCGCCAACTTTGTGAAAACGATGATCCGGCTCATGCAGGAGAGGGAGCGTCTGACCATTGTGGATGACCAGTGGGGGAGCCCGACTTATGCGGCCGATCTGGCAGAGATGGT
>CAZRRC010000074.1:0-5263 GCA_964602395.1 uncultured Proteiniphilum sp. | reverse complement strand
AATGACAATAAAAGAAGAAATAGAACGGCGGCGTACTTTTGCCGTCATCAGTCACCCCGACGCGGGAAAAACCACACTCACCGAGAAGCTGCTGCTTTTTGGCGGTGCCATTCACGTAGCGGGTGCTGTCAAGTCGAACAAGATAAAAAAAACGGCTACCTCCGACTGGATGGAGATTGAAAAACAGCGTGGAATCTCGGTTGCTACGTCTGTGATGGGTTTCGAATATAGTGATCACAAGATCAACATCCTCGATACCCCCGGTCACCAGGATTTTGCCGAAGATACCTTCCGTACGCTCACCGCCGTGGACAGCGTGATTGTGGTGGTCGACGTGGCAAAAGGGGTGGAGACCCAGACGCGCAAGCTGATGGAGGTCTGCCGCATGCGCAAGACGCCGGTGATGATCTTCGTGAACAAGATGGACCGCGAAGGAAAGGATCCTTTCGATATCCTCGATGAGCTGGAAGAGGAACTGCAGATCTCCGTGCGTCCCCTGAGCTGGCCCATCGATATGGGAGAACGGTTTCGGGGTGTGTATAACCTCTATCAGGAGAGCCTCGACCTCTATCAGCCCGGCAAGCAGGTCATCACGAAATCGGTGCAGCTCGGTTTGCAATCGTCCGATCTGGAAAAACATATCGGCGACAAGTTGTCGAAGAAGCTGCGTGACGACGTGGAGTTGATCACCGAAGTATATCCGCCTTTTCAGCAGGAATCCTACCTTGCCGGAGAGCTGGCGCCTGTCTTCTTTGGATCGGCGCTGAACAACTTTGGCGTAAAGGAGCTGCTCGACTGTTTTGTGGAGATTGCTCCTTCACCCCGACCGGTGCAGGCCGAAGAACGGACTGTGAATCCATACGAAGAAGCTTTCAATGGCTTTATTTTCAAGATCCACGCCAACATGGATCCCAATCACCGCTCCTGCATTGCTTTTGTGAAAGTATGTTCCGGTAAGTTTGAACGCAATGTGAACTACAAGCATGTGCGTTTCAACCGGATGATGAAGTTCTCTTCACCCACCGCCTTCATGGCACAGAAGAAAGAGATCATGGACGAAGCTTATGCAGGCGATATTGTGGGGTTGCCCGACAATGGCAACTTCAAGATCGGCGACACCCTTACTTCGGGTGAACAGCTTCACTTCAAAGGGCTGCCCAGCTTCTCGCCGGAGATGTTTAAATACATAGAGAATGCCGATCCCATGAAATCGAAGCAGCTGCAACGGGGTATAGAGCAGCTGATGGACGAGGGTGTAGCCCAGCTCTTTGTGAATCAGTTTAATGGGCGAAAGATCATTGGTACGGTGGGACAGCTTCAGTTTGAGGTGATCCAGTATCGACTCCTGCACGAATATGGAGCTCAGTGCCGCTGGGAACCGATCAATCTCTATAAGGCGTGCTGGATTGAGAGTGACGATGCGGCACAGTTATCCGATTTCAAAAAGCGCAAATTTCAGTACATGGCCCATGATAAGGAGGGCAGGGATGTCTTTCTGGCTGAATCAAACTACATTCTGATGATGGCGCAGCAGGATTTCAAGCATATCCGCTTTCATTTCAACTCCGAGTTCTGATTCCCGGCCAGGTGGACGGTCATCTGAGGAAAAGGAATATTCAATCCGTGTTCTATCAGCGACTCATATACCTGTTCGTTCAGGTCGTAGGTGACCGGCCAGAAATCAGCGGCGAGAGTCCAAACCCTCAGTACAAAGCCGATGGAGCTATCGTTCATCTTTACCATCCGTGATAAGGGGGCAGGATCATGCAACACTTGGGGGTGCTTCTCCGCAATATCGAGCAACAGACGTTTCACCAACTCCACGTCCGATCCGTAATCCACGTTAACGGTCAGCTCCACGCGGCGTGTGGACTGGGTACTGAAGTTGATGATGTTGCCGGTGGAGAGGGGGCCGTTGGGGATATGAATGGTTTTGTTGTCGGCGGTTGTCAGCGTGGTGTATAGGATGCCCACCGACTGTACTGTGCCGGCCACATCTTGTGCCTCAATGTAATCGCCTCCCCTAAAGGGTTTATTGAAGAGCAGCATCACGCCTCCCGCAAAGTTAGCAAGGTTGTCCTTCACTGCCAGACCCACCGCCAGTCCCACAGAGCCGATAAGCGCAGCAATCGAGACCGTTTTTGTTCCGACAATGTTGATGATCAGGATGATCAGCATTGTAAAAAGCGCGATATTCAATAGGTTTTTGAGGAAGCTGCGCAGGGCACGATCTTCAATTCGTTTGTCGAACACCTTTCCCGAAAAGCCGGCGATCCGTTTGATGATCCATTTTCCCACGTAGAAAATAATCAAGGCTATCAGTAGTTTCCCAAGGAAGTCGATGCTACCGGTAAGAAACTGATCGGCCAGTTCATTGAACCGTCCTGCTTTGATTAGCTCGGCGGTCGTGCTTTGTGGCATGTCTGCCGAAGGAGAACTTATCACCGAGCTCAGGAAGCCGGTTTGTGAACCATAAAGGGTGAATGACATATTAATTCTTGTTTTTTGACATGAGGCGGCAAAGATAAATATTTTTGATTAAATTTGTTGTTTCCATCTGCATATCAAACCGGTGTATGAGACTATTTTTACGATTACTTTTTCTTGTTTTTTTTCTCCCTGTCACACTGATGGCTCAAAGTTACGAAGAGCTGGTGGAGCAGTCTGCCGCCTTCATTGAAGAAAACAATCTGGATAGTGCTGCCCAGACGCTACAGAAAGCAATGTCGTTGGAGCCGGCAAATGAGCACAACCCCGTGTTGCTCCTAAATCTGGGAATTTTACAGCGTCAGCTTGGTTTATTCGACGATGCCTACATCTCTTTCACTGCATCCATGGCTAACAACCCCATGCCCGCGTTGGTGCTGCACAACAGAGGCTCCCTGCTGTGCGAAATGGAACGCTTCAATGAGGCAATGGAAGACTACAACCGGCTGATTCAACTATACCCCGACGATGTGGAAGCCTACTACCGCAGGGGTTTGTTGTTTTTGGAACAGCATGACAGAGCCAAGGCGGAAGCCGATTTCAACATGTCGGAGCAGATCGACCCCAATAATCTCTATACCCAGTTGAGCAAGGCCTTGATATACAAGCTGGATGATGACTGGAATGCTGCTGAAAAAATCTATACTTCCCTCATTGAATCGGAGCAGCAACAGGTCGATCCCAGCTTTTATGTAAACCGAGCCGAGTGTTATGTCAACACCGGTCAGGTATTCAGGGCCTCAGCCGATTTGCGGGCCGTAGAAAACAACCAGACTAATAATCCCTACTTCTACTTCCTGCGCGGCCGGGTACGGTTAGAGCAATTCGACAAGATCGCAGCGCATGCCGATTTTAAAAAGGCTGGAGAACTGGGCTACGATGCGACACTCCTGGATGCATGGTTGAAAAAAACAGGAAAATAAGAATGGTCATAATCTAATAAAATAACAATGAAAAGGAAATTGCTCTATTTTGGTACACTGATGTTGTTGGTTGCATTTTCTGCTAACACACTGGCTCAGGAGGCGAATAAATTAACGAAACAAGAAAAAAAAGCGGGATGGGTACTCTTGTTCAACGGAAAAGATTTCTCCGGATGGAGACAATATAACGGAACAGAAATGCCAAAAAACTGGCAAATAGAAGAGGACGCCATGAAGGTGGTACCTGCAGATCCGTCGAAACCGGGAAGAGGGGGCAACGGTGATGTTATTTATGCAGGCAAAATGTTTACCGACTTTGAGCTGTCGATGGATTGGAAGGCGGGTGATCAGGCCAACTCGGGCATTTTCTACTATGTGCGTGAAGTACCCGGCAAACCCATTTACTATGCTGCCCCCGAGATACAGGTACTCGATAATGAGCGCGCCACCGACAATAAAATTGACAGCCACAAAGCCGGCTCCCTTTATGATATGATCGCTGCCGATCCTGCGACCGTTCATCCTGCCGGGCAATGGAACAACATCGTGGTAAGGGTGAAGGATGGAAAAGTAACACATTTTCAAAACGGGAAAAAAGTAGTGGAGTACACGCTCTGGACCAAAGAATGGGACGCTCTGGTCCAGCAGAGTAAGTTTAAAAGTTTCCCCGGCTTTACTGAAGGAATCGCACGCGAGGGATACATCGGCCTGCAGGATCACGGCTATACCGTGTGGTTCCGGAATGTAAAAATCAGGGAATTGTAAAAGCTAACGCAGAACACAGGCGCAGCTTTCGTCTAACAAGGGTGAAAATTAATCTCTCATTATATGAAGTGGATCAACAGAAACGACAGCGAGGCCAATTTCGAAGACCGCAGAGGCAGGGGAAGAGGCCGAAAGAGTGCCGCCGTGGGCGGAGTGGGAGCCATTGTAATTGTCATCATTGCACTGCTGTTGGGACAAAATCCTTTTCAGGCTGTGGATATGGTGAACAGCGTGGTGCCGGGGCAGTCGACAGAAGTAACAGACCCCTCACGGGCCAATGAAAATGAAGAGCTGAAAGTATTTACCTTGGGCGTATTCAACAGTGCCAATGACGTCTGGAGCGAAATTTTCAGAACGCAGCTGCAGCAAAACTATGAGAAGCCAACGCTGGTGACTTTCACCGATGAAACGGTATCGGAATGTGGAGGTGCCACTGCCGCTGTGGGTCCGTTTTACTGTTCGGCGGATCAGAAGATGTATATCGACCTGAACTTTTTTTATCAGCTAAAGTCCGATTTCGGTGCCAAGGGCGATCTGGCCATGGCCTATGTCACAGCCCATGAGGTGGGCCATCATGTACAGAAGCTGTTGGGGATCATCGATCAGGTGAACCGCTACCGGGGACGTATTAGCGAAACCGAGCAGAACAAGCTGAATGTGAAGCTTGAGTTGCAGGCCGATTTTCTGGCCGGTGTGTGGGTCTACCATGCCCAAAAGATGAACATGATCCTGTTGGAACCAGGCGACCTGGAGTCGGCCATCAGTGCCACCACCGCCGTAGGTGACGATACCATTCAGAAGCGATCGATGGGCTACAGTGTGCCCGATTCTTTCACACACGGCACTTCAGCTCAACGTACTTACTGGTTCCGCAAAGGAATGCAGACAGGCGATATCGGTCAGGGAGATACCTTCAGTGATCCCAGCCTGAACTAAACAAACAGGGGCTGTCTTTATAAAGAGACAGCCCCTGTTGTCTGGTTAAATAGCAACGCGACTTTTAACCGGTATTATTTTCTTCTTTTTCATACGCCCTTAATCCAACCGGATCTCGTCGACAAAGATGAAAGCACGATTTCCTTTTCCGG
>CAZRRC010000073.1:6696-11728 GCA_964602395.1 uncultured Proteiniphilum sp. | reverse complement strand
GGGATTCATTTCTTTTAGTATATATAATTCGTCTTCCACTTCCCAAACCGAAGGAATACCTATTGCAGAAGGATGTTTATCATCCACAACACGAACATGGAATTTTTGAAGTTTAGGATGAAAATCAAACGTACCTCCCATCATTTGCTTAAACCAGTCCCATTCACGTTCGGTGCCGCAGGCTATGTGAATTCCAACGATTCCTTTCCCTTGCCGGTTAAAATGCATGAGTCCCTCTTTTTCCGCTTCATTTTCAAATACCTTGTTATTTGTATTTGCAAACAATACTGCATCATATTGAAACAAATCGGATGTGGAGAAAATGGCAGAATTGGAAGTAGAGTCTACTGTGAATCCATATTGTTTTCCCAGTCTCAGAAACATATTCACATTTGCTTCAAGGTTATCATGGACGTATCCTTCCCCGTTTTTAGTGAATACAAGGATCTTTTTGCCTTTCAGTTCCGCAGTTTTATTATCCCATTTATCCGCATATAAGAGGAATGCTTGACCAATCAATAAAAAGATCAAAATTGTTTTTTTCATATATGTCTAGACTCGCAGGGATACTTACGATGTATCTGTTTTATCGGTATGTGAAAAAGCGGCGAAAGGTACGGATTTTTTTTGTAACGAAAATCGGTGATTAAGTGAAAAATTCGGCGGCGCGAGAAAAAATGTGAGTGAAGGCGTTGTTGAGAGAGACCTGGTCTTTGGTCTGCTGCGGAAATGGGTTTTCGTGGGTATATTGGAAAGGAAAATCGAGCAGGGTAATGGCTGCCTCCGTGGTTTCGTTGCCCAGTGCTTCCCGTACGCCATGATAGGGAATCACACTGTCTTTTTCCAGCGCTACTCCAGCGATTCTGTTGCGGATTTGGGAGAAGAACGCTTCGCGTTCACTTTGCAGCCTCTCGGGTATAATCATCCGGAAGAAGGCATGGAAGGCATTGTCGCGTTGCCAGCGGCTCTCCGGTTCGTTGCCAAAGTAATGTACATAGTAGTCTTGCAGCCTGTTGAAAGCAACCCTGTCCATGATGCTTCTGGATATGCCACACATGGAGCGAAAGATGCTTCCGCCACAGAACATGAAGAGCCTGCTGTCGGAAAAGAGATTTTTTTCGTTTGCCATCAAGGTCACCTGCGACAGAAATGCGCCAATGGAGTAGGCGAAAATATCGATCTGGCAGTCCTCTTTAAAGAGTGGGTGTTGCCCGCTTTTGATATCACCGGCCAGTGTGGTGAGATCGGCCCAGGTCTGCCTTCCGGACAGGTAGAAGCGCTCCGGACTTTGAGAGATGCGGTCACTCAGCGCCACATTGGCAAAGCTCAACGAGCGGTCGTCGGCACCTTGCTCCCGGCGTAAATTGAGCAGACCGGCCAGGCTGCGGGGGTTGGACCAGGTTTGTGGTGCCCGGTTGATGTGAAAGGCAATGGGGAAGAGCATCACCGGTCTGCCGGTATGCATTGCGAGGAACTCCGCCCAGGTGAGATACTTGCTCCAGTTGCGTTCATTGAGACCGTGTAGCAGGAGTATGGCTTTTTCATGTCGACTGCTGCCTGCAGGAGAAAATACCGGATAGTCGAACGAAAGGTTCTCATTGATTGCAATGACCTGCTGTGTGTTCTCTCTCTCCTCGTCGCAGTATGCACTGTGAAAACGGTAAAACTTGATGTCGATACCGCTTTCGTCCAGATGGGTATCGATCCCCTGTTTGAAACTGTTGTTCAAAACTATGCAACGATCGTTGTAGTTCATTTTTCGGTTGTTTTTCGACAAAGGAAGGTGCTTTGAAAACCATTTGCAAGCCAAAGGGAAAAGGATGCTTGTTATGGGGGCGAATTCAACTATATGGGGTAAAATTCGGTATGGAGGGGTGAAAAACCGGCGGAGCCATCCGCTATTTTTGGTAAGTCGTCAATAAAAATTTACTTTTGTACCCTATAAGATCTGCCTCACGATGGTGCAAGCAAGCTTGACTTTGTGTTCGGTTTTCCTTATATTTGTACCCGGTGGTTCGATTAATTCATTCTGTGATGGAGGGAAAGATTCCGGCATATTTATACGATAAGAATAACAGCATAAAGACCATTCTCTTTACGGCATTTTTTGCGTTGTTGTTCATCAACCTTTTTCAGCCTTTTGGTTCCCGCGATTGGTATCCCGACATTTCGGATATCAAATATTTTGCATTTTCGAGCCTGATTATTCTCACCGGCATGCTGGTGGTGGTAATTAGCCGGATCATCCTTATTGCCTGCTCCAAAAAAAGGGAACTGTTGTATTGGCATTATGCATTGTGGATATTGTGTGAGATCGTGGCGATGGCCATTTTTTACACGCTTTTCGCAAAATTTTTCCCCAAAGACGGTATTGAAAGAGACATCTCTGAAATATTCAGGCAGAGCATGATCAACACGGCCCTGGTGCTGCTGCTTCCCTATGCCATATCGTGGCTTTACTTTTCCTGGAAAGAGAAAAGCAGACTTCTGGAACATATGGAGCAGGTGCAAACACAGGAAGTACACGCCAAAACACTGATTGCTTTTCCCGATGAAAAGGGTGATCTGAAGATCTCTATCATGTTGGATAACCTGCTTTACATTGAATCGGCCGACAATTATGCGACCATTTATTACCTGAATAAATCGAACAAGGCACACTACCTGATCCGCAACTCCCTCAAATGGATGGAGGAAAACCTTGCCAAAGATACCTCCCTCATCCGCTGTCATCGATCCTACATCGTGAATATGGACAAGGTGAAGATTCTGAAAAAAGAGAAAGGCGGCATCATGTTGGAGCTCGATGCGGAGAACACACCCGACATCCCGGTATCCAAAACCTATTACGATTCTTTTATGCGTAAGTTTTCACAATACTCGGTGTAGGAAAACTCAAGATCCAAACAATTCAGTTCCCGATGCCTCGAAACCCGGTCCATCCATGGCACAATGCGTCTACTCTTCAATATTCATTCCGTCGTAGTTCTGCTACAAAGCATAAAGGAGGTGCCGGAGAGAAAGAAAAAACGGTGAAAAAGGGCATAAATCATAACTTATTATTACTTTTGCAGTTGCAGCAGGTCGGTTTGTCGCTCCCCGCAAGGGGGGAGGAAAGTCCGGGCAACGCAGAGCGCCATACTTCCTAACGGGAAGCTGTTCGTGAGGGCAGATGAGCGTAACAGAAAATGACCGCCCCGAAAGGGGTAAGGGTGAAAAGGTGGGGTAAGAGCCCACCGGGTGTCGTGGCAACACGGCATGCCGTACGCGTTATGGGTTGCAAGGCCATGTATACCGGATAATCAGGGTTGCTCGCCCGATGCCGGGGGGTAGGCCGCTAAAGGAGGATGGTGACATTGCTCCGCAGATAAATGACAAACGTCCCGATATTTTCGGGATACAGAACCCGGCTTATAGACCGGCTGCTTTTTTTACCAACATCAAAGATATGGGGAAGATCGGTAAAGAGAGATACCGCGAGGAAGAGGAGGAACCTGGCAGGCTTGATCGGTTGAGAATCAAAGTCAAGGAGGTTATTAAGTTTTTATCTTACGATATCTGGCGTTCTAATCCTGCAACCCTTTCCAACAAGAAAAACATCCTTTATAACGCCATCAAGATTGTCATGCTCTCCGTACGGAATGTACAGGAGCTAAACATCGCCGCCAGTTCACGGTCGCTTACCTACCGCACCCTTCTCTCCATTGTTCCGTTGCTTGCCGTAATATTTGCCATTGCGCGTGGTTTTGGCATCGAAAACATCATGGAGAGCAGTATTTTTAACCTGATGACCGGCGAGAAAGCCGACACCACAGGGGTTATTGCGGAGGCAGCACTGCCATCGGATACGGCAATGATGGGCATGGAGGTGTGGAACGCCGAAAACAGCGGCCGCATTGCTCCCACAACACCTGGAAAGGAGGAGGTGCAGTTTCAGGAGGAGGTTACGGCGGAGGGAAGAACGCGCGAGTTTCTGGATATGTTGTTTCAGCTGATCGACAATTCGCTGGAAGAGGCCAAGGGTGGGGGTGTCTTTGCCGGTGTGGGAATCTTGCTCTTTCTCTATACAATACTGCTCCTTTTTAATGACATTGAAAACAACCTGAACAAGATCTGGCAGGTGAGCAAAGGGCGGAGCATCGGACGCAAAGTGACCGATTATACTGCCATGGTCCTTTTTATCCCGATCTTTTTTATTCTCGTCAACGCATTGAATATCCTCAGCTACCCACAAAACAACACCCTCAAGATTATTTATATTCTTTACCCGTTTATTCCACGCCTTTTGAATATCATCCCCTTTGTAGTGATGATCCTGATATTTACCTCGGTATACAAATTTTTACCCAATGTGAAGGTGAAGTTTCTGAATGCGTTGCTGGCGGGCGTGCTTGCCGGGGTGGCTTTTCAGTTTTTTCAGATGCTCTACCTGAGTGGACAGTTGTGGATTACCCGGTACAATGCCATTTATGGTACCTTTGCCGCCATTCCTCTCATGCTCCTCTGGATACAGCTCTCCTGGTTTATCACTCTCATTGGCGCTGAGGTATCCTACGCGGCGCAGAATGTGCGCAAATTCTCGTTCGAGAAAGAAACCCGCAACATCAGTCGCAGGTACAGGGATTTCTTTACGCTCATGATCGCTTCGGTCATTGTACGTCGTTTTGCAGATGAGTTGCCCCCCTACACGGCCGATCAGCTCTCTGAGAAGTGCAAGGTGCCTTCACGGCTGACCCATGACATCCTGGATGTGCTGACGGAAGTGAATATAATCTCTCCCACCCCCACATCAGAGGATGAATTGGTCATGGCTTTTCAGCCGGCAGTGGACATTAATCTGATCTCGGTGAATTATCTGATGGCCAAGCTGGATGAAAAAGGATCGGAGGATTTCATGATCGACATGAAGGGTGAGTTTCACGAACATTGGAAAGTGTTGGTCAACACCCGCCTCTGCATGTATGAAAACAATGAAAACCTGTTGCTGAAAGATCTCTGAAATGCCTTTCAGATATTGAAACCATACCATGTT
>CAZRRC010000073.1:3834-6596 GCA_964602395.1 uncultured Proteiniphilum sp. | reverse complement strand
TTGAAACCATACCATGTTGTACGGATGTGACCCACGGAAAGTCCTCTCCTAATCCTGTACCAGGAAATCGTACCACTCAGGTTTAAACTTTTTTAATTCCTGGCTGAGCTGCCGCGCTTTACCATTACAAAACCGATCGAGCAGCGACCAGAATTTTTCACTGTGATTCATCTCCACCGTATGGGCCAGTTCGTGGAGCACCACATAGTCGATTAGCCTCTCCGGGATCAGCATCAGGAAGAGCGAGAAGTTGATATTTTTTTGTGCAGAACAGCTTCCCCAGCGCCCCTTGCTACTGTTGATCCGTATCCCCTGATAGTGAAGACCATGTTGCAGGGCAAAGGAAGCCGTTTTTATCGGCAACATCCGTTTGGCTTCCAGTCGTAAAACATGGACAATGGATGTCCGGATAAACTGTTGATTTTCGGGTAGAAGCAGATCGCACAGATGGGGCATATAGATGTGGAGCTGTTCCTCCTTCAGTGTCAGAGCCGGCTTGTCAATATAGACACTTTTTACAATCCGTGTGCTGAAGGTCAAGGTGTTGATTCTGTCTTCTTCGGTGAAAGGTTTCCCGACAGGTGGTTTCAACCGCGAAAGACGTGGCTTCATCTCTTCCAACACCGATGCAACCTGCTCCTTGCTGAAACGGGAGGGCACCGTGAGTTGAATATGGCTGCTTTTGCGTCTCGCGATGACCCGTTTCGCACTTTTGTGCGGTGTCACAATGATCTTGCCGAGCGCCTTGTCGATGAATTCAAACATCCGGCAAAATTACAATTTTTAAAACAGTAACCAGTTTGTTTTTAGCATCAATCGAATAAAAAAATTATCTTTGCACAAATATTTCGAACGAACAAGCCACATGAATTTAATCCGTTCTTTAGAAAATGTTGGCGAATATGCGTTATTGATGCGCAGGGTGCTGTCGGTACCTGACCGAATGAGGGAGTTTATGAAGGAATTCATGAAAGGAGTCTACGCACTGGGTGTGAACTCCATCTGGATTGTCATCATCATCTCCTTTTTCATTGGGGCGGTGATTGTACTGCAAATTGCACTGAACATCGATTCGCCCATGTTGCCCCGTTTCACGGTGGGGATGGTCTCTCGCGAGATCATCTTACTGGAGTTCTCCTCCACCATCATGTGTCTCATTCTTTCTGGTAAAGTAGGATCGAACGTGGCTTCTGAAATAGGAACGATGCGCATTACCGAACAAATTGATGCACTCGATATCATGGGTGTGAACTCCGCGAATTATCTCATCCTTCCCAAGGTGGCTTCTTTTGTGGCTTTCATGCCGGTGCTGGTGATTTTCAGCATGTTCATGGGCCTTTTTGGGGGTTACATCATCTGCATGGTGCTGGGTACGCCTTCTGTTGAAACCTATGTCTACGGTATTCAGGCATTTTTCCGTGAATCGTTCATTTGGTATTCCATCTTAAAATCGATGTTGTTTGGTTTTATCATCGCATCGGTAGCGGCCTACTTCGGTTATACCGCAAAAGGAGGAGCGCTGGAGGTGGGTCAGGCCAGTACAAATTCAGTGGTAATCAACAGCGTATTGATACTGGTGACCGACCTGCTATTCACGCAGCTGGCTTTGGGGTAAATGATTTTGGTATGATAGAGATAAAAAATCTGACAAAGGAGTTTGATGGGAAGCTGGTCCTCGACAACATCAACACCACCTTTCAAAAAGGGGTGGTTAACATGATCATTGGCAAGAGTGGATCGGGTAAGACTGTCCTGTTGAAGTGCCTTGTCGGGTTAATTTCACCCACTTCGGGTGACATATGGTACGATGACCGCAAATTCACCGGCATGAAATCGCGGGAGATACGCCGTTTGCGCCGTGATATAGGAATGCTCTTTCAGGGTGCTGCACTTTTCGACTCCCGCTCTGTGCTGGAGAATGTGATGTTTCCCCTGGAAATGTTTTCGAGAAAAAACAAGCGGGAGCGACGCAAGCGGGCCGAGTTCTGCCTGGAGCGTGTAAACCTGCTGGATGCGGCCCCTCTCTATCCATCGGAGATCAGCGGGGGAATGAAAAAGCGGGTTGCCATCGCGAGAGCCATTGCATTGAATCCCAAATATCTCTTTTGTGACGAACCCAACTCGGGTCTCGACCCGAAAACGTCGCAACTGATCGATGAGCTGATACAGGACATCACCACCGACTTTGGAATGACCACCGTGGTGGTTTCGCACGACATGAACTCTGTGATCAATATCGGAGATAATGTGATTTTTATCAACGAAGGGATCAAAGAGTGGGAGGGATCCAAGACGGAAGTAATGGGTGCGGATAATGAAATACTCAACGATTTTGTTTTCGCATCGGATCTCTTTAAAAAGATCAAGGAAGCCGAAGATATTATTTCGGAAGATGGAAATCAGGAGAAAATAAATAAATAGAACAAATCCATCATCATGGTTGTTATGGAGGGGCGAGAATGCTTCCTGCAAACAATGCAATCACACATAAACTAAGCAATTTTTACTGGCGGATGATGCGATCGCCGCTGTTATAATTTCAAAAAATCAACATGACAAGTATGTTAAAAATAAAGAACCTGCACGCAATCGTAGAAGAGAAAGAAATTTTGAAGGGAGTGAATCTGGAAGTCAATCAAGGCGAGGTGCATGCCGTGATGGGCCCCAACGGCTCCGGCAAAAGTACTCTTGCCTCGGTGCTGGCAGGAAACCCCAAGTTTGAAGTGACACGCGGTCAAGTTCTGTTCAACGACAAAGACCTG
>CAZRRC010000073.1:0-3734 GCA_964602395.1 uncultured Proteiniphilum sp. | reverse complement strand
TCCACACACCTCTATTTTTTAATCAACGACCGCTATTACGATCAGTTCAAACCCTCTGTCAAGTTGCCGGAAGGTGTTTTCGTAGGCAGTTTGCAACGTTTTTCCGAAGAGTATCCCGAGCAGTTCAATACATATTATGCCCAAATAGCCGATTATTCAGACAACGGAGTGGTGGCTTACAACACCCTATTTGCACAAGATGGTTTTGTAGTATATGTTCCCAAAAATGTAACCGTGGAGAAGCCTTTGCAGTTGATAAACATACTGCGGGGAGGTGTCGACTTGAGCGTGAACCGACGGATCTTGATAATTGCCGAAGAGAATGCACAGGTGAAGCTGTTGGTGTGTGATCACACGGTAGATGATGTACGTTTTGTCGTGACGCAGGTGACGGAGGTTTTTGCCGGTGTCTCAGCCCAGGTCGACCTGTATGAGCTCGAAGAAAATTCAGAGAAGGTGACCCGCATCACTAATCTGTTCAGTGAACAGAAAGATCACTCCAACGTGCAAACGAGCTGCATCACGCTGCACAATGGCTATACCCGCAACAACTATCGCTTCCGCCTGCTGGGCGAACATGCCGAAGCACATGCTGGAGGGTTGGCCATCTGCGACAAGGAGCAGCACATCGACAATTTTGCTTTCCTCGATCATGCCAAACCCAATTGCATGAGTAACGAGTTGTTTAAGACGGTGCTCAACGATCGCGCAAGCGGTGTCTTCTGCGGGAAGATTCTGGTGGAGAAAGATGCACAAAAAACAATGGCTTACCAGACCAATCGCAACCTGCTCGCTTCCGATTCGGCGCAGATGTTTTCCAAGCCTCAGCTTGAGATTTATGCCGATGATGTGAAGTGTTCACATGGCCTCACTACCGGGCAGCTCGATGAGGAGGCGCTCTTCTACATGCGTGCAAGGGGTATCGACAAGGATGAGGCACGCCTCCTGTTGATGGTGGCCTTTACAAGCGACGTGGTAGATATGATCCGCATTGAGAGCCTGCAGGAACGACTGACCACGCTGATCGATAAACGTTTCCGGGGCAAGCTGATGCGCTGTGGAAACTGTAATGTATGTATTTGATTTGAAAGATCTGGATATAAATAAGATACGAGAAGATTTTCCCATTCTCTCGCGCGAGGTGTATGGCAAACCATTGGTTTATCTCGACAATGCCGCCACTACACAGAAGCCGCGTTGTGTCATAGAGAAAATTACCGATATGTACACCACGGTGAATGCCAATGTGCACCGGGGAGTTCATTTTCTCAGCCAGGCCGCCACAGATGAACATGAAGCAGCACGCCGGACGGTAGCCCGGTTTATTCATGCTGCTTCCGAGAATGAGATCGTCTTTACCCGGGGAGCTACGGAATCGATCAACCTGGTGGCCTCTTCCTATTGCCGCACATTTTGTCGCGAGGGTGATGAGATCCTGATCACGGCAATGGAACATCATTCCAACATCGTACCCTGGCAGTTGCAGGCCGAGCTATTGGGATTGAAACTGCAGGTTGCTCCCATCAATGCAGCAGGTGAACTGCTTCTTGACGAGTTCGAAAAGTTGATCACCCCGCGTACCAGGCTCATCGCGGTGACCCATATATCCAATGTGCTGGGTACGGTAAACCCGATAGCACAAATCGCGGAGATGGCCCACAAGCACGATATACCTGTGCTGATAGACGCTGCCCAGAGTGTGCAGCATAAAAAAGTGGACGTACAACAGATTGATTGCGATTTTCTGGTTTTTTCTTCGCACAAGATATACGGACCCACCGGCGTAGGTGTTTTATATGGCAAAGAGAAATGGCTGAATGCGCTGCCGCCCTATCAGGGTGGGGGTGAGATGATCGCCAGCGTTTCGTTCGAGAAGACTACCTTCAACAAGCTTCCGTTTAAGTTTGAGGCCGGGACACCCGATTTTGTGGGTACCACAGCCCTGGCTACTGCCCTCGACTACGTCTCTTCAATTGGTTTGGAAAATATTGCCGCATACGAACATGAACTGTTACAGTATGCCACAGCGCAATTGCTGACCATCCCCGGATTGCGGATTCTGGGAAACGCCACGCAGAAAAGCAGTGTAATCTCTTTCCTGGTGGACGGGATTCATCCCTACGATCTGGGTACTCTCCTCGATAAGATGGGCATTGCCGTGCGCACCGGACATCACTGCGCCGAGCCGCTGATGCATACATTGGGGGTAGATGGTACCGTGCGGGCCTCTTTTGCCTTCTACAACACCAGAGAGGAGGTTGATCTCCTGGTGAAGGGGATCCAACGCATCGTTACAATGTTCAGGACATAAAGCCCTTTTCATATCGTATCATCGTCACCTCTATGTTTTGGCGGTGAAGTACCTAAAGAACACCCTCCTAGTCGAGGGTGCAGGCTAGCCTGTTTTCGCAAAGTTTTGGGATAGCACCCTCGAAATCAACATTGAGGTGAATCTGAAAAACTACCTCTACACCATTAGCAAAAACTATATCATCAATTACATCCCTACATCTAGCGCGGAGTAATGGTAAGCTACGGGTATGCGCAGCCCGATGACTCTACTTTTTGCAATGGGGTGTAAGTGGGCGTGGAAAATATCCACAATATGGGCTCAAAGCATAAATAAAATTGCCAAACGTCTTGTTAATAATAAAAAAAATGCCTAAGTTTAAAGCAGGAAATCAATAAAATTTATAAAAAATGACAAAGTATATCGAAAAAGTGACAATAAGATTACTCTAAATTTAATTTTTTCATTGCATGCACATATTGTTTTATTAATTGTTAGTGTGATATTTTAATAGTTGGCGAAGCTGATCGTAAATGCGTTTGCATAACCGCCGCCTGTCTGCAGTGTAGGCAAATTGATTGGCAACAGCTATTAGAGGAGGAAATTAATATGACTGTGATAATTATAAATAGGATACTGATTGGTTTGATGTTTACGACCTTCCTGCTCTTTGCGGGACATCAGCTGAGTGCGCAGTCTTCTTCAGCAGAGGTAACGCTCAATATTCGTTTTATGCCTGTGCAGACTATTTCTGTGAATTCTTCTGATGAAACAATTGATCTGCGCTATGCCGACACTGAAAATTACGAGAACGGGGTGTCGGTGACACGCGATAATCACCTTACAGTATTCAGTAGCAGCGGGTTTCAGGTGACTGTTCAAACTGCCGCTGACCAATTCATTCGGAGTGGGGGAAAAGAAACTATTCCGACTAATGATATCATCGTCAGAGCTGAAAATGGCTCTTCCAATAAACTGCCAGCACTTTTCACGAATGTGCCTCTTTCCGCATCTCCTACGCCACTCATTTCAGCCACACAGGGAGGAAATAACCTTGCTTTTACTGTGACCTACGACAACAGTGAGGCCGGCTCGGGGGAAAAGTATATCAATCGGTATGTTCGCAGTGGTCAGCCTGAGGTTGTTTATACTACCACTGTAATTTACTGCATTACTACCCGGTAAATTCAGCCCTTTTTATTCAAGTGTTTCCTATATTTGCATCGAACTTAGGGAACCCATTAAGTAAATTACTTAAAATAATTATGAAAACTTTTGCACCATCCAAAGTTTTTTTGTGGGGTGTGATCATGTATTTTTTTAACCAGCAGTGAAACAGTTATATAGAAAAATTTAGTTGCAAAAACAAGACAACTAATAAGTTAAATATATATAAAAGCAGGATAAAAACTTGCATGGTATTTTTTAATACTCCCTATTCTCT
>CAZRRC010000072.1:1254-11785 GCA_964602395.1 uncultured Proteiniphilum sp. | reverse complement strand
ATATGCACCGGTTAATTATCGATGAGAAGTCTTTTCGTTATTATTACGATTTGTATTTTAACGATTTATGTAAATCTCTCAATTGTTTTACCAAAGACTTGGATATAATTGAAGATACGGTGCAGAATGTATTTGTGAATTTATGGGAAAACCGCTCGACGATTGACATATCGCATATCAAGACCTATCTTTTCACGTCGGTACGAAACCGAATGCTCAATTATATCAGGGATAATAAAAACATAATTGTTCCCCTTGATGACACGGTTATTGAATACTTCTCGACCGATAGCGATGAGATAAATTTTACTTTTGACGAGGAACTATACCTGGTAACACAAGAAGCCATTGACACGCTTCCTGAAAAATGCAAAGAATTATTTATTCTTAGCAAACATGGGAACTACACCTACAAACAAATTGCGGAGAACAAAAACATATCCGTAAAAACTGTTGAAAACCAAATAGGTATCGCTTTAAAAAAAATCAGAAGTTACGTGAGTGAAAAGGCCTTTTTGCTTTTGATGCTGTTATTATTAAAATAATTTCTAAAACTTTCTTTTTTTATTTGGGGGTTTCTATTTTTTATGTGTCTATCATATAGTGAATCCCAAAACTTGAATTCATCTAAATGAAGATACCTTTACATATCATAGAGAATCTCTTTCGTGGTACCATTACAACCCAAGAAAAAGAAGAATTAAAGAATTGGCGTTCTGCTTCTTCTGAAAACGAAGATATTTTCCGTATTTTGGTCAATGAAAGACAATATAAAAAAATGGAGCCTGCCGAACTGGTTGTTCCTGATAAAGAAAAAGTATGGAATTTAATTAAACAACAAATTACATTTAAAACAACAACTCCAAGAGTTTATTCAATAAAAGATTTGGTGGGTGTTGCTGCAATGGTAGCCGTCGTTTTTATGGGACTCGGATATGGTATTTCTTTGGTAAGCGATGCTTTTCGAAAAGGGAACATCGCTTCTACAACGATATCGGCCCCAGTTGGACAAAAGTCGAAAGCAATCTTACCGGATGGAACAGAGGTTTGGCTTAATTCGGGATCTGCCATTACCTATTCTGAAAGATTTGCTGCCGATAATCGTGAAATAAGCATGACGGGGGAAGCATACTTTCAGGTTGCACACGATAAAAAGAAGCCTTTTATGTTGTCCATCGAAAAAGATGTCCTTTTGACCGTATTGGGGACTTCATTTAATGTAAAAAGTGATGCGGACTTGATTGAAGTGGCGCTAAATGATGGAAGTGTACAACTAACTAATAAATTGACTGAAAAGCTATTGACTTATTTAAAACCATTGGAGAAGGCGACGATTGAAAATATAAACGGGAATTTGTATTGTAAAGTGGATCTGCTTTCAGAATTTAACGACAACCTGTGGTCGTTGCAAGAACTCAAACTTGAAAATATGACTTTCGAAGAGATCGTTTTGAAGCTTGAAAAAAGATATGGCATTGACATTGAATTTAATAATATAAATCTTAATAAACGGTACTGGATGAGTATACAAAATGAAACAATAGAAGAAACCTTAAATGTATTGGGTAAATTAGTGCCTCTAACATACACGATTGATAAGGACCAAGTAATGATTCAAGGGAAATAAATAACGTGGAAGAGGGCAAGCTTCCACGTTAAAAAGATACAATCCCACTTTCTTCGTCAAAAGATAATTACATTATATAAAATAGTGTAAAATGGGTGGATTGTATTTATTTTCCAAAGATACGACAAAATTATCTTTTTAAAATAATTATTTATGAATTGGAAAAAAAACTTTATGATGTTGTTCTGCTTGTTAACGCTCATAGCGTTTCCTTCAATGGCGCAGAATAAAATTATTCAACTGGATTTGAATAATGCTACTCTTACTGAGGCAATTCGTTCAATCGAATCGCAATCGGATTACAGGTTTGTTTATGACAACACGGTTCCTTTATCGAAACGTGTGACCTTGCAGATCAAGGATAGAAAAATTTCAAATATTTTAGCAAAATTATTTGACAACAATGCGATTAGTTATGAAATTGCTGAAAATCAAATTATTTTAAAGGTAGCTCGTCCCGGGAAACAATCGACCAAATCGACCATAAAAGGTAAGATTGTGGATGCATCGGGTGAATCTGTTATCGGGGCCACTGTGGTGGTAAAAGGTGACGCAACAAAAGGAACTGTGACCGATTTCGAGGGGAACTTCTCCCTCAATGATGTTCCCGAAAATTCGGTTCTTTCAATTTCTTATGTAGGTTACCAGTCGATGGAATTTGCAGCGACCAGTCCACAACTGGCTCACGTTGTATTGAAAGAAGACAGTCAGTTTTTGGAAGAACTGGTGGTGGTAGGATACGGTACGCAGAAAAAGATAAACTTAACCGGAGCTGTATCATCCATTTCTGGCAAAGAATTAAATGAGCGCCCGGTTGTTTCTGCAGCTGCCGCATTGCAAGGTGCAGACCCTTCTATCAATTTGACATTAAATACCGGTTCTCCTGCAGCAGGCTATAGCATGAACATACGCGGGGTGATGTCGGTAAATGGTGGTTCTCCTTTAATTTTAGTTGACGGGGTTGAATCGAGCTTGTCACAGGTAAATCCAAACGATATTGACAATATTTCTGTACTCAAAGATGCTTCATCTTCTGCAATCTATGGAGCAAAAGCATCATCGGGAGTTGTGTTGATTACGACCAAGAAAGGAAGTAAATTGGACAAGGCTAAAATTACATACAGTGGCCGATATGGTATTTCACAAAACACGACTTCTACTGATTTCATAAGGACTGGTTATGATCACGTAAACATTGTAAATCAGTTTTACAAAGTGTATCAGGGACGCAATATGTTGAACTATTCCGAGGATGATTTACAAGAACTTTTGGCCAGAAAAGGGGATTTGACGGAAGATCCTTCCCGCCCATGGACGAAGGTTGCTGAAAATGGAAATTACATGTATTATGGAAACACCGACTGGTACAACCATTTTTACAATACATCGCGCCCACAGCACGAACACAATGTTTCTATCACCGGGGGTGACGAAAAGATCAATTATTATGCAAGCGGTCGCTATTTGAATCAGGATGGTATCTTTAAGATTTATCCGGATAAATATGAGAACCTTTCGTTTCGCGTTAAAGTGGGCGCTCAACTAAGACCTTGGCTGAGATACGCGATCAATACCAACTACAATACGAATGAGTATGACTATGCCGGTTTTAGAAATGAACATCAGACGATTCACAGTTTGCAATCGAATATAATTTCCTCATTTGTTCCCTATAATCCTGATGGAACAATCATGCAGTATTCAAATCAACTTACGGCAAATTCTCCTATCGGCGCAGGTCATGGAGGGTATCTGGCTGCAAATACTGCAAGAAATAACAGGGGGACTGAACAATTAACCCTGGCTAATCAGTTTGACATTGATTTGTTTGAGGGCCTGGTTCTTACTGCTTCTCATTCTTTTAGAAATTACCGGAATATGAATACACACCGGAACCTTCCTTTCCAGTATTCCAGAAAACAGGGAACATTGTTAAACTTCACTTCCGGAACTATTTATAATGAATATCGCGAGTTACACTACAACAGCAAATTGAATAGCATCAATGTTTTTGCTACTTACAACAAATTATTCAATGAGGTGCATAATTTTACCGCTGTTGCCGGTACACAATATGATGATTTCAGAGGCGTGGAAAATGAGTTGATTCAACGTGATTTGTTAAACGACAACATCAGTTCTTTCAGTGTGGCAACGGGTGAAGCGCAAATTCTTCAATCGATTGGAGCATATGCGACGATGGGTTACTTTGGTCGTGTGAATTACGATTACAAAGGGAAGTACCTTTTGGAAGCTTCGGGCAGATACGATGGTTCATCGCGTTTCTCTCCCGACAACAGATGGGGTTTCTTCCCATCGGCATCTTTCGGATGGAGAATCAGCGAAGAAGACTTCTGGGCTCCGCTCAGGGGATACTGGGAAGATGCCAAGTTGAGATTTTCATACGGTAGCCTGGGAAATCAGCAAGTAAGCAATTACTCCTACTTCGACCAGATTTCAACAGACAAAACGATGTCGTATACCTTCGATGGCAAAGTAAAGTCTAATTATGCTTCTGTTTCCGACCCAATTACTTCAGACCTGACCTGGGAAACGGTGTCGACCTATAACGTGGGACTTGATCTTGGTTTCTTAAGAAACAGGTTGAATGTAGTGGCAGACTACTTTATCAGGGAGACAAGAGACATGCTTATCCCATCCATTACATTGCCATCGGTTTTTGGTGCTAAAACACCCAAAGAAAATGCGGCTGATTTGCGCACAAATGGTTGGGAACTTTCAGTTTCCTGGAGAGATGAAGTATCATTGGCCGGCAAACCTTTTGGCTACAATGTCTCTGCTACACTCGGTGATTATACAACGGAAATCACCAAATTCAACAATCCTGACAAGATATTATCGGATTATTATGTTGGACAAAGAATGGGCGAAATCTGGGGCTATCAGGTTGACGGACTTTTTAAAACAGATGAAGAGGCTGCAGCATATCAGGCAAAAATTAATGACAATGCCGTGAACAACAGAGTGTACGGTAGTAAAATTGACAACAAACTGCTTGCCGGGGATGTTAAATTCGCTGATTTGAACAACGACAACATAATCTCTGAAGGATCGGGTACTGTGGATAACCCGGGCGACAAAAAGATTATTGGTAATAGTCTGCCAAGATATTCCTACTCTTTCAGATTGGGCGCTAACTGGAATAACTTCGATTTCTCTGCATTCTTTCAAGGGGTAGCGAAACAAGACTGGTTCCCCACAACCTATGCATATGACTTCTGGGGCCCCTACTCTTTCCCTTCGTTGTCGTTCATCCATGAAGACTTCATGTCGAACGTGTGGTCTCCCGAAAACCCTGACGCATATTTCCCCCGTGCACGTGGTTATGCATCTTACAGTGCCGGAGCGCTGGGTGTTCCGACCGACAGATATTTACAGGATGTTTCTTATTTGAGATTAAAGAACCTGACCGTAGGTTATACTTTACCCGTATTGAAAAACAGATTTGAGCAAATAAAATTGTATGTCACCGGGGAGAACTTATTCTATTTATCGAATTTGAAAAAGTATACCAAAACTGTGGATCCTGAACTGACCAATACCAGCTCAACGTATAACGATGGTAGTGGCGTTGGATATACATACTCCAAGAGCTATTCAATTGGGGTGAACATTACATTCTAAAATGCACACGGATAAAAAATTAAGAATATGAAAAAGATATTTTTTGCACTTGCAACTTTATTTTCAATCTTTCTGGTGAGTTGTGACCTGGACAGATTCCCGGAAGATACGATAAGTCCAGACAAGTATTTCACCACTGCGCAGGAATTGGAACTCTGGACAAACAGTTTTTATAGATTGTTTGACGATGCCGAAACATTGACTGGTCTGAATGCAGATGACAACATCGACAACGCACTGGGCGATTTGATGATGGGACAACGTTCACCGTTTGAAGAAAGTGGATGGAACTGGACCAAATTAAGGGATATCAACTATTATCTTCAGAATTCAGCCAATTCGAAGGATGAAGCAGCAAGAAAAAAATATGACGGGGTTGCCTATTTTTTCAGAGCTTATTTCTACTTCAACAAAGTAAAACGTTATGGAGATGTTCCCTGGTACAATCAGGTAATTGGTTCTGCAGACGAAGAATTGCTTTTTAAAGCCAGAGATAGCAGGGAGCTGGTAATGGATAGCGTAATGAAAGACCTGGATAATGCGATTAAAATGCTGCCCACAGCAAAAAGTACCGAAAGGGTGACCAAATGGACAGCGCTTGCTTTGAAATCGCGTGCGGCCCTTTATGAAGGCACCTTCAGAAAATACCACGGCCTTGACAATGCGGACAAGTATTTGCAGCAGGCTGCCGACGCTGGAAGTGAATTCATTGCTGGTAATCAGTACGCTTTGTATGCTACTGGCAAAACGCCTTATCAGGATTTATTTAACGATGCAGCCAAATCGAGAAATTTATCGAGTGAAGTAATCCTTTGGAAAGTGCACAGTACAGAGTCCAATTTGATGAATGGGATTCAGTTTAACATTGCAAATGCACGCCAGTCTTTTACAAGAGGTTTTATGAACCACTATTTGATGGAAGACGGCTCACGTTACCTCGACCAGACTGGCGCTGAAACGAAATTGTTTGTTGATGAAGTGGCCAACAGGGATCCTCGTCTCAAACAAACTGTGATGACTCCCGGTTATGTACAGACGGGCGCTTCAAAACCGACTGTCAACTTAATGAATTCTCATACAGGATATCAACCGATTAAATTTGTGGCGGATGCTGCTTACGATGGTGCAAACAAAGGTGTTGTAAACATGCCCATGTTCAGATCGGCTGAAGTTTACTTGAACTATGCTGAAGCGAAAGCAGAATTGGGTGCTATTAATCAAAACGATCTGGATATCAGCATCAATAAAATCAAGGCTCGCGCAAAGATGCCCCAAGTTGTTTTAAGTACTGCCAATTCAAACATTGACCCATTCTTAAGTTCTTATTATCCGAATGTAACCAATGGTGCAAACAAAGGGGTTATTCTTGAAATTCGCAGAGAACGTACCATTGAGCTTGTAATGGAAGGATTCAGACAATGGGACCTTATGCGATGGAAAGAAGGTGCAGCGTTTGGAAAATCATTCCAGGGTCTGTATTTCCCGGGTGTTGGAACGTATGACATGGATGGCGACGGTACTGCCGACATCATGATATATGAGGGTACAGCCGGAACTTTTACGGGTAAGAAACTAAAACTGAATGCAGATATTGTGCTTTCTAACGGTACTGACGGATATGTGGTTGCTTTACCGGAACAAAAGCTTACCTGGCAAGAGAATCGTGATTATCTATGGCCAATTCCTGCCAGTGAAAGAGTGCAAACCAAAGGTATTCTTACACAGAATCCCAACTGGAATGACGGACTTTCATTCTGATTCAAAACTACGACAAAGATTATTCGCCGAGATTTCGGCGAATAATCTTTTCACACCATACATACTCCAATGAAAAAAACGTCATCCTTTTTACTGCTTTCAATTGTCTTGGTTTTCATGTCTTGCGGATCTAAAAATCCCGTACATGCTGCTCTATCTGGCAAAGACAATGATCTGGAGATCACTTTTGATCCGGAACCAGTTCCGACTGGAGATTTTAAAATCTTGATGGACAGACTTCATAATCCCGCGGATTCAACGGTTATGGTTTGTGCACATCGCGGAGTGAGTGAGATTTTTCCGGAGAATAGCATCCCCAATATCAACGAATGTATCCGGTTAGGTTTTGAAATTGTTGAAATTGACATGAGGAAAACCAAAGATGGTAAAATAATTCTGATGCACGATGCAACACTCGACAGAACAACAACCGGAAGTGGGAAAGTCAGCGATTTCACGTTAGATGAAATTAATAAACTCTACCTGAAGGATATCAATGGAAATATTACGACATACAAAGTTCCAACACTGGAGGAAGCATTGGATGTGGCGAAGGGTAATATATTGCTTCAGATAGACAAATGGAATGGATTAACCAACGAGATACTGCCCATCATCAAGAATAAACAATGTCTGCAACAATGCATATTCAGAAGCACTTTACCTTATGAAACGATAAAGACAACGTTCAATGAATATCTTCCTAAAATTCTTTATATACCGGTAATTCCTGCTGGAAGAGAGGAAGCCAACCATGTTCTTGAAAGCTATCTGTCGGATATGTCGGAAATACCCGTTATGTGCATTGTTTTCCCCAATGAAAACAATCCCATGCTGACTCGGGTACCTGAGCTTAAAAAAAAGTATAGAATATGGTTTAATGCTCTTGCTGATAGCGACAGTGGCAGTCATGGAGATAAACAAGCCGAAACTGATCCTGATGGCAGTTGGGGTTGGCTCGTACAAAAAGGAGCGAATATAATTTTCACCGATAAACCCATAAAGTTAGACCAATATCTGAAATCGAAGAATTGGAGATAACATTCAATAAATATTTGAATTCATGAGAAAAAATAATTTGACAACAGTAATTGCTGCATTGATTCTAGTATTGGCTTCATGCAGCCCACAAGCTTCAACTCCCTCAAAAAGAGATATTCAACATACATCACTGCTCGATTTTCCACAAGATAAAGTAATGGTTGTTGCTCACCGGGGTAATTGGCGGGAAGCTCCCGAAAATTCGATATGGGCAATCCGCAAAGCCATTGAAGCCGGAGCAGATATGGCAGAGATTGATTTGACTATGACCAAAGACAGTGTGTTAATCCTTATGCATGATAAAACGATTGACAGAACGACGACTGGAAAAGGCTATCCTGCTGACTATACTTTGGCCGAGATAAAAGAATTTTATTTAAGAGATGGTGCAGGTCATGCTACGCAAATGAGGGTACCTACATTAGAGGAAATTCTAATTGAAAGCAAAGGGAAGATCTTCTTGAATCTTGACAAGGGATTTGATTACATTGGCTTGGTTTATCCGATGTTAAAGAAATATGACATGATGGATGAAGTGCTGTTTAAGGGGGGTACAGATTACAAGACCTTTGAGGAAACCTATGGCCACATGAAAGATGAAATTATTTATATGCCAGTTATTCGTCTTGAATTAGACCAAGCGGAATGGATTGCTGATTTTGTGGAGAAATATAACCCATATGGACTCGAATTTACTGTGGGGAAGACGGAAGAAAAATTGATCGACTTCAAACAATTTCGGGATAAAGGTATCAGAGTCTGGGTCAATGCACTGTGGCATGATCACAATGCCGGACACAACGATGACGTGGCCCTGGAAAATCCTGATGTGTACGATTGGTTTATTCAAAATAATGTGAACATTATTCAGACAGACCGAATTAAAGAATTGACAAATTTCCTGAACAAGAAAGGACTTTAACTGCGCTTACACGCATATAATTTCCAGACTTTATCAGCCAAAGTTTTCATAAAATAATGGCTGATTTTTTTTAGCTCAAGTTTAAATGAATGAAATGAACAAGTTTATCAATTTCTATAAAAAGCTTCCTCCTAAAACGGATGCTCAACAAAAACACAAGCTTTCTACCTATCAATGGGGAACGTTTATATCGGCTACCCTTGGTTACGGGTTGTACTATGTGTGTAGACTGAGTATCAATGTGGTAAAGAAGCCGATTGTAAATGAAGGTATTTTTTCTGAGACTGAACTGGGTATCATCGGTTCTGTACTTTTTATAACCTATGCGCTTGGTAAATTTACAAATGGTTTTCTGGCCGACCGAAGCAATGTGAAACGTCTGTTATCAACGGGACTACTCATTTCTGCTTTGGCCAACCTGGCACTTGGCTTTACCAATTCCTTTATTTTATTTGCCATATTATGGGGCGTGAGCGGTTGGTTCCAGAGCATGGGCGCTGCTTCGTGCGTTGTGAGTCTTTCACGTTGGTTCCCAGAGGAAAAGAGAGGGACATATTATGGATTCTGGTCGTCGAGTCACAACATTGGTGAAGCGCTTACTTTTTTGGTTATCTCTGCATTGGTGGGGGGACTGGGTTGGCGTTATGGATTCCTGGGCGCCGGTCTGATTGGAATTCTGGGCGTCTTGGTTATTTGGGGATTTTTTAAGGACTCACCCGAAAGTTTGGGATTTCCGCAAATAATGAAACCCTTGAAAAGTGGGGAATCTCATCAGTCTCTTACGAAAGACGACTTTAATGCAGCTCAGAAAGCTGTTTTGGTTAATCCTGCAATTTGGATACTGGCTTTATCAAGTGCCTTTATGTATATTAGTCGGTATGCAGTGAACAGTTGGGGCATGTTTTACCTGGAAGCTGAGAAAAGTTATTCCACTCTTGAAGCGGGATCAATTATCTCTATCAGTTCGATTTGCGGAATCATTGGTACGGCTTTTTCGGGTTTTATCTCAGACAAACTATTTGGTGGTAGAAGAAACCTTCCTGCTTTGATCTTTGGAATTTTTGTCATTGTGGGACTTTGTTTGTTTTTGCTGGTACCAAATTCACCCTACTGGGTAGATGTGGTCGCGATGCTTATCTTTGGTACGGGAATCGGGGTGCTTATTTGTTTTCTTGGGGGATTTATGGCAGTGGATATTGCACCGTCGAATGCTTCTGGCGCCGCGCTCGGTGTAGTAGGAATAGCGAGCTATATTGGTGCGGCTGTGCAGGACACAATGAGCGGAATCTTAATCGAAGGAAACAAAACGATGATAGATGGAAAAGCAGTGTATGATTTTACCTATATCAATTACTTCTGGATTGGCGCTGCGGTGCTTTCTACCTTGCTTGCCTTGCTGGTTTGGAATGCGAAGAAAAAGTATACGTACTAATCTTTTGGATCATACATGCCAATCTGTTGGATCATATCTACTAATTTGTTGGATCACACCAACTAATTCTATTGGATCACACCAACTCAAATATTCCTTTTCGGAA
>CAZRRC010000072.1:0-1154 GCA_964602395.1 uncultured Proteiniphilum sp. | reverse complement strand
GCGCAATGCATGATGGTATGCATCGCAATGTATGGTCAAGATTTTGTTCATCCGGGCATGCTTCACAGTTCCGGTGATTTGGAATATCTGCGTACCAAGGTATTGGCAGGTGAGGAACCGTGGAAAACGGCATGGGATAAACTGAAAGAGTCGGAACTGGCGCAGCTGGATTATAAGCCGACTCCGTATGCTGTGGTAGCCAACGGGCCCTACAATAATCCGGATGTGGGAGGTCGTGAATTTGTACAGGACGGTGGCGCCGCTTATACGATGGCACTTCAATGGATTGTATCAAGGGAAGATGTCTATGCGGAAAAAGCGATAGAGATTTTTAATGCGTGGTCCGCTACACTCGATTCTGTCACGAACCACAACAGACAATTGAAGGTTGGTACAGCGGGAATCAAATATCTGAACGCTGCCGAAATCATCAAACACACGTACAATGGCTGGAAAGAGAGCGACAGAAAAGCTTTTGAGGACATGGTATTGAATATATGGTATCGAGTGATCGAAGATTGGACGCCAAGATATAACGGCAACTGGGATGCGGCCAATATCCAGACCATGATGTGTATGGGCATCTTCCTGGATCGCCGCGATATTTTTGATAAAGCCTATCGGTTTGCCATTGATGGCGATACGAATGGATCGATCAAGAACTATTTTTATGACAATGGCCAGTGCCAGGAGAGCGGACGGGACCAACAGCATGTACAGATGGGACTCGGCTTTTTGGGATGCGCTGCTGAGATTGCCTGGAAACAGGGACTTGATCTCTATGGAGTTTTCGACAACCGACTCTATCGAGGGTTTGAGTATACGGCTAAGTATATGTCGGGTGAGGAGGTCCCTTTTACAGAGTATAAAACATGGTATGGAAAATATGTGTATGGAAAGGAGATTTCGTCGAGCCAAAGAGACAAAGTGTTTCCGGTATGGGAACGTGTGTATCATCATTTTCACGACAGGTTGGGGTTGGAAATGCCCTACACGCGACGAATGATTGAGAAGAGTCGTCCGGAAGGGCTCGAAAATCAATCGTTCATGCCTTGGGCTACACTCACATCCGCAGACTTTCCGGCTAAATAATGAGTACAATAGTAACTGAAGCCTAAATATTGTTGAAATGAAAAATCTGAAGATTGCATGTT
>CAZRRC010000071.1:11317-11822 GCA_964602395.1 uncultured Proteiniphilum sp. | reverse complement strand
CAAGCATGAAGATTTAAGACGACCGCGAATAGAAACAAGAATTTAAATAATGTTTTCATAATCATTTTGTTGAATTAGTTCAGTTATTTTTTGCATGTTTTCTTGATTTGGTTGTTAAAAAAAATGAGACTCCTTTTAAATTTCTCTTCATATGTTTGAATATTTGGGATAGGGCCACATTCAAAGTGTCTGTTCTTAAAATCAAATAAAGATAATAGAAATTATTTAAATGATCTAAAATCCATTTTCAGTGAAAAATATCATTGACACAAATTGTCAAAATGAAGGAATACATTAGTTACCATGGATGCAGGTATACTCATTCCACGATATTTCAGTTTATCGTTAAGTTAAATGATATTTTGTTTTATCGTTTTTTTAAACGATATTCGCATCATGATTGCAGTGGTACGTTGCTTAGTTTTAGCATTGCGTTGGCCGTAGGACTATTGGCTCAATTTTTAAAAAACATAAAATAATCATGAGAATACAATCTTTACTTTTA
>CAZRRC010000071.1:0-11307 GCA_964602395.1 uncultured Proteiniphilum sp. | reverse complement strand
CAAGAAAGGGTAAACTATTTGAACGAATCTGAAGAAGCTTTTCAAAATCGTATGCAATGGTTTCTTGATGCGAAATATGGGATGTTTATCCATTTTGGTTTATATAGTCAGCTTGGAGGTATTTATAAAGGGAATGATGAAGGTAGATATGCTGAATGGATCCAGGCTAACCAGCAAATACCAAAGTCGGAGTACAGCAAATTAATCGATACATGGAATCCTAAAAAATTTGATGCAGATAAAATAGTAAAATTGGCAAAGAAAGCTGGGATGAAATATTTGGTAATCACCACCAAACACCATGAAGGATTTTGTTTGTGGAACTCGGATTATACGGATTTCGATATCGACAATTCGCCCATGAAAGGTAGGGATTTTATCAAAGAGATATCCGATGCATGTAAAAAGTATGGTATCCGTTTTGGTACCTATTACAGTATTATCGACTGGAACCATCCATCGCACGACATCCCAAATACAGCAGAGGAAATAGATTCATCACACAACCGTTGGATGGATCTGAAACTTGTTGAGGGTAAAAAAGCGGAATATGTGCAATACATGAAAAATCAGATAAAGGAGTTAATTGAAAAATATGATACGGATATTCTTTGGTTCGATGGCGATTGGGTTGGTTATTGGACGCTTGAAGATGGAAATGATTTATACCAGTACTGCCGTGAGCTGAAACCTGAAATAATCATCAACAACCGGGTTTCAAAACGAAAGATTTTTAAAAAGGATTTTGGCACACCCGAGCAGGAGCATCCGGGGGAAACGCTCAATCATTACTGGGAAGCTTGCTACACCATGAACGATTCTTGGGGATTCAAGATAAAAGATACCGATTGGAAAAGTCCTCAGGTAATATACGAGAAACTACAGGATATTACCGGAAAGGGTGGTAACTTCTTACTCAATGTGGGACCGGACGGTAACGGTAAAGTGCCGAAAGAGGCGATTGAAATTTTATTGGAAGTGGGAAAAATGATCAAATGAACTTCTCTTCTGAATAATTGGAATTCACAGGTATTTTTACTATATTTGTTTTTAATGGTTTATGAATAAAATGGCAACATTTGCAATAAATAGTGATATGAAAATGCACGCAAAACGATCTCTGGGACTGGCGCTTTTTGTCCTCCTGTTTGTTTCATCCATCTTTGCGCAGCCGGCGCAGACGCTGATTGACGTGAATGTGGCTCCGGATAGAAACAATTGGGTCTATAAACCGAAGGATAAGGTGAAGTTCAACGTGACGGTGACGAAAAGCAACGTTCCGGTGAAGGATGTGTCCGTACGGTACGAAGTGGGGCCGGAGATGATGCCTCCTGCATCCAAGGGGAACCTAACATTGAAAAACGGGTCAGCTACCATCGACGGCGGTACCATGAAAGAAGCCGGTTTCTTGCGTTGCAGGGTGATTGCTACATACGAAGGAATAGAGTATGTGGGACTCGCTACGGCCGCTTTCGATCCGGAGTCGATCCGTCCAACAACGAACGAGCCTGAGGACTTCATGGGTTTCTGGAACGATGCGAAAGTCGCAAATGCAAAGATACCGATGGATGCTAAAATGAGGCTATTGTCCGAGCGTTGTACTGAAAAAGTGAATGTGTATGAGGTCAACATCCAGAATTACAAGTATGGTAGCCGCCTGTTCGGTATTTTGTGTGTTCCAAAGGCCGAAGGAAAATATCCGGCATTATTGCGTGTGCCAGGAGCAGGTGCAAGGCCATATAATGGCGACGTTGAAAATGCTGAAAGGGGAGTGATTACACTGGAAATAGGTATTCACGGAATTCCGGTAACGATGGATGCATCGGTATACGATAATATCCGTCTTGGATCGCTCGACGGGTACCAGAATTTCAACCTTGACGACCGTGACCGTTACTATTACAAGCGTGTTTACATGGGCTGTGTCCGTGCGGTGGATTTTATCTTCAGTCTGCCGGAGTTTGACGGGAACAATGTTGTTGTGATGGGCGGTAGCCAGGGTGGTGCCCTGTCGATCGTCGCTGCAGCATTAGACAGCAGAATAAAAGGATTGGTTGCTTTCTATCCGGCACTTGCCGATATGACAGGTTATCTTCATAACCGTGCTGGAGGATGGCCCCATCTCTTTAACCAGGCGAATCTGGCGTTCAATAATTTACCCCGTAAGATTGAGACAAGCAAATATTATGATGTGGTCAATTTTGCACGTCATCTTAATGTGCCCGGTTTCTACTCGTGGGGCTTCAACGATGTAACCTGTCCGCCTACCTCCATGTATTCGGCCTATAATGTGATCACGGCTCCGAAAACGCTTTATCTGGTGGAAGAAACGGGGCATTGGACATACCCTGAGCAGTGGGAAAAAGCGAACACGTTTGCCTTGAAGTTGCTAGGGAAATAGGTTCCTGAATAACCGGTATGTCAAATATTCATTTTCGTGAAGGAATAGTGACGGATTCTACTAATTTCCCAGTTTCATCAACTACATTGATAATTAGTTTCTTTTTTTCGGTATGTGCTTTTATAATTGCTCTGTTGGCATTTGCAATAATTGGAAAATTTTGACCTTCTCCGGATTTTTTATAGACATGTTGATGGAGATGACCGCAAAGCATGATGTCAATACCGGCTTTTTCTAATATGGGAACGAATTTTTCTTCTATTTCCTTCTCTCCATGCCATCCCTCAAAAGGAGGTATATGAACAATTACAACTCGATAGGGAGCTTCTAGGAAAATGGGATCATTTAGCGCTTTTTCCAACCATTGAGACTGTATTGTGCGATAATTATCAAAAGCTACAATACCACTGTATTCGAGATCAGAATCTGGTTTGTCTTCTCCACAATCTAACACAACGAAGCATGTAGGACCCTGTTTAAACATGTAATAAAGCTGCCCGGTTGGTGTAGGAAAATAGCGTGGAAACGTCGTAGCAAAATTACCGCGTGTTTCGTGATTACCCCTTGAATAATAAAACGGAGTTTCTTTTGCAAAAATCTCAATGGCTTTATCCAAAAAATCTCCAAATAATTGACTTTCAGATCGTATAGAGCTTGCCATGTCTCCATTAAAAAACACAAGGTCCGTTTTATCCCATTTTGTATCCTTCAATAGAGTTTCCAATAGCGTATTATCTCCATGTATATCATTCAGAACTAAAAATGAAATGTCATCCTTCAACGGATTACATGTTGTAAAAGTGAGAGGGACTTTGCGATATACATCCGTTGCTACAGTGGATCCATATAAAACTTTTGTTCCTACATGACTTAGAACCTCTTGAGAGTATACCCGGTACCGATACCTTGTATTTGGTTTAAGATTACGTATTGTAACTATATGAACAGTGTCAACATTTTTAAAACCGTTAGACGCCGAAAAATACTGAGGTCGTTCTTCCAAATAAAAGTGAGTATTATCATCTGGAGCAAGTTCAACCCAGGCAATAGCTTTTTTATTGGTTGTCCAGATAATGCTAACTTCACTATCTGTTAATCCCTGTAGGTAAGGACCATGAGTAATTGAAAATACAGATTCTTGTGAAAATGAGAATGAGAAAGAAAAAATGATAATTCCAATAATGATAAAATACTTTTTCATTTTCAACAAATTTGTAGTTGTTTGCAAATGTAAATGATTTGATTCTAGTTTTTTATTTTTTGATCTTCATTTTTTTTGCATCCCATTGAATTGCCTCACTACGTAAGTAACTTTCATAACTTAGGAGCGCCGGTGCTGCCGACCTGACGGCGAATAGCACATCTGCCGTCAACGGTGCGTTGTTCCTGATTCCGTTGATAAAATTGAAATGGTGATCATAATGGCCTCCCTTATAATTCTTTTCGGCCTGAAAGACGTATTCGCGGGGTGAGATCTTTTCGGGAACGTTCATCCTCTGGCCCAACTCATCCAGCACTTCAAAATCCTTCGGATTGGCATCTTCCAGGGTCTTCAGCACAACCTTATTCCAGCCTACATCGAGTGTACCTTTCGAACCGACAATCCTGAAATCCATACTTCCCCATTTCTTGGAAACTCCGTCCACATAATTGGCACCCAGCTGAAGCGTGAATGCTCCCAGGTTATTTCTGTCGGGATAATCGAAGTAACCGAGCATGATGTCAGGGGTGTCGCAAGAACCATCGGTATAGTGATGGATTCCTCCGGTAGTGTACACTTTCTCGGGACCTATTGCATCCATGATGTAGTGGACGCTCGACAGGACGTGTACATACAGGTCTCCCGCTAGGCCTGTTCCATAATCGCGCCAATTTCTCCATGCAAAGAAATGTTGGGGATTGAACGGTTTTTTGGGGGCATTCCCAAGAAAACGATCCCACCAGATTGTCTCTTCGGTGGCATCCTCAGGAGCCACGAAGGAATTCAATCGGCCGGGAGCGCTGGTAAACTGACCATCGATAAAATTCACCGGACCAATGATCCCCTGTTTTATCAACAACCGGGCAGCTCTGTTACCTAATGAAGCCATGCCCTGGCTACCTACCTGAAACAGCACTCCGCTTTTATGATGAGCCTCTATCAGTGCTTTTGCCTCATTCAATTTATGGATGACCGGTTTTTCGCAATATACATGTTTCCCGCCCTTCATGGCCTCAATCGCTATCGGTTGGTGCCAATGATCGGGTGTGGCAATGATGACCGCATCCACATCCTTTCTGGAAAGAATCTCCTTATACTCTTTGGTGATGAAGAGGTCATTTCCCCATTCTGCCTTGGCATCCTTCAACCGTTTATCATACAGGTCACAAACCGCCACCAGTTTCACCCCCTCCACAGATAATGCAGTGGATACATTTAAAGTCCCCATTCCTCCTTTGCCAATCAATGCAATTTGGATTAAAGAATTGGAGGAGACCGACTTCTTCACTCCTTTTACCATTTTGCCATTTGTCTCAGAAAATACTGAGGGCGTCGTACTGAGAGCTACAGAGCCTATGGCCATTTTTTTCAGAAATTCTCGTCTGTTTTGCATATTTGTTTTCTTAACTTATGATGGATATCACTACTGTCCCGTCATACTGGTTTGGCCCAGAAGCTCATGAATATAACGCAAATTGGTACCAGATTCCAGATAAATTTGCAGCAAATTGAATGACACAGCGAATGTACAGAAATTTTTTTATTGATCAAGACACGAGACGGCAAAAAATTCAATCGGAAACGTGGACTAAAGAAAAGAATTAACTATTTTAGCAGTCTAATAAAAGACTGTCCCAAAAAGGACAGCTTCCAGTCATTTATATCATGAGAAATGTGAGAAAATCTATTGCAATTGTTTTAACAGCATTGATTATACATTCGGTAAATGCTAAAAATTTAACCTCACTTTTTATTGAGGCGGAGAATTTTCAGAACAAAGGGGGGTGGGTTGTCGACCAACAGTTCATGGATCTGAT
The DNA here is from genome assembly GCA_964602395.1 of uncultured Proteiniphilum sp. Classification (GTDB taxonomy): domain Bacteria; phylum Bacteroidota; class Bacteroidia; order Bacteroidales; family Dysgonomonadaceae; genus Proteiniphilum. Next base: position 5,888 of record CAZRRC010000071.1, on the reverse strand, counting down.
GGGATCACCCTATCTGATGGCACATGGCATGGGCACTCTGGTAAGCGATGCAACCACAACAGTAAATTTTGCAAAGACCGGGGAATATACCGTATTTGTCAGAACGTACAACTGGACATCACCTTGGACGTCAAACGAAGGTCCAGGCAAATTTCAATTGACAATAGACGGCAGAGCATTGAATAATAAAATTTTGGGCACAGAAAGCACTACCTGGGAGTGGCAGGAGGTCGGTAAAGTAAAGATAAGTTCCAAAACTGTAACCATTGGATTGCGTGACCTGACAGGTTTTAATGGTCGTTGCGATGCGATATACTTTACGATGGATAATGCTTTACCTCCCAATGAACCGGAAGCGTTAAAAGCCTTTAGAAAAGAGAAACTGGGATTGCCAGAAGTTGTGGTCAATGCAGGAAAATTTGATTTTGTGGTCGTCGGAGGAGGAGTTGCCGGCACTGCCGCTGCGCTCACTGCTGCCCGCCAGGGTCTTAAAGTTGCTCTCATCCAAGATAGGCCGGTATTGGGAGGAAATAACAGTTCAGAAGTAAGGGTACACCTCGGAGGCAGAATAAACCTCGATCCCTACCCAAAGCTTGGAGATGTGGTGAATGAAATTGCCCCTCTCAGGGGAGGTAACGCCCAGCCGGGAGATTATTACGAAGATGAGAAAAAACTGGAGAGGGTTAATGCGGAAAATAACATTAGCTTGTTCCTTAATTTCAGAGCATGTAAAGTTGAAAAAGAGGGGACAAGCATTAAAACAGTATTTGCCAAACATATTGAAACAGCCGAAGAATTAAGCTTTTCCGCACCTCTTTTTGCGGACTGCACCGGAGATGGGACAATCGGTTATTTGGCAGGTGCCGATTTTGCGATGGGAAGAGAAAGTAAAGCTGAATTTAATGAACCTACCGCTCCCGAGGAAGCGGATATAATGACCATGGGTTCATCTGTTCAATGGTATTCAAAAGAAGGAAACAAAAGCTCCGATTTCCCGGAATTTGACTACGGAATTGACTTTAATGAAACAAACGCTCAAAAAGTAACCATGGGTGAATGGACCTGGGAGACGGGCATGAACTTTGACCAGATTTCCGATTTCGAAAGAATAAGGGACTACGGTTTGTTGGTCGTGTACTCGAACTGGTCCTATCTGAAGAACAAAAGTTCATTCAAAGAAGAGTACAAAAACAAATATCTGGATTGGGTAGCTTATATTGCGGGAAAAAGAGAATCACGCAGGCTAATTGGCGATATAGTATTGACAGAACAAGACATTACTAATTTCGTGATCTATCCTGACGCCTCTGCACCAACAAGCTGGACAATTGATCTCCATTATCCCGATCCAAAAAACAGTGACCATTTTCCCGGGGCTGAATTTAAATCGATAGCGATACACAAAGCCATACATCCATACCCCATACCTTACCGCTGTTTTTATTCCCGAAACGTGGATAACCTTTTTATGGCAGGAAGAAACATCAGTGTTACACACGTGGCATTGGGTACCGTGAGGGTTATGCGCACAACAGGAATGATGGGTGAAGTGGTGGGAATGGCTGCCTCTATCGCTGCAAAAAATAAAACATCACCACGCGGTGTTTATCAGGAACATCTGGATGAATTGCAACGGCTCATGACCAAAGGAGCAGGCAAACATAACATCGAAAACTTACAGAATTACAATTTAGGAGGAACCTTGGGACCGAAAAAAATAAATCTTCAGATTCCACCTTATGACAAAGATTAAATTAGCCATACTTTATAAATTGTTTATTTTTTACGTGTGGCATACAAATAATGGCCGGGAATGACAAAAGCTATGAACCAGGCACAAGATTCAAAGAGCAATTGATAGGACAATTTAAAATAAGAAGATAGCAGCGCGATTAATCCAAAGAGGATACCGCCTATGATGACCGGTTTGTATTGCAGTATTCCTCCTGTGACCACGATGGAGAATGCCATCATTACCATAAACAGCGGATGTTGGAGTTCAAAATTAATTTGATGCAATACATTGAATTGAATCAGATTGATCAAGACAAAACAGCCGATCATCGACAACCATACATATCGAAGAGAAATGCCTATGTAGGTCTGAACCTTTTTGCGCTGTCTCCACATGTAATAAATGGTATAGGCCAGCACGAGCAGACCAAATACCTTTCCAAATATGCCAAGGAATTTCTCAAAACGATGCGACAAAAGTACCTCCCGCGCAATGAAACCGGTAAGACCACTGTAAGACATTACCCACCCCCACAGGATAAAAAATATGCCATTGTTTTTTAATTTCTTTTGAGAAACCTCAATCATCCCCTTTATCACCTGAAATGATTGGCTTTCATCAAATGGATCTGAAGTCTGTTGTGTCGTTTCCATTTCTTTAAGGGCTTAATTGGTAAAACAAGTTTGATAGACAAAATTACAATTTTTATTTCAAATTAATATTTTATCTTTGCCGTCACTTTATGAAAAAACATCAATAACACAAATTTTATGAAAAAGAGAAATCCCAAGCTTTACCTATTTTTATCTCTGATAGTGTGGGGAATATGTTTAAGCGGCTGTAGCAAAGAAAATGAAAAAGAGGATGATTTACTGGGATCAACGGAGTATTCATATGCCAGGAGTGTATGGAAAATGAACCAATTGTACATGGAAGTAACGCTTCTTTTCGAGAACGATGGTTGTTCGCTTGAGATCTACGACAAAAGCTATCCGAAGAAGGAATTGTATCATTTCACTTATATCACTGAATTTCCTTATATCTTATTGATTCCTGCGGAAGGAAATGGGCTTGAACCCATTTTGGGTGAAGTAAAGAAAAGGGAATATGGCCGGGATGAATTGTCTTTCACCTCAGACCAATGGACCTGGGTGAAGATGTACAGAGAATGATTATTTATTGGAAAAAATCGGTAGATTCCAATGGTAACGCAATGCCAACATTCGCAAGGAGAAAGCAACAATTATTGCAATAATGGATATCCAATCGTTAGGCAGCCAATTAAATGAAGCTCCTAAAACTACGATGAGAGAACCCAACAAGGCGGCTGATGCATAAATTTCTCTTTCTAACACGACGGGAACTCTGTTTAATAGAATATCACGCAATATTCCTCCTCCCACTGCTGTAACAATGCCTAAGAGGATTGCTACTTCGGCATTATGACCGAAAGCCAGTGCTTTTTGTGCGCCTGTAACGGCAAACAAAGCCATTCCGGCTGCATCGAACAGGATGACCGGTCTTTTTATTTTTTGCACAATCGGATACAACCAGATTGTCATGATTGCTGCAACCATGGCAGTGGAGAGATATAACCAGTTTGATATTCCCTCCGGTGGAATAGCACCGATACAAAGGTCGCGGGTAATTCCGCCACCACAGGCAACCGTAAATGCAACGGCACAGATACCAAACAAATCAAGTCCCCGTTGCCTTGCTGCTGTTGCCCCACTGATGGCAAAAGCAAATGTTCCTGCCAAATCAAGGAAATAATAAAATGTGTGCAGTTCTACCATATTCAAATGCCAATTTAATTCATTTTACTTCCGGAAAACATGAAGCTGCACCTGGCCTGCACGGTTAAAACCACTTGTTTGGAAGCCTACATTTTTGAAGTTAGCTTCTATCTCTGCGGGGGCATAAAATTTTACATCTCCTGCTTTGGACATTGGAACGAATGGGTTTAGCACCGTACGGAGCAGCCACGGATAATAAATCTCCGCAATGTAGAGCCTGCCCTCCGGTTTCAATAAGCGATAGGCTTCACGGGCAAATTCTTTGACATCCGGAAAGTGATGATAAGCCGCACAGACAGTGATTGTGTCGAAGAACTGATCCTGAAATGGGGTCTCTTCACAAGGACTCACCTCAAATAGAAATTCAGGATACAGGTCTCTGGCGCTGTCAATCATCTTTTCTGAGATATCGATGCCATATCCTTTCAGCGAGTGTTTTGATGATAACATCTTCAGCAAGGAGCCATTTCCGCAAGCAACATCCAACAGGCTGTTCTTCCCCGGTTCAATTACAATTTCATTGAGTAGCATCCTTTTGAAACGCATTGTGTACCGGGCTTCCAGGCTGTCGTTGTATCCTTCTGCCAGCTTGTTGTAATATTCTCTCGATTTTTGGGCGAACGTTTTCATCTTTGGTTTAACGTAGTGCTGAAATTTATTGTTTTCAAAATGAGTTTTTTCAAATCTCTTTTTGAAAACCAATCACATCAAGCACCTTGTTGAATTTTTCTCCTATGTTTTTAAAATGAGCACACCGGGTATATCCAACCTTCTCAAAAAGAGCAATGCTCTCTTCGTTGTCGCCGGTCACGATGGCAATCAGATTTTTTAATCCTTTCTCTTTCGCCTGATGCTCCAGATGCTTCAGGGCCATTTTACCAATACCTTTGTGACAGTATTCCGGTTTCAGGTACAGAGTTACTTCGGCTGTCCTATCGTAAGCCTGCCTTTTTTTGTAATTGGTCAGGAAACAATAACCTGCGATCACATCATCTGTATAAATGAGGTAAGACGGGTATAGTGGATGATTGATGTAAATGAACTCTTTTATTTGTTCAATCCGGATGGGTTCTGTATGAAAGGTCGCCGTTGAATTTTTGATGTACCAATCGTAGATAAGCTTTACTGCCGGCAGATCCTGCTCCTTTATTTCTTCAAATCTGATAGGAATCATATATTGTGTATGACTGGTTGTTTACGTTTCGTGGAAAATTCATTTGAGATTATTCAATATCTCCAGATAGCGTTCAGTAGCGAGGTCGCTAGGTTCTCCATTTTAACTTCTATATCAAGTCACTTACCTTATACTCATAGACTACTTTTTCTGCTCCATCGTTTTTGAATGTTTTTATTTTATTCATTCCCAGCTTTGAAGACACCTTTTGAGATGCTTTATTTTGAATCTCAGAGTAAGAGTAAATCGATTTAAATCCCAACTTTTCAATGGCATATTTTTTACAGGCTTCAGCCGCCTCTGTTGCATATCCCCTATTGCAAAATGCAGGAATGATATGAAAACCTATTTCCGGTAAGATTTCTCCATCAATGTTCTGTAATGTGATTCCGCAGTCTCCCAAAAATTGGTCATCTTCTTTCCGTATTACGGCGTACAGTCCAAATCCATCATTCTTGTATCGTTCAATATTTCGTTCTATCCATCGGGTAACTTCTTCTCTTGAAAAAGCGTGAGGATAATATCTCATTGATTCTTTGTTAGACAAAACTAACGAAAGATTTGTAATATCCTCGATTGTTAGTTGCCTTAGATATAACCTACGAGTTTCAATTATTGAAGTCATTTTCAAATTTACTATTTGTGCCACCAATATTAGGTTCAATTGTCCTGGATTCTCCTTGTTGAAATTCACTTTCCCATAAATACCGTTCCTCCTTAATTTGGAAAGATTTTCCTTTTTTTCGGTATCCTTCATTATATTTTAATGAATCTGAAAAGTCTAAATTCACAACTTTACCATTTTCTTTTACTTGAATTCGGCATGCTTCATCCACTTTGCTTTTTTGCATATGATAATGAAATGTCATCTCGTGAAATCCAATTTGAAGTTTCTCTTGTTCCCAAGGTTTTTCATATTGAACAAGCATTTAACAACAGAACTATCATTATAAAGGTCAATAATAACTTTCTCGGATTCCATTCTGATAGAAGTCTGCTCTTTCGGGCTTATTGATTTTGCCTTAATCGGATTAGGAGCAATGTCCGCAAATAAATATGTATGCAAACAAAGAGTTAAAATGATGATAGTTATTTTATGTGTTTTCATAGTTTGTTATTTGTTCGTTTAACTGAAGTATGATGCTAAATAGTATGAGTAGTGGCAGATTGCGTGGTAATTCCC
>CAZRRC010000070.1:0-12488 GCA_964602395.1 uncultured Proteiniphilum sp. | reverse complement strand
GTTTTTTAATATATTATGCTGCAAAAAGAGGAACTGAATCATATATCTGCATCAATCAAAAGCGCAGAGAGTCACACCTCCGGTGAAATAAGGGTGTGTGTGGCCAGACATTGCATAGGAGACCCCTTGGAGGCGGCATGGAAGAAATTTATAAAGCTGAAGATGGAAGCCACCCAAGGCCGTAATGGTGTACTTATTTATGTATCGCCGACCGACCACAAGGCAGCCATCGTGGGTGACAAAGGTATACACGATGCTGCACGGGACAACTTCTGGGAAGATGCGCTGGAAGAGATGCTCTCCCTATTCAGGAAAGGACTTATTGCCGAGGGAATCGCAAAAGGTGTGGGAAAAGTGGGTGAACTGATCAAGACGCAGTTTCCTGTTATGGAAAATGATGTAAATGAACTTGGCGATGAAGTTATTCTGGAAGAGTAAAACACTGTTAATTGCTCTGTCCCTGATTTTTATGGCAGGCGTGAGGGCGCAGGACATCCCGGATCCCATGGTGCCCTACCGCTTGGTGAACGATTTTGCAGGCCTTTTTTCTGCTGCTGAGACTGCTTCGCTCGAGCAAAAGCTGCTGGCATACAATGACTCTACCTCTACACAAATCTACGTGGTCACTGTAAACGATCTGGGGGGTTACCCAGTATCGGACTATGCTTTCCGGCTGGGTGAAGCATGGGGCATTGGGCAGAAAAGTAAAAACAACGGCGCTGTTATTCTTATCAAACCCAAAGTGGGAAACAGTCGGGGTCAGGCTTTTATTGCCACCGGTTATGGCCTTGAGGCACGCATCAACGATGCGTTTGCCGGTCGCATTGTCCGCAATGAGATGATTCCTTATTTCATGGACGAAGATTATTTTGGCGGTGTGAATGCCGCTGTGGATACCATGATTGCCCGTCTGTCGGGAGAGTTCGCGGCAGAGGAGAAGGAAGAAGGAGGTACTCCGGTTATTGCAATCATCATCTTGATCATCGTATTTGTGTTGTTTTTCATCCTATTCAGGGGAGGCGGTGACCAGCATATCGACAGCGACGGACACCGCAGAAACACTATTCCTCCCTTGTTTTTTCCACCCATAATGGGTAGCGGCCGCAGAGGCGGTGGCTTCGGCGGAGGTGGCTTTGGCGGCTTTGGCGGCTTTGGCGGAGGAGGATTCGGCGGCGGAGGCGGTGGAAGCTTTGGTGGCGGAGGTGCAGGCGGCAGCTGGTAAAAGACATGCAGAGTAAGTTAATCACCATAGTAGGCCCCACAGCATCCGGCAAAACCTCTTTTGCTGTCCGGCTTGCCCACGTACTGGGCGGCGAAATAATCGGAGCCGATTCACGACAGATATACCGTGGCATGGACATCGGCACGGGAAAAGATATCTCCGAATATCAGGTCGGGGAAACAGTCATCCCCTATCATTTGATCGATATCCGTGCAGCGGGCGACAAATATACGCTTTTCGATTACCAGCATGATTTTCACGCGGTGCTACAGGATATCCTTTCCCGCAACAGGAGACCCATCTTGTGTGGCGGCACGGGACTTTATATCGAGTCGGTACTGAAAGGTTATCATTTGCCCGATGTACCGATCAACGCTGCATTGCGAAAATCGCTCGAAGGTAAATCATTACAGGAACTGACACAAATCCTGCAAAGCTTCCGGAGTCTACACAACACCACCGATACCGACACGGCACAAAGAGCGGTGCGAGCCATAGAAATTGCCAGCTATCAGGCAGATCAGTCAATCTCGGAGACTCGTTTCCCTCCACTTGAAAGCTGTGTATTGGGACTCATGATCGACCGTGATTTGCGGCGTGCGAAAATCACAGCACGTTTGAAAACACGTTTACAGGAGGGTATGATCGATGAAGTAAAAGGACTCCTCGAGGCAGGTGTCGCTGCCGACGATCTGATCTATTACGGGCTGGAATATAAATATGTGACGTTGCATCTACTGGGCACACTCAGTTATGAGGAGATGTACAGGCAGCTCGAGATCGCCATCCATCAGTTTGCAAAAAGGCAAATGACCTGGTTCCGCGGAATGGAGCGTCGTGGCATTCCCATTCATTGGATCGATGCCTCACTTTCGGAGGATCAAAAGATAGCCGATGCACTTTCTTACCTGAACAGATGAAATATTCTCCAAAAAAATCGTAATTTTGTCCCGATATCCATGTGGCTTTCCAGGTGGATCATCTTCCGGTTATTGCAAAAACTATTACACCCCATGATAAAAGGTATCTTCCCGACTGAGAGGTTCAAACATATCGAAACCCCCTTTTACTGGTACGATATGGACCTGTTGCGGCAAACCCTCGACGTCATCAGAAACGAATGCCGCCACAAACCATTTCATGTGCATTACGCCATCAAAGCAAACGCCAACCCTGTTATTCTGAAGGAGATCGCCTCCTACGGATTTGGTGCAGACTGTGTAAGTGGCAATGAAATATTGCTGGCCCTGGAATGCGGCTTTAAGCCCGATCAGATTGCGTTTGCCGGCGTAGGAAAAACCGATAGAGAAATAGGAATTGGCCTCGATCACGATATTTTCTGCTTTAATGTGGAGTCGATACCCGAGCTTGCTGTGCTCAGCTCACTAGCCGCGGACCGCAAAAAGAAAGCCCGGGTAGCGCTGCGTATCAATCCCAATGTGGATGCCCATACCCATAAGTACATCACCACCGGATTGAATGAGAACAAGTTTGGTATCAATGAACAGGATTTACCTGAGATATTGCAAATGTTCAAGGCTTCACCACAGATTGAGCTGATTGGCATGCACTTTCACATTGGCTCCCAGATCACCGATCTATCCTCTTTCGAAGATCTCTGCGTGAAGGCTGACACGCTGCAGCAGTGGTTCAACGAACAGGGCATCACCCTGCCGATGATCAATGTAGGGGGCGGTCTGGGCATCAATTACCAGCACCCCAATCATTGCCCCATAGCCGATTTTGAATCCTACTTCCGCCTTTTTGAGAAGTATCTCAGGCTGCAGGAGAACCAGACACTCCATTTTGAACTGGGTCGTTCCATGGTTGCTCCCTGTGGCTCGTTAATCACCCGAGTGATCTACGTGAAAGAAGGTTTGGAAAAAACTTTTCTGATTGTGGATGCAGGCATGACGGAATTGATCCGTCCCGCCCTGTATCAGGCTTTTCATCATATCGAAAACATCAGCTCCGATATGGACTACATTCCCTACGACGTGGTGGGCCCCATTTGCGAGTCAAGCGATGTTTTCGGGCGTGAGCGGATGCTAAATAAATCCTCCCGGGGTGATCTCATCGCCATCCGCTCCGCGGGAGCCTATGGGGAAACCATGGTCTCGCAATATAATTGCCGTGAGAAACCTGCTTCCTACTTCTCCGATTTTATTTAAATTGTATTGCTCACGATGAATACGCTGATATCTTACGTTGACTCACTCTCACTCATCGACTGGATTCTGGGAGGTACCCTTCTTTTTTTCTTCCTCATTCAGCTTTTCTTTTATCTTTTTTTCTACAGAAAGCCCGCTATATACGAGAGAAAAAGAAAAGAGACTTCTGTTTCCACAGAAGAGCTCCCGGGTATCTCCGTGATTATCACATCCAAAAACAACTCGGAAGAGCTTGAAAAGAATCTCCCCTTTATCCTTGAACAGGATTATCCCCTTTTTGAAGTGATCGTAGTGAACTGCGGTTCAACCGACGAAACGGACATGGTACTGAAAGCTGCCGGAATAAAATATCCGCACCTATATCATACATTTGTGCCTGCCGAGGCTGACAGCATCAACGAAAAGAAGCTGGCGCTCACATTGGGAATAAAAGCTGCCAAATATGATCTGCTGCTCTTTACCGAATCTTTTTGCAAGCCTTGCACTTCCCAATGGATCAAAACATATGGAAGAGAATTCGCCAACGGACGCGATATTATACTGGGATTCAATAAAATAAATATTTCCAAAAAAGTACCTTCACGTAAGTTCATCCTTTACGATAACCTGATACACCATCTGAAATTTTTATCGATGGCTATCTGGCACAAACCCTTCATGGGAATCGGACGCAACATGGCCTACAAAAAGGAACTTTTTTTTACCAACAAAGGCTTCTCCTCAATCTTGCATATCGACGGAGGAGAAGATGATTTGTACGTGAACCGGATTGCTCCCGGAACGAATACCGGTGTTGTGCTTTCTCCCGACAGCCTGACAGAAACATCGGGGGTGACCAATTTCTTTATATGGAGGTCATTGAAATCGAAACACCTTTATACCAAACAATTTTATAAAGGTTTTTCCGCACATCTCTTTGGTTGGGAATCATTTTCAAAGTATTTCTTCTATGCCGCCCTGACAGGTTGCGCGATACGGGGCATCGCCACACCCGTGTATCCACTCCTTGCAGTGACGCTGCTGTTGTTCTTGGTTCGCTACGTGATTCAGTTCAGGGTGATCAATAGAAACAGCAGACTGTTCGGTGGGATCATTTACCACCTCCAACTGATACCATTCGACCTTTTCCAGCCTTTCAATAACCTCCGTTTCCGTCGTTATGCGAATAAAAGAAACAACCTGCGGAGGTGAAAAAAGAATCCTAACAGACATTTTGTCTGATTCAAGCTGGTGAAACAGAGGTGATGGGGTTAAATGGGGTTAATCGACCTCCTGTTCCGTTAAAAGTGTCAAAAAGCGACCAAATCCCCTCAAGAGATGCACATTTTTTGCCATATATTTGTCATATTTAGTCAGATAAACTAAAACGAAAAGTATGAATACAAGTAAACTTAAAAACATTCTCTTCATCGTGCTGGTAGCGGTATTGAGTTCTGTTGTTACCATATTGGGCTACGATGTCATCAGTAAAAACGGGAAAATAATAAGAGGAACGAGTTCTCCGGCGATAGCACAGGAGACGAGAACTTATGCCAACTCATTTGATCAGGATAAGAATGTGGTGCTGACCAACCTCACCACCACCGACGGATATCCCGACTTCACAGAGGCGGCATCAAAATCGGTCGATGGTGTGGTACACGTAAAAACCAAAACCATCAGTCAGCAACAGTATGTGAATCCGTTTGATTTCTTCTTCGGATTTGGAGACCGTACCCCGCAACCCCGGGAGCAGGTGGGATTTGGATCAGGGGTAATTATATCGAAAGATGGGTATATCATCACCAACAACCATGTGGTGGAAAATGCGACGGAAGTATCGGTCTCTCTGAACGATAACCGTGTATTTACTGCCAAAGTGGTAGGCTCCGACAAGATGAGCGACATTGCACTGCTAAAAATCGATGGTGACGACTTCCCCTACCTCACGTTTGGCAACTCCGATGCTTTGCAGGTAGGAGAGTGGGTTCTGGCCGTAGGCAACCCTTTTAATCTGACCTCAACTGTCACTGCCGGCATTGTGAGCGCCAAGAACAGGGGTAACGTGATGGGTGGTGGCCTTGGCATCCAGTCCTTCATTCAAATTGATGCAGCTGTAAATCCTGGAAATAGCGGTGGAGCGCTGGTTAATACCCGTGGAGAACTTGTGGGCATTAATACGGCCATCTATTCACAAACAGGTAATTTTGCTGGGTACGCTTTTGCGGTTCCCATCTCCATTGCCGGTAAAGTTGCTGCCGATTTGAAGGAATTCGGGACAGTACAACGCGCCGTGCTGGGTATTCAAGTACCCAACATCGAGAATATCCGTCTTGAAAATCCCGAAAGAGCCCTTGAACTTTCACAAATAAAGGGGGTAGTAGTGGAGGATTTTGCCGATCGCAGCGCTGCCAAAGCAGCAGGTGTGCAGAAAGGTGACATTCTTACTGCCATCAACAATGTGCCCATCCGCAATTTTGCCGAACTGCAAAGTCAGCTCAACAGATACCGACCCGGTGACAAGATCAGTGTAACGGTCGATCGCGATGGCAAGAGCCGTACCTTCAACGTGGAACTGAAGAACGACGAAGGGAACACCGACATCACACGCAGTACAGATGCGATGAGTAAACTGGGTGCAACCTTCCGACCCGTGAATGACGACATGAAAAGCAAACTGGGCATTTCAAGCGGTGTTGAAGTGGAAAGCGTGGACAACAAAGGTCTCTTCAGAAAAAATAGCATCAACAAGGGATTCATCATCATGCGGATCAACAATACGCCCGTAAATAGCGAGGCGGACATAGCCAAAATAGTGGCTTCCACCAACAGTCGTCAGGATAAAGTGCTATTGGTAGCAGGCTTCTACCCGAACGGCAGAACACAGTACATTGCTATTGACCTTACCACTGAATGACAACACTTAGTTAAGGAAGGTTAATTAGTCCTTTTTCAGTAACAAAAAAGACCATCAAGGTGTTTTTATAGCAAAGGAATCTGGCATTATGCCTAATTTCTTTGCTATATCTTTGACAGAAAGTCAATATTTCGTCTGCATAACGTTTTTTTTTGTACTTTTGCAGCCCTGATAAAATGAAACGAGCATTATTCAGCAGAATTATATAGAGTAAATGAGACAACTTAAAATTACGAAATCGATCACCAACAGGGAAAGTGCTTCCTTGGACAAGTACCTCCAGGAGATAGGTCGCGAAGACCTGATCACTGTGGAAGAAGAAGTGGAGTTAGCACAAGCCATCAAGAAAGGTGATCGTCAGGCATTGGAAAAACTCACCAGAGCCAACCTCCGATTTGTCGTGTCGGTGGCAAAACAGTATCAAAACCAAGGATTGAGCCTGCCCGACCTGATCAACGAAGGCAACCTGGGACTGATAAAAGCTGCCGAGAAATTCGATGAAACAAGGGGTTTTAAATTTATCAGCTACGCAGTGTGGTGGATTCGTCAATCCATTCTACAGGCGCTCGCAGAGCAGTCGCGCATTGTGCGGTTGCCATTGAATCAGGTTGGATCGCTCAATAAGATCAGCAAAGCTTTTCAGAAATTTGAGCAGGAGAATGAGCGCAGACCATCGGCCGAGGAACTAGCGAACGAATTGGATATTTCAGTGGACAAAGTAACGGATTCACTGAAAGTTTCGGGCCGACACATCTCCATGGATGCCCCTTTTGTGGAAGGGGAGGACAACAGCTTGCTCGACGTACTGGTAAACGACGATGCGCCGATTGCCGACCGAACACTGATCAATGAATCCCTACAAAAAGAAATTGACAGGGCTCTTTCTACGCTCACAGAGAGAGAGAGTGACATCATCAAAATGTTTTTCGGTATCGGATGTCAGGAGATGACACTCGAAGAGATCGGCGACAAGTTCCAGCTGACACGAGAGCGCGTGCGTCAGATTAAAGAAAAAGCCATCCGCAGACTCAGGCAGGACTCCCGCAGCAAGCTTTTGAAGAGCTACCTAGGCTGATTTTTTTAGAAAGTGATTCTTTTACCGGGAGGAAGAGAAAAAAGACCCTAACTGAATGATATAGGGTTAGTTTTATATTAAAAAATGTGTTTATGTGAAATTTAAGTTTTATATTTGTAATAAACGGTTACTCGTTAAGCATAAACGCATAAACTTTTTTTAGCTTGGTCCTGTTTTATCGTAATTTTTCGAACATTTTTTAAACGGATGTGTTATACATACAATTGAAACGTCGTTGTACAGGCATTACACAACAAAAAAAATATCGAGTTATTGTAATTAAAGGATGTTTAATTAGAATTTAAATTTATGAAAAAATTTGGTTTACTTTTATTTTCTGTCCTTGTTGCGTTTAGCATAAGTGCACAGGAAGTACAGAACGTTTCTCATGGTACGGTGTATCTGAAAAACAAGGCAAGTGACAATTGGTATATAGGTCTCGGAGGCGGAACAAACTTCTACACGACTAAGGGTGAAGCTGACGCAGATGCAAGTCTCGGAGACCGTCTCGGCTGGATGGGACAAATTGAAATAGGACGCTGGAACTCGCCCAACTGGGGTGCCCGTCTAGTGATCGACGGTGGACACATCAAGCATGTTGCAACAGGTATTGATCCCGAACAAAACTGGCTTGGCGGACATGTTGATTTGATGTACAACATCATCAACGCATGGGGTTCTTACAATCCAGAAAGAGTATATAGCCTGATTCCTTATTTGGGTATCGGTTACATGTACGGTCTGGATGAAGACTGGAAAAAGCCTAATCCTGACAACTCCCTGTTCAAAAGCCAGAACCAGACTCTTACCTATAACGTAGGTTTGATCAACAACTTCCAGCTTTCAAGCAACGTGGCTCTGTTCCTTGAATTGGGATGGAGAGTAATGCAGGAAACTTTTGACGGAAGTGGACTGGAATATGACAGCATGCTCACCGGTACGGCAGGTATCAAATTCGGCTTAGGCGGAAAACAATCATTCACTCCTGCAGAACTGATGGACTACAACCTGATCAACGACCTGAACAGTCAGATCAACAGACTGCGTGCAGAAAACGAAGAGTTGAGACTAAGGCCCGAATCATGCCCGGAATGTCCAGAAGTACAGCCTACCGTAGTAACTGAAAGCGTATACGTGCCCAACGTAGTTTTCTTCCGTATCAATTCATCGAAGATCGACAAGGGTCAGCAAGTAAGCGTTTATAATACGGCCGAATACATGAAGGCCAACGAAAACGCAAAAGTAAACATCGTAGCTTACGCCGACAAACAGACCGGTACTCCCGAGTACAACTTCGCACTCTCTGAAAGACGTGCAAGAGCGGTTGCCGACGCGTTGACCAACGAATATGGAATCAGCAGTGATCGCATCACTATTGACTGGAAGGGTGATACCGAACAGCCTTATGCTGAAAACGACTGGAACCGTGTTGCTATCTTCTTCGTTGATTAAGACAGCACAAACCTTGAAAATAAAAAAACCCGATTCTGAAGAATCGGGTTTTTTTATTTTCATTCTTTGATATAAACTCGTTTTACTCGAGGCGAGACTGAAGTAAGAATTTCATAGGGAATTGTTCCAATGGCATCCGCCAGCTCAGTAACCGGCAGTTCTTCTCCAAACAAAATCACTACATCTCCTTCTTTTGCCGGGATGTCGGTCACATCCACCATGCAAAGATCCATGCACACATTTCCCACAATGGGAGCATAATGCCCATTGATCATCACCTTCCCTTTTCTGTTCCCAAACTGCCTGTCGAGACCGTCGGCATATCCGAAACGAATGGTGGCAATGCGGGTGTCACGGTTTAGCCTCTCTTTCCGCCCATAACCCACGGTTTCGTTAGAGGAAATCTCTTTTATTTGCAAAATCGTGGTCTTAAGTGTACAAACATTCTTTAGGCCCTGCAGTCCACTGGCGCTCACACCATAGAGACCGATACCCAGTCGGGACATATCCCATTGCATCTCAGGGAAGCGTTCCATTCCGGCCGAATTGAGAATATGTTTGTAAACCTTGTGTTGAAGAACGGCTTCTATTTCTTCGGCTGCACGCTTAAAAGTGTCCATCTGCTGATGGGTAAATTCATCGAATAACCAGCTTTCACTGGCCGAGAGATGAGAGAAAACCGATTGCACCTTTAGTCCCTTTTGTTCTTTCAATATGTGTGTCAGCTCCTCGATCTGTTCTGGAAGAAAACCAAGGCGGTGCATACCCGAATCAATTTTAATGTGCACGGGATAATGGGTAATTCCTCGCCGCTCTGCCTCCCTGATAAAAGCGCCGAGGATACGGAAATTATAAACCTCTGGCTCCAGATCGTTCGAAAAAAGTTCTTCAAAGCCGTTCACCTCAGGATTGAGCACGATGATCGGAAGGGAAATGCCTTCTTTCCGGAGCTGAATGCCCTCTTCGGCCACCGCTACGGCGAGGTAGTCACATCGGTGATACTGGAGTGTTTTGGCAATTTCTGTGGCACCGGCACCATAACCGTTGGCCTTTACCATGCAGACCATTTTCATCTGGGGACTGATCCTCGATTTGTAGAAATTAAAATTGTGTACGACAGCATCCAGATCTACTTCGAGCACCGTTTCGTGTATCCTTTCCTCCAGCAAGGCAGTGATCTGTTCGAAATGATACTTTCGAGCACCTTTTACCAGAATCAGTTCCTGTCGCATCTCCTTCCAATGGTTTGAACGGATGAACTCATCGGTAGACTGGAAGAAGGTACGTTCAGCGATGTGGAATGCACTGGCATTGGCTGAAATATCCTGTCCAATGCCAATCATTTTTTCGATGCCGCTCTGTTCAACCATATCGGCCACTCTCCTGTAGAGCACACGCGGAGATAATCCCGTCTGCAGAATATCAGAGAGGATGATTGTTTTCTTCAGTGGCCGGTCCATCCGGCGTTGCTGCTGGAAGTCGAGTGCTATCTTAATGGAGTTGATGTCGGAATTATAGGTATCGTTGATGATCAGGCAATCGTTCTTTCCCGTGCGCACATCCAGACGCATGGCCACAGGCTCGAGTTGTTTCATCCGCTCAGAAATTTCCACTGGTGGTACATGCAGGTAGAGTGCCACCGCCAGACAATTGATGGCATTTTCAATGGAAGCTTCATCAGTAAAGGGGATGACGAAGGAGTAATCAAGATCGAGAAACGAATAGGAAATGGTAGTTGCTTCCTTATTTTTCTCTATATGGGAGATAAAGAGATGAGCATCTCTGTTTTTTCGTGACCAGGTGAAAGCTTTTTGAGAAAGCACCATTCCATCTACAGCACGGGATACCAGATCGTTATCTTCGTCGTAAATGAAGACGTTACAATTGACAAAAAGCTCCAGTTTCTCCATGCACTTCTGCTGCAGTGAGCTGAAATTTTCTTGATGCGCTTCTCCAATTTTGGTCAGCAAACCAATGGTAGGTCTAATGATCGGCTCCAGGTATTCCATCTCATCGGGCATCGAGATGCCGGCTTCGAATATACCCAATTCAGTTTGTTCCTCCAATTGCCATACCGACAAGGGGACACCTATCTGTGAGTTGTAGCTGCGGGGAGAACGTACGATATTAAAATCTTTTTCGAGGAGCTGGTAAAGCCACTCTTTAACGATGGTTTTGCCATTGCTGCCCGTGATGCCGATTACAGGAATGTCAAATCTATTGCGGTGAGCAGTCGCAATCTTCTGCAGGGCCGAAAGACTGTTTTTCACTTTCAGAAAGTTGACCTGGCTGTATTGTGCCCACTCGGGCAGGATGCGGGTAACCACAAAATTGCGCACTCCCTTTTTATAGAGATCGCTCACAAAGGAATGGGCATCGTTATTTTTTGTTTCGAGTGCAAAAAAAAGCGTTCCCTCGGGGTGAATCAGTTTCCTGCTATCGATGAGCAAGGTGCTGATTTGGGCAGGATATGTTTGTTCAGACCTGATTCCCAGGATGGATGCTATCTGCTGAATGGAATATGTCATGATTCTCTATGATTTTTTTTTGAGAAGTTCTCTTTCTACTTTGCATGAAATGCCGGGATAATTTGCCATGAAGCGTTCCAGTTTCTGCGACAACTGTGTGAGGAATTCGCTGTGCGCTTCCGTGCCGGGATGCAGGGGACGGTGTTCCAGTCCGCTGCTGATTGCTGCCCACTCCTTCATTATCCGGATTGTTTCTTCCGGAAAGAAAGTTTCCGTGAAGCGCTCCCAAATGTATGTCACGGCCGTGGATGAGGGATGCATCATATCACTGGCATAAAAACGGTAATCGCGCAACTCATCCATCATTAGTTCGTAAGCCGGGAAATAACGCACTTTTTCAGGGAAAAGACGCTGTAAAGCATCAATAGACAAATGAAGGATCGATTTGCTAAGCTGGTTCTCGCGTGCTCCATCCTTCCAGTGACGTATAGGGCTCACAGTAAACAGAAACACGACCTGGTGGTTTACCTGGCAGATGGATTGGATTACCCCACTCCATTCCTCCACAATTTCATCCACCGATAAACGAGCATGGGTAAACCTGTCACCAGGAATCTGGTGACAGTTACCGGCAACCTCTCCGGTTTCGTTCCACCGGTATACACCGGCTGTACCAAAGGTAATGAGCATGTGTGTGGTATGGCGAATCGCGGTTGTGGCATGCACAAAACGTTCGTTTATTTTTTGAAGACATTTGCTTTTGTGAATATCAGAAAATTCCCCATGATGCATGAGACTGTGATACATCCCATTGTGATACAGTAGCTCAGAATCGACAAAAGGAACAGCCGACAACAACCTGCTCAAAGAGCGGGAAATGGAAAAGGGATTGTATAGGATACCAAAGGGGTTGGCCTCCACGTTAAATTTATACTGCAGAAGCTGGCGACCTATGTGCTCGGTGAAGCAGGAGCCCAAAAGCAGGATTCTGGAGGAGTGGGTAATCGGTATATCCGATCGGGGTATCTGTATGACTGTACGAAAGTCCATTATTTTTGCATTTCAACGCAAAAATAACAATAAACCTGCCATTAGCCACAATAGAACCCATTATAATTTGTAAAAATAAAAAGAGGATAAGCGGCTAAGTATACTGACAGCAAGAATAAAAAAAGAGGAAAAGAAATGGAAGGTATATAAAAAA
>CAZRRC010000069.1:1526-12876 GCA_964602395.1 uncultured Proteiniphilum sp. | reverse complement strand
CGCTGGGAGATCTCCATCATCTCGTCGTTGCTTTCGGCGCTGAGCAGGTTGAAGAAGACATTGCTCACGCGATTGAGCATTTCTCCGGCATATTCCATTGCCTCGATGGTGTTGGCAAAGGTGGGTGCCGCCGTGTTGGCCGTGATCTGGTCGATCTCGGCACGGTGCTCCACCATCGCTTTCTCGAAGGCTGGTTCGTAATGGGTTATCTTGATCTCTTGGAAGGGCGCCGTACCATGGGGACCTTCAAATGGGAGGAAGAAGGGGTTCTCCTCCGCCTGGGTAGTTGTTATTATCATCACAGAAAAAAGGGTTATCAGAATTCTCTTCATAAAATTTTCTTTATATTTGTAAGAACAAGGTGCAAAGATACAGAAATGTGCCGATATGCCAATATACTAATGTGCCGATATGCCAATATACTAATGTGCCAATAAGCCAATATACTAATGTGCAAATAAGCCAATGGACTAATCTGCAAATGGGATAATATGCTAATGGGCTAATGAGCAAAGGGCTGAATACTGAAAATATACCGACTTAAATTTTTACAATATGACAAGTACTTCTGACAAACACGATGAGAAAACCGCGACAATCACTTCCGCTACGAAGAGCAAGACGACCGGCACCACCAAACGCCGCAAAAGTACGGCTGCGGGAGCCAAAAAAAACTTCATCCTCGACACCAATGTGATCCTGCACGACTACAACTGCCTGGACAACTTCGAGGAGAACGACATCTACATCCCCTTCGTGGTGCTCGAGGAGTTGGACAAGTTCAAAAAAGGAAGCGACCAGATCAACTTCAACGCTCGCGCCTTCGTGCGGGAACTGGACCTGATCACCGACGACGATCTCTTCACCCACGGGGCCGACCTGGGCGTGGGCAAGGGGAAACTGTACATTGTGAACGGGTCACGAGACAACAAACGCATCAACGATGCCTTTCCGGAAAAGATACCCGATAACCGCATCCTCACTGTGGTGGCCGACCTGGTGGAGAAGTATCCGCAGATGAAGACCATCCTCGTATCGAAAGACATCAACCTTCGCATGAAGGCCCGTTCACTGGGCATAATGGCGGAGGACTACATCAACGACAAGGTAACCAACATCGACATATTCAACCAGGGCGAGGTGGTGATTGAGGGGGTTAGCCCGGAGATCATCGACAAGATATATGCTCAGCCGGCAGGCGTGGATGTGGAGGAAATCACCTTCGAGACACAACCCGAGCCAAACCAGTGCTTCATCATGAAGAGCGAGCGCAACAGCGTACTGGCACGCTGCAATCCTTTCACACAAAAGGTGAAGAAGGTGGAGAAGGAGAACAACTTCGGCATACAACCACGCAACGCCGAGCAGGCCTTCGCCTTTGAAGTACTGAACGACCCCGAAGTGAAACTGGTGGGACTCACCGGCAAGGCAGGCACGGGAAAGACCCTGCTGGCACTGGCCTCGGCGCTCAAGCAGAACAAGATCTACAGCCAAATTCTGCTGGCAAGGCCCATCGTCTCCCTCTCCAACAAAGACCTGGGATACCTGCCGGGGGACGAGAAGCAGAAGGTGGCACCCTATATGCAGCCGCTGTTCGACAACCTGAACGTAATCAAGCAACAACTGGGGCAGAACAGCTCCGACCTGCGGGCAATTGAGGAGATGCAAAAAACGGGGCAGCTGGAGATTGAAGCACTGGCCTTCATTCGGGGACGAAGCCTCACCGGCACCTTCTGCATCATAGACGAAGCACAGAACCTCACTCCCCACGAGGTGAAGACCATCATAACCCGTGCCGGCGAAGGCACCAAAATGGTGCTCACGGGCGATCTGCAACAGATTGACCAGCCTTACCTCGACATGCAGTCGAACGGACTGGCTTACATGATCGACAAGATGCGGGGACAACATATCTTCGGCCATGTAAACCTGGTGAAGGGAGAACGTAGCGAACTCTCGGAACTGGCAAGCAACTTGTTGTAGTCCCCAATTTTTTATTAACTTTGCATCCCAATTCTAAAAAAAAGAACGATGCAGAAACCCTCGATACCCAAAGGTACGCGCGACTTCTCACCCGAGGAGATGGCCCGCCGCAACTATATATTTGACACCATCAGGGAGGTGTACCGCCTCTATGGCTTCCGGCAGATTGAGACGCCGGCAATGGAGAACCTGTCGACACTGATGGGCAAATATGGCGAAGAGGGCGACAAGCTGCTGTTCAAGATCCTCAACTCGGGCGATTTCCTCTCTGCCATGAGCGGGGACGACCTCGCCGAGAGCAACCCGGTGAAAACGGCCAACAAGATCTCGGAGAAGGGGCTGCGCTACGACCTGACCGTGCCCTTCGCACGCTACGTGGTGATGCACCGCAACGAGATCTCCTTCCCCTTTAAGCGTTTCCAGATTCAGCCAGTGTGGCGCGCCGACCGACCACAGAAGGGACGCTACCGCGAGTTTTTTCAATGTGATGCCGACATCGTGGGATCCGACTCACTGCTGAATGAGGTGGAACTGATACAGATCATGGATGAGGTGTTCACCCGCCTGGGCATCAGCGTGCAGGTGAAGCTGAACAACCGCAAGATCCTCTCGGGCATCGCCGAGATCATTGGCGAGGCAGACAAGATCACCGACATCACCGTGGCCATCGACAAACTGGACAAAATTGGTCTGGAGAAGGTGAACGAGGAGTTGGAAGCCAAAGGAATCAGCCGTGCAGCCCTCGACAGGCTGCAGCCTATCCTGCTTCTGAGCGGGACCACCGAAGAGAAACTGACCCGACTACGGGAGGTTCTGGCGGACTCGGAAACGGGACTGAAAGGGGTGGCCGAGATGGCGTTCATCTTTGAAAAAGCAGGCATGCTGGCACTGAACAATGAGGTAATGCTCGACCTGACACTGGCCCGCGGACTCAACTACTACACGGGCGCCATCATCGAAGTAAAAGCCTTGGAGGTGGAGATTGGCAGCATCACCGGCGGCGGACGGTATGACAACCTGACCGGCATCTTCGGGCTGCCGGGTGTGTCGGGTGTGGGCATCTCATTTGGGGCCGACCGCATCTACGACGTACTGAATCAGCTGAACCGCTTCCCAGCAGACTTTGCCCGGGAGAGCGACCTGCTCTTTGTGAATTTTGGGGAAAAGGAGGCGGACTACCTGCTTCCGGTGATCATACAATTGCGGCGTGCAGGCATCAGCTGCGAGCTCTATCCCGAGGTGGCGAAGATGAAGAAGCAACTTTCCTATGCCGACAGCAACCACATTCCCTTTGTGGCGTTGGTGGGCGAGAACGAGATGAAGGAGGGCACCATGACGCTGAAAAATATGGAGACAGGGGAACAACAGAGCGTCACCCTCAACGAGGTGGCCGCAATTGTGAAAGGCGGAATAAAATAAACGAGTATGTACTGTGTAGTATATAAAACAAAAGACTCCGGAAATTCCGGAGTCTTTTGTTTTATGAGCGGATGATCTTCACATCCACGGCATTCATTCCCTTGGGACCGCGTTCGAGCCGGAAGGTGACCTGGTGGTCTTCCTGTATGCCCGACTCGGCATTGCTCTTGTGAAAAAAGTATTTGTTTACACTGTGCTGCTCCTTGATGAAGCCAAAGCCGCGACTCTCATCGTAAAAGTCGACTCGCCCAGTGGGATCACCCACCTCTTCGGTCACCTCCTTGCGGGGTATTGAGATTTCGATGTCTTCAATCGCTATCTCATCGTGCTTGACTGGGATGGGCGGCTCGTCCACGATCATGCCATTGGCATCGACGTAGGCAATCATATCTTCAAAGGAGCTGGTGCCTTGCAGCTTCCGTTCTTCCTTGCGCTGCTGTTTCTCTTTCTTCTTCTGTTGTTTGTTCTTTTCGATCTCTTTTTTGTGAAATGAATTTGCTCTTGCCATTTATATCTATCTCTTGTTTATAATTTGTATCGTGTTTATAATTTGATCTAAAACGACGTAATCTTCTGCGCTGCCCGTGAATTGTTCAAGGGGATAAAGTTACGCAAAAAAATGGTGATAATCAACTACATTTAGCGGAAAGCTGACTGACCCATACCCACGAAAGTCCAGAACAGGCTCCTACAAAGGTGAACCGTTGAACCCCGAGAGTTGAGCAAGAATTGCTAAAACCCTACCGCTGTTTTCAGCGCCCTGCCGGTCAGCTTCTGAATATCCTTCAGCATGGGCTGTTCATCGGTGGCGCAGAAAGTGAGTGCCATGCCGCTGTTGCCGGCCCTGCCGGTGCGGCCGATGCGGTGCACATAGGTCTCTGCCACATCGGGCAGGTCGTAATTGATCACCATATCGAGCTGATCGATGTCGATGCCGCGTGCAGCTATATCGGTAGCAATGAGCACCCTTGTTTCGTGCGATTTGAAGTTGGTGAGTGCGCGCTGACGGGCATTCTGCGACTTGTTGCCATGGATGGCCTCACTGCCGATACCGGCCTTGGTGAGTACCCGTGCAATTTTGTCGGCGCCATGCTTCGTGCGGGAGAAAACAAGCACCGACTTGCGCTTCTCCTTCTTTAGCAGGTCGATCAGCAAATCTTTCTTCTCCGGCTTCTCCACATAATAAATATATTGTTCGATGGTGTCGACCACCGAAGAAACAGGGTTGACCTCAACCCGTACCGGATTGCGCAGGATGGTGCGCGAGAGGGAGGCAATGGAGGTGGGCATGGTGGCCGAGAAAAAGAGTGTTTGCTTCTCTCGCGGCAACAGCGGCAGCAATCGCTTGATGTCGTGTATGAATCCCATGTCAAGCATCCTGTCGGCTTCGTCCAGTACAAAATGGCGGATGGCCTGCAGGCTGATGTAGCGCTGGTTGATGAGGTCGAGCAGACGCCCCGGCGTGGCGACGAGGATGTCGACGCCCTGCTTCAGTGCACTGACCTGGGCATGTTGTTTCACTCCTCCATAAATCACGCAGTGACGGATACCAGTATAGGGGGTGTACTCCCGCAGGCTGTCGTCGATCTGGATGGCCAGCTCACGGGTGGGCGTGAGGATCAATGCTTTGATCTCTCTTTTTTTGCCATGGCTTTTATTGTGATAAAGTTGTTGAATGATGGGCAGTGCGAAGGCGGCAGTCTTGCCGGTGCCTGTTTGTGCCAGTCCTAGTATATCGCGGTTCTGCAGGGCTGGCAGGATGGCTTGTTCCTGTATGGGGGTGGGTGTTGTATATCCTTTTTCGTCGAGTGCCCTGATAATGGGCTCGACCAATGTCAATTCCTTAAATGTCATCTAATAAATTTATGCTGCACCATAAAGGAACAGCGGTTGTTGATTTCCGTTTTCCCGCATAGGCAGCATCAATAGCTTGCCTTCACTTGCTTAAAACGGCTTTATTTAACAAATGGTGGGGGGAAAACTGTATGAGTCAGACCAACACAAAATGTTACCGGGGACAAAGTTAATTAAAATTTCCCAATTATCCTACAACAATAAATTTTCATAGTCCCCCAAAAAGCATTTCCTTTGCATGCACAAAATAAAAAGAAATGGTTTCAATCGAAAATATCACCGTCGAGTTCGGGGGGTTCACCCTGCTCGACCGGATATCGTTCGTACTGAATAAAAATGAACGGGTAGCACTGGTGGGCAAGAACGGGGCGGGCAAATCGACCCTCCTGAAGATCATGGCCGGCCTGCAACAACCTACACAGGGTAACATCTCCTATCCCAGGGAGATGTCGGTGGGCTACCTGCCGCAGCAGATGAAGCTGAGCGACAGCCGCACAGTGAAGGAGGAGGCCTCTATGGCTTTCGAACACCTGCAAAAGATGGAGGCGGAGCTGGAGAAGCTGCACCGTGCGATGGCAGAGCGTACCGACTACGAGTCGGAGGCCTACCATACCATCATTGAACGGGCGACAGACCTGCAGGAGCTCTTGCAGATGTCGGGCATCCACAACTTCGAGTCGGAAGTGGAGAAGACACTGATGGGTCTGGGCTTCCTGCGGAGCGACTTCGACCGACCCACACGTGAGTTCAGCGGTGGCTGGCGCATGCGCATTGAGTTGGCAAAGATTCTGCTGCAGGCGCCTGATGTATTGTTGCTGGATGAGCCGACCAACCACCTCGACATCGAGTCGATCCAGTGGTTGGAAAACTTCCTGGCTACGCATGCCAATGCGGTGATGCTGGTGTCGCACGACCGGGCTTTCCTCGATGCGGTGACCAACCGCACCATCGAGATCCTGCTGGGAAACATCCACGACTACAAGGTTAATTACTCGAGATACGTTACCCTCCGCCAGGAGCGGCGTGAGCAGCAGCTCAGAGCTTACGAAAATCAACAGAAGCAAATAAAGGACACAGAGGATTTCATTGAGCGCTTTCGCTACAAGGCGACCAAGTCGAACCAGGTGCAGTCGCGCATCAAACAACTGGAGAAGATTGACCGCATTGAGGTGGATGAGGTAGACAACTCACGCCTCAACCTGCGGTTTCCGCCGACACCACGCTCGGGCTCTTACCCGGTGATTTTGGAGAATGTGCAGAAGAAGTATGGCGACCACTTGGTATTTGGCGATGTGACCTTCACCCTTGAGCGGGGGGAGAAGATTGCCTTCGTGGGCAAGAACGGCGAAGGGAAATCGACACTGGTGAAGTGCATCATGCAGGAGATTGACCACGAGGGGAAGCTTACGCTGGGTCACAACGTGAAGATAGGCTACTTTGCCCAGAACCAGGCGCAGCTGCTCAATGAGAACTTGTCGGTATTTGAGACGATTGACGAGGTGGCAGTGGGCGACATCCGCACAAAAATACGCGATATCCTGGGTGCTTTCATGTTCGGCGGAGAGGCGTCGGAGAAGAAGGTGAAGGTGCTTTCGGGGGGCGAACGGAGCCGCCTGGCCATGATCAGGCTGCTGCTCGAGCCAGTAAACCTGCTGATCCTGGATGAGCCGACCAACCACCTCGACCTGGCATCGAAGGACGTGTTGAAGAAGGCGATCAGGGAGTTCGACGGCACAGCGATCATCGTCTCGCACGACCGGGACTTCCTCGACGACCTGGTACACAAGGTCTACGAGTTTGGAGGCGGGAAAGTGCGTGAACATATCGGCGGCATCCACGATTACTTGTCGGCAAAGAAGCTGGACAACCTGCAGCAACTGGAGCTTTCAAAGTCGCCAGCGACAACACAACAGGCTGCATCGTCATCCAAAAAAGAGGAGAAACAGGGCAAAGGTGAAGCAGCGGCAGGTGAAGCAACGGAACAGAAGCTTTCTTACCAGGAGCAGAAGGAGCTCAACCGCCGGCAGCGCAGACTGGAGAAACAAATAGAGGAGGCAGAAAACGAGGTGGAAGCACTCGAGGCCACCCTCGCGTCCATGGAGCAGGAGCTGGCAACACCCGAAGGGGCATCGAACGTGACAATGCTGCAGAACTATTTGGAAACCAAAGCAAAAATGGATCGCATCCTGAACAATTGGGAGCGATTGACGTTAGAACTGGAGAGGTTATAAACCGATAAACGTACATACGTAAAAATGAGCAAATTCAGCGGATTCTTACTAAACAAGATCATGGGATGGAAGGTTGTGAACACCTTTCCTGTCGTACCAAAATGTGTGTTGGCCGTCGCTCCGCACACCAGCAACTGGGACTTTGTGACGGGCAAGCTGGCCTACTCCACCCTGGGGCGCCAAGCCAACTTCTTGATTAAAGCAGAGTGGTTTTTCTTCCCTTTCAACCTCTTTTTTAGCAGCATAGGCGGCATACCGGTAAAGCGGGGTAAGAGCGGATCGCTGACCGACATCCTGGCTCAGGAGTTTCAGACAAGGGAGTGGATGCATTTGGGCATTACCCCTGAGGGTACACGCAAGCCGGTAAAGGAGTGGAAAAAAGGGTTTTATTTTATTGCCCTCAAGGCGAAGGTACCCATCCTTCTCATCGGACTCGATTATGGCAAAAAGGAGGCCCGAGTGTTGGAAATGTTTCACCCCACAGGCAACTACCGGGAAGATATTGTGAAGATAAAATCGTACTATAAAGATATCCAGCCAAAGAAACCGGAGAACTTTATTCTGTGATATACGAAGTGGGGAGGATCTCAATCTTTGAAATCGAGCGATAGCTGGATACCCTCTGCGGACTGCGCACTGCCATCGGTATCAGCATTTTTGAGGGTGAGACCCATGAGACGGACTTTCTGTTCCTGAAGGTCATCGACCTGCAGCAGTAGTTCTTTGCCCAGATCGAACAGCTGCCTGTAGGTGCGGATATAGTGCCCCACGGTGCGACTTCGGGTGATTACTGTGAAATCGGCGTACTTGATCTTCAGCGTGAGCGTGCGGGCGAGAAACTTTTTCTTCTCGGCACGGCGTTGCACCTCGGCGGCAAGCTGATCGAGCGCCGCAAGGAGGTCGACCATTTCGCTCAGGTCGTCGAAGAAAGTCTCCTCGGCACCGAGAGACTTGCGCACCCGCTCCGACTCCACCTCCCTGTCGTCCACACCCCTGACAAAATGATAGTAGGCGATACCCGCCTTGCCAAATTCACGCACCAAGTCCATCTCGGACCATTGCTTCAGGTCGGCTCCCGTTTTGATGCCGAGCTCCTCCATCCGTGCGGCGGTGACCCTGCCCACACCAAAGAACTTGTTCACGGGTAGTTTCTCCATGAAAGCCTCCGCTTCGTCGGGTTCAATCACAAAGAGGCCGTTGGGTTTCTTGTAGTCGGAGGCGATCTTGGCCAGGAACTTGTTGTAAGAGACACCTGCGGAGGCAGTGAGCCGTGTGCGGCTCAATATCTTTTGTTTGATCTCTTTGGCGATGAGTGTGGCCGAGCGGTTTCCCTTGTGGTTGATGGTGACATCGAGAAAGGCCTCGTCAAGCGAGAGCGGCTCCACCTTGTCGGTGTACTCGAGGAAGATTTGCATGATTTGGTTGGAGACCTGGCGATAATAGTCGAACCGCGGCATCACGAAGATGAGTTGGGGACATTTGCGCAGTGCCGTGACCGAAGGCATGGCCGAATGAATACCATAGCGGCGTGCTTCGTAGCTCGCTGCGGCCACCACGCCCCTCTTTTCGCCATAACCCACCGCAACGGGTTTCCCTCGGTAATCGGGGTTGTCGCGTTGTTCAATGGAGGCGTAGAAGGCGTCCATATCTACATGGATGATTTTGCGGTTCATATCCGCAAATATAAGGTATATTTATTGATTATGAGCAGATTTTATCTGTTAAACCAATGGGGAGTTTTTTTATTTTTTGTTACCACTACGCTAGCGGGCATAAAACTTCTCCAACCTTTCTATTTTGTTGGAATCTTATACCCGGCATAGAATTTCTCCAGCCTTTCTATTTCAGGCTGAAAAACGCAGATGGTCTTTTTCGGTACCTTTTCGAAGAATGTGAGCGTGATCTGTGGTATATTTTTCTTCATACTCTTTTTCCAGGAACCGATGATTTTACCGTTCAGCATGATGGTGGGTGAGAAGATGCCGTTTTTGGTCATTACCTTCCCATAGTGCGTCTCTTCGATCATGTCTGACCGATCTTTGTAACTGACCACAAACTCATCGAAGGGAGCCAACAGCAAAGCCGAATCGTGGTCTGCTGGAGGGGTGCAGAGGTTGTTTGGCATCCAGCACTCCCGTTCGTTAATCTTCTCCTGCGTGAAATCGGGGCGAATCATCTCCATGGCCTGTCGGCATTCGGTAATGGAGAGGCCTGACCACCAGGTGAAATCCGGCAGGGTGGCAGGACCGTGACTGGAGAAATATTTGCGTGCAAGCCGCCCCAACGATTCTTCACGGGAGAGGGCTGTGGTGCGGGGAACCCACTCTTCGAGCAATGTGAAGGTCTGCCGGTTGCCATCGAGCTCCCCATTCACGATGAGTTCCTCCAGTTCTGCGAAGGAGAGCAGCAGGGAGAGATGATTGTCGTCGAGAAGCACCCCCCTTTGGGTCAGCGCCTCACCCATCTCCTGCTTTGAGAGATGTCTTCCCCCCGAAAGGAGCTTTTCTACAAGGGGAATGTAATGATACAGCACTGTTTCGTCGGCACCCAGCATCTTCGCGTAGGAACGGTAGACAGGCTTCAACCGAGGATAGGAAAGTGTATACATCCAACGCAGATCATCCGCAGCCACAAAGTGCCAGGTGGGGCGCAGGATGTGGGTGCGGATCACCTCACCTCGATTCAGGGCGTCGGTGATGTTCTTCACCGTATGGTGCTGCAGCCGCGAGCCGATGGCCCACTTGGCCATCTCCAGCGCCTGCGACTGCATCGCCCCCATGTGGGCCACCACCTCGCGCGGTTCCTTGAGCTCATGCAGGCTGAGCAACTGGTTGTAAAGACGGATATGCAACAGTTCGTCGGGATTCATAATCAATCAGATATAAAAAGTCCAAATGTACAATTTTTTCAACAAGCGTGATTTTAAATTGTGTATCTTTGTTCCGCAAATGGGTTGTATGGATTTGTCTCATTTGTACAATCGGATTTCAGGAGATTCATCTATTTTTGTCCTCTTTTACGTCTCATGTACGTCTCATGGAAGCTTTTACCATCATTCAGCCCTCACCCTGCCTCGCACCTTATGTGAAGCAGTACTGGCATTTGAGCACCGTGGGTGATTCCACCTCACTGGCTCGGACTGTACCCACCGGCATGATGAGCCTTATTTTTCATCGGGGCAACCGACTGTTGTCTGTGAGAGACAACACGCCTCACCCACGTGTTTTCTTGGGCGGACAGGAACAGACATTTGACGATCTGCAATATGATGGACAAATAGACATGATTGCTGTTGTTTTCAGACCCGCCGGTGTAAGGGCATTTTTCTCACTGCCACTAAACAAAGTTACAGGTTTGCGCTTATCGGCTGAAGAGATCGAAGACAAGGAGTTGGTGCAACTCGAAAACAGCGTGATCAACACCGAAGAGGAGGGCTTGTCCATCACGCTGATCGAACAATTCCTGATGAAGCGCCTCACTCAGCCGTCAACCTATCACCTCAAGCGATTGGATACTGCTATTCATCTGATTGATGCAGGAGAGGGTGAAATTTCCCGACTTGCGGATGCAGCCTGCCTGAGCACCCGGCAGTTCTGCAGGATATTCTCAGAGCACATCGGGGTCACCCCAAAGGAGTTCGCAAGGACAATCCGTTTCCAGCGTGCGTTGCATCTGCTGGAAAAGAACCGGGGGATTTCATTTACCGCCTTGGCTTACGAATCGGGATACTACGACCAGTCGCACATGATCAGGGAGTTTAATACCTATTCGGGATATACACCCGGTGAATACCTCTCTCAGTGTGCTCCGCACTCCGACTATTTTCCCTGATGCCGGTTTGTCTCATTTGTACAATTTCACTT
>CAZRRC010000069.1:0-1426 GCA_964602395.1 uncultured Proteiniphilum sp. | reverse complement strand
ATTCCCGAAACAGCTTATCACGTAATCGGACGTAACAGCAGCAGGAAAGAGGGGCGGATTGTGATCTCGGCACATATCGACACCAAGATTGGTACGCCGGGCGCCATGGATAACGGTACGGGCGTCACCGTTCTGCTTCTATTGGCAGCATTGATACGGGATCACAGCAATTACCCGCCTCTTGAACTGGTCTTCTTCAACGGCGAGGATTATTATGGGGCACCGGGTCAGATCCGTTACCTGGAACAAAACAAAAGCCGATTTGGCGACATCCGGCTAAACATCAACATCGACGGGGCCGGCTACAAAGAGGGTTTATCCTGCTTCTCTCCCTTCGAACTGCCGGATGATCTGTCTGTGATGTTGCAGGAAGTGCTCGCAGAGAATACGGGACTGGTAGAAGGATTGCCTTGGTACCAGGGCGACCACAGCATGTTTCTCCAAAATGGCTGTCCAGCCATCGCCGTCAGTTCACAATGGTTCATCGAGCACATGGAGAGCCAGGAGATTACCCACACGCCAAAAGATAACCTGGGTGTGGTCAACTATGAACGGGTGGCCGAATGTGCACTGGGTATCGTCTCCTTCATTGAAAAGATTGCAGGGATTTCATAGAATCCCTGCTCTAAGAGGAACCTGTCAAATCTCGACCTGTCGCTAACCTTTCCACTTTTCATGTTAGCAAGATTGGACATGACCGCAATCGATATGAGATGTATCTTTGCATCGTAAACAGTAAAAAAAAAGTTTATGACAACGAGAATACGGACATCGACCATTGAAGAATATCAAAAACAGATTAATGTAATCACCGACTACATCATCAATCATCTTGGCGAGCCAATCGATCTGGCTAAACTGGCAGAGATGAATCACTTATCACCCTGTCACTTCCACAGGATAACCCGTGCATTCATGGGTGAACCTATCGGGAGTTACATTGTGAGGACAAGACTTGAAAATGTTGCAAAGCTATTGCGGTATACCGACCTGTCAGTATCGGAAATTGCTTATAAGGTGGGGTATGATGTGCCGACATCCTTATCGAAAGCATTCAGACTACAATACGGTATTTCGCCAATGGAATACAGAACAAATAAAAACTCTATCATTTTTTTGATTTATAATATTATTCAAGCCCATACTTGAGTTTACTTATACACATGCGTGTGTAAATTGAGATATAAATCTTGACTTATATGCATGAGGAAGTGGTATAAGAAAAAAATCAAGACCACACTCTATCTTTGTGGCTTGAGAGGTCTCAGAGTGTGAGCCCCAAGCTGTAAGGCAAAAAAAACACACAACAACAGCATAAAATGTGCGTATTATTGTGCGTAATTAATGCAATTCATTGATATTCAATGTGTGTTGCGGAGAGAGAGGTCGGTGAACCTTTCCTCTTATATGCTTAAAAGTCAATGCT
>CAZRRC010000068.1:12038-12913 GCA_964602395.1 uncultured Proteiniphilum sp. | reverse complement strand
CAGGAGTAAATTTATATCCCAGGTTAAGTGCTGCTGCCGGTGAAATTAGATCCATGAAGTCTGCTTCACCCAACGTGTGAGCCGCTCCACCTTGTAATTGCAAGTAAGCATGTGGCTTAAAAATTGTTTTTCCTTCCTCCTTGATCACTCTCTCTTGTGCAAACGACACCATAGGAATAAGGGTGAGAGCGATTAGGTAAATAATAAACTTTTTCATAGATTTTTTCATTTTAAATTGTGATTATAATATTGCTTGTAACTGATTTCTTTCTGTAGTTCAGATATTCAGTACAATATTAACAAAAATCCTTGATAAATGTTTGTTTACAGCAATAAAAATTAAAAAATAGAGTGTCTTTTCTCCACTTCGTGTTGTAAACTCTATATGATGGAATATCAATTGACTGTTTATTTCAACAATATTACACTACAAACATTTAGTAAAATTATATATAACAAAGAAGGAGGGAACTTCTTTGTTTCCTCCTTCTTATAGAGTTTATCGTTTAACGATTAGCGTTTCTTCACTGTCATCGGTAGACGGATAGTCACGGTTTTGTTGTACATATCTTTTGCTGAGATAATCAGTGTAGAAGGTACATCAGCATCCGGGTTCGTAGCCGTTGATTTTTGTGAGAGAGTAAATGTAGTATTTGTTAATGCAAATGGTGGAACTACTTCATAGTACTCATCCAAGTTGTTAGCGTTACTTACAAGTTTCACACCAGTTACCTGCAAGCTTGCCAGGTAAGGAGCATCGAGGTTGGCATTGTACTTGCTGTCACGTGTGCTTACGCCATAAATCCAGCCAAGATCGAATGTCTTAACATCACCATAAGTGATTTCGGTGCTATAAGGCATAGGATTAACGAAGG
>CAZRRC010000068.1:0-12028 GCA_964602395.1 uncultured Proteiniphilum sp. | reverse complement strand
GAAGGCACCACCGGCGCCTGTAGCAGTGTAATCAACACCAGCAGGTTTAGCAGCCCAAGTATTCAATTGTGCTCTGGTTGCCCAGTTCCAAGAATAAGTGCTGTTGTAGATGTTGTTGTAAACAGTCTGGAATTGTTCAACTACTACCTTGTAATCAATAACAGTACCAGCAGAATTCTTAGTCTCTGTTGAGATCTTACCAAAGTTGTAAGATACAGTTGTTGCATGCTGCGTAGTGTTGTTGATCAAGCTCTTATCAACTGATAACGGACCATTGCCAGGGAATGTAGCTGTTGCTGGAGAAGGACCGGTAATATTAGTTGTAGCAAATGCAGTTTCGTAGTTTCCAAGAGTTCCAGTACCCCAGTTGAATACTTGATCCAAAGACATTGTACCAGTAACTGCTGTCGGAGCAGTCCAAACATTTGGTTCGAGATAAGCATTGTATACACCATTTACTACCTGGTTGGTCTTCACAGAGAATCCAGAAGGAGCGGCTGGCAATACTTTCTTGAAGGTTACTTCGAATGTAGTCAAAACGTGACCTGTTGCATTCTTGATAGTCAGAGTACCTTTGTATTCTTTGTTATCTTTATATGCTAACCAGTCATTTACTTTTGCCTTAGTGTAAATCTTGGTTACCTTGCTGAAGTCAGCAGTTACAGCACCTGTACCGTCTGTACCGAACAGATCAACGTTGCTAGCATTAGCAAAGAATACATTGAATGCCGGTGTAGTTTGTGCAACATCGTCAGCTTTGTCAGTTGTCCATGTGAAGGAAGCTGCACCAGACAGTTTAGACAGCGTTACATTGGTAGTTGCAGATTTAGTTGCAAGTACAGTACTTGGAGTCTGCTGAGTAGCTGTAACAACAGTATTAGCAGCGTTCCAGCTAGTAGCAGCATTACCTAAGCTTACATAGAATGCTTTTCCATCTGGGTCAACCAATGTACCGTCGTAGTTAACAGCATATACACGGAAACCAATGATATCATTGATAGCAGTTGAGCTATTGATGATGATTTCAGCTTCAGTACCTTCAACTACAGTATTAAGGCCAGTGTAGCTATAGCTGTTCCATGCGTTCAATTCAGATGGAGCTGATTCGATAGCATTGTCCTTATCAAGAACTATATACAAACCTCTGATTTCGGTTGGTTTGGTCACAGCAGCATCAGTAGAAGCCTGAGTTAAAGATATCTTTAACGGTTGTCCTTGAACCGCTGGATAAACTGCTAGTCCAGAACGATCGTCAGCACCATCAGCTGCTGTGTTGGCAGGTGAAGTAGTAATAGCTACTGCTGGAGCACCAGACCACCTTTTTTCAGGATATAATAAAGTACCTGTACCAACAGCAGCAGGACTTTCAAGGCTTTTACTTTCATCAGAATAGCGGTTGTTTACAGTTGCAACATTTTTTTCATTAACAAAGAACCAAAGTCTGTCTGCAGGATCGAAAGCCAAGTAATTCAGATCGATATCATAAGCACTGATTACTTTATTGTCTTTGTTGGTAACAGCTACAGCATAGAGAACTTGCGTCGTGAATGGAGTAGTTGTAGCAATTGAAGCAGCGTCGAAATCTGCTTTATTGTAAGCTCCCAGTTCTACAAAAACCTCCCAAAGTCCACCACCGTTAGCGGTAGAACGGGTCAACAAACCTTCGTAAGGTACAACTTTCGTTACCTTTACATTATCGTATGTTTGACCAAGACTGTTCTGGAATGAGATCATTTCAGGAGTAACAATTACGTTGGTTGGAGAAACACGAATAATGAAAGAAGTACCGGTTTGTACTTGTTTATCTTTCACGAAGGTAATTGCATTTGCAATGCCATTGCTAAATACGTTTGCTTTCTCGGTTGCACTACTAAACCATAATGAAGCAGTTATCCAAGGAATTTCATTGTTCCCAATATATGTAGGAATAAGTTCCACATCAAATACAGCACCAGCGATCAAACCAAGAGCTTCTTCAGCTTTAGCAGCTATTTCAGCAACCTTTACGTTCAATTCAGTTTGCATTTGAGTGAATTTAGCATCAGTAGCTGTAGACAATTCAGTCTTCAAAGCAGCAATCTTAGATGCCAATTCTGTTAGCATTTCTGCTTTTAAAGCAGCATCAGCTGCAGCAGCTTCTGCTTTAGCAAGAGCTTTAACAGCAGCTTCAGTAAGAGCAGCATCACCTACAGCTTGTGCTTTAGCAAGAGCTGCTTGAGCGGCAGTAGCAGCTTGATCAGCCTTTGTTTGAGCAGCAGTAGCAGCTGTTTGAGCAGCAGTAACGGCAGATTGCAAAGTGGTTAATTGAGTCGTCAATTCAGCTTTGGTTGCAAGCTTATCAATCTGATCCTGCAGGTTGCTGATGTCATCATCGTAATCTTTACAAGAAGTAACGGTCACTAACGCGCCAATTACTGCAAAGATAAATAGCTTAAAAAATAACTTTTTTTTCATACACTAAAAAATTTAAAAATAATAATTAAAATATTTCACTAAGGTGTTCTATTGTTAGAAATTGTTTTTCTTCTGTTATTCTGAAAAAACATATCGACCAGAGTCGGACGGTTTTTTTCGGAATGCTTCTTGTTAGACGTGTAAATCAGCTTTTCCTCCTTTCGTTTTTTATCTCCCTCATCCGATGTCATCTTTTTTTCGTAATCGGGAATATATTGTACTTCTACAGATCCAAATTCAATCATGTCGTCGCTGCTGGTGAACTCCATGCATACATTCAGTAAAACGCTTCTTTCTACCACCACGTGGCATGCTGAACTGATTATATGATGAGAAGGAATCTCCTCTTCAATAGGGTCATCATACAACACCTCCGCAGCCATAGGCTCCTTTTGTTCTACCAGCCTTATATGGGTCACCCTGCTTTCAATGCCGGAACGGTGATGTGCCACTTGAATACGCTCTATCAGGCTTCCTTTCGGTAGGGGCAGCATCATGTAAACCCATTTGGCATCACCCGGTTCGGAGACCGTGATCTGTACGCCCGGATGAAACACAAAAGGTGTACTTATCCGGATGGTGGGATCGCCCGTCACAAGACCCAGGGCATGCAGCATGAGTGTCTGTCTGCTCTGAGAAGATTTTCTTGCGAAATGTTTGTGTAGGGTGACCATGTTATGCTGCTTTCAGAAAATTATTCCGCCAGTTCGAAGGAGATATCCTGCAATGCTTTTTTAAACTCGGGTGACGGCGTAAATACAACCCGCATATTCCGGATGTTATCGGCCGTAAACTCGGCAGGACTGCTAACGCCCTCACTCGACAGCGAAAGCCGCAATGTACCGAAGTTGTTTAAATTTACGCTATAGCCTTCAATCAGATATCTGGGTATCTCGTCCACCATGTTTTCAATCACATTCATCACAGCCCCCCGCGTCAGAGACGATTTGCCGGCAATGCCCTTGCTCAGTTGGTAGTTGTTGATCGTACCTTCTTTCACCGGGCTGGCATACCACTTCCGCTTTGTTTCAGGCTCCAGTGGGTTCGCTTTTTGTACAAGTCTATACTTCATATAGGGTTTTTTAATTGTTTGTTCACTATTTTCACCAGCGGGGAGCATATGTCTTTAATTGTGCTAAAAGATTGAATGATACCACTCTTTTGTCTTTTATTTCCTTTTTGTTGCGCTTGGAGCATTTCGTTTGACCGTTTGTCGTTGATGCTGCAACCGCTTATCGTTTTTCATTAAAATTCCTTTTTATCCCGCTCCGTACGTTTAGAAAATTTGAGGTGTCCTTTCGTCCCCCCTTTTTATTTCGAACGCAAACATACGCTTTTGTCCTGTTTAAGGTTAGGATTTATTCTGTTAATTGTAGGATAAATTACGCTTTAACATTTGGCAGTATTAGCATATTTTACTCATTAAAAAGTTACAATAAATTGTTTTATAGGTAATTCAAAGTGCTATTGTTTTATATGCGAAAATAAAATTTTAATTATTTTTTTTCTTCTCCTTCCTAACAGCTTTATTTCTTCATATGTCCTGAAATCGTCTGCCAGAAAGGCTTTTACAAGAAAAGGCCATTTTTTTCGTCTTCGCCGGCAGTTTCTTATAAATTTGGTGAAAAACTTTTCTGTGCTGCCTCCCCTCCTGTTTCAAGAGGAATTAACCTTTTGTATTGGGTGGGTGTGACCCCTGTTTGTTTTTTGAATACTCGGGAGAAGTAGTTCACATCATAAACGCCACATTCTGCCGCAACTTCCCCGATGGTTTTGTTTTGTGAGGCGAGAATCTTTTTGGCATAAGTCAGTTTCACCTGTAGAATGTAGGTGGAAGCCGGATATCCGGTGGCGGCATTCAGTTTCTTGTTAAGTTGCGAAACACTGATGGCAAGCTCCTGCGCCAATAGGGTGGAGGAGAAGTCGGGATTTTTCATTTCCCGGTAGATGATGTCTGTGACATGCCGCAGGAAATCGACATCAAGGTTGTCTTTGTGTTCACTCTTTTCTTCCTTGACCACGGTCCGGTGATATTTTTCTTTCAGCAGATGGCGTTGCTTCAGCAAATTCTCCACCCGCACTTGTAGCTCCTCAGCCTGAAAAGGTTTCCGGATGTAGGCATCTGCCCCGCATCGCAAGCCTTCTATATAGTCTTCCATTTCGTTCTTTGCCGAGATGATGACCACCGGGATGTGGCTGAGAAGCGGCGATTGTTTGATCGCTTTGCAGAGTTCCAAACCGTTCATCCTTGGCATGAGCACATCGGTGATTACGATGTCTGGCAGATGTTCGTTGGCCATCTTAAGCGCTTCTTCCCCATTGTGGCAATAAATAAGGTGGTATCCCTCCGTAGTGAATATCGACCGGGTAAAAATGGCCACATCCTTGTTGTCTTCAGCCAACAAAATAGTGCTGCGCGGATCATTGTCGTGTGGCTTATAAGAGAACAACTCTTCGGAAACCGGCGACTGCTGTTTAACGACCTGATTCTGGCTATTTTTACCCGACGTCCAATAGGGATAGAGCTTCGTTTCGTTCCTATGAATTGGTAGGGTGACGGTAAACTCCGATCCCTTTCTCAACTCGCTTTTTACCTCGATGGTCCCATTCAGGATATCTACCAATTGCCGGGTGAGTGCCAATCCTATGCCACTGCTTACTTGCGCATCGCTGTCGCTGCTCTTGTAAAATAGAGTGAATATGTGCGGGATATCCTCTTTTTTGATTCCTTTTCCTTGATCGATGACTTTGAGTAAGAACTTTTTCGGATCTTTTTCATGGATGGCGAGCACCAGATTGATTTTGGAACCCGGTTCGCTGTACTTGACCGCATTGGAGAGCAGGTTTTGCAGGATCTTTTTCAGGTGGTTCGGAGCAAAGTCGGTCTCAATTTCCGTTTGGTCACAGAAGAATTGCAGTTCCATGCCCTGTTCCCGCGCATAGATGCTGTGGCTCTCGTAAATCATCTCCACAAAGGAAACGAGGTTGCCGGTTTTCCATTCCACCGGATCATCGGTCATTTGCAGTTTCGTGATGTCAAGCAGTTGATTTACCAGTTCAGAGAGATTGCGCCCCTGTCGTTCAATGGCGTTGATGTAGGTGAGTGTGTTGTTGCCAGAAAGGTCTTTCTGTTCGCGCAGCTGCTTACTTAACCCCAGTATGATGGTGAGGGGTGTCCGAAACTCATGGGTGATCTTGGTGAATATATCGCTTCGGATCTGTTCACCATTTTGTAGGATCCTGTTTTTTTTTGTTCGATCCTGTAGCGTGTAGAGCAAAACCACCAACGAAATAACCAGCAAAAGCATTACCACACCGTAGACTAGTTGTAAACCTGAATAATCCTTATTGAGTGACGTCGCAAGCAGACAGGCACCGCCATCGCCAAAAGCTGATCCCGGCAGGTTCATCTGCTCAAAATTAACAGGATCATACTGTAAACAGGCCAAAAGATACTGTACGTTTGTCATTGTTCTAAGATTGGGTCATGGGATCAATTTCTGACATCCGGCCACCATTCATGCCGATCAGCTAAACGTTTCTCTATTCCGTCGCTGACTTCCGAAGTAGTCCCACATAAAAATAGCGCAAGATACGTTTTTTTTCAATTTTAAACAAATTATTGTTTTTACCTATACATATAAGGGTGGCATAACACATCGTATTTAAAATGATGCACAACGCTTTTTTTTGCTCAAAAATGCGTATGTTTGTACCTGCAAATAGATTCCAATGATTTAATCCGGGAAAGATATAACATTTTATGAGAAGAATAACAAAAGCAATCATGCTGACCGCCCTGCTGATTGGTGGTATTTTGAGCGCCTGTAAGCAGGGAAATGTTTTTCAGGTGAATGGTACCATTGAGGGGGCTGCCGGTGACACGCTTTACCTCGAACAACGTGCCCTTGCCGGCATCACGCTACTCGATTCGACCATTCTGAAGAAGGGGGGTGCTTTTTCCTTCAAGGAACAAGCACCTGCGAATCCCGAGTTTTACCAGTTGCGACTTGCTAACCAAGTAGTGGCTTTCGTGATTGACTCCACGGAGACATTGCAAGTGACGGCTAATGCAACTGATTTGTATCGTTCATTCAACGTAGCTGATTCCCCGGTGAACAGTCAGTTGAGAGAAGTGGATGACCGGGTACAGCAGACCGCGATGCAGATCACTTCGCTGGAGAATCGGCATAAAAGAGCGGAGATCGACGACATGAGGTTTCTAGCGCAACTCGATAGCGCCCTGCAGGATTACAAGGGGAATATATCGCGGTTGATCCTGGGCAATCCAGGTAGTGCGGCGGCATATTATGCCCTGTTCCAGAAAATAAACAACTACCTGATCTTCGATCCCTACAACAAACAAGATTATGCCATGTTCGGTGCTGTGGCTACTTCGTGGAACCGGTACTACCCCGATACCGAGAGGACCAAACACCTCTATGAGTTTACCATGAATGCGCTGAAAACGCGCCGTCTGCGGGAACAACAAGAAAAGCTTTTGCAGGAGGCGCCCCTTGAAACAGGGACAGGGCTACCCGATATCGTGTTGTCGGAGGTTGATGGCGCAAAAGTGGCTTTGTCATCCCTGCTGGGCAAGGTGGTGCTGCTCGATTTTGTGGTCTACAATGCCGAATTTTCGCCTGCGCACAACATGGAGCTCAACCGAATTTATCAACAACACAAATCGAAAGGATTCGAGATCTACCAGATCTCATTCGACTCCGACGAGCATTTCTGGAAAATTTCAGCCGATAACCTCCCCTGGATCACCGTGCGTGACCCCGGGTCGGTAAATGCACGATTGCTCTCCACATACAATGTGCGGGAACTGCCCACTGCTTATATCCTGAACCGGGAAGGTGATTTGGTTGCCCGCGTGGAGGACTACAGCCAACTGGCAGCAGAATTGAATAAAATGTGGTGAAAGGAAATTAATCTAGCAGACTACCTATTTTCTGTGCAATTTCGGTAAACTGTGCTGCAGTGAACTTTAGCCGGGGATTTGTCAATGACATGTCCCCTTCTTTTTGGATGGGAATGAGGTGAATGTGGGCATGCGGTACCTCTAGCCCGATGACCATCATCCCCACACGTCGGCAGGGGATGGTCTTTTCAATTGCTTTGGCCACTTTGCGGGCAAAAAGAATCAATCCGGACAAGCGATCGTCATCCAGATCAAAAATATAATCTGTTTCCTCTTTGGGAACAACCAGCGTATGGCCCTCCGTCATTGGGTTGATATCGAGGAACGCATAATAGTGCGCGTCTTCCGCTATCTTATAGGAGGGGATATCTCCTGCGATGATTTTACTGAATATCGTGGCCATGAGCTGCAGTGTTTAAATTGAAATATCTACCACTTCGAAGGTCATGGTACCCGAAGGAACCACAATCTCGGCAATATCACCCACCTTCTTTCCCATCAATCCCTGTGCAATGGGTGTGCTGACAGCAATCTTGCCGCTTTTTAGGTCCGCTTCGCTTTCTGATACCAGGGTGTAGGTCATCGCTTTCTTGGTGTGAAGATTTTTGATGGTGACCTTGTTCATGATCTTCACTTCATCGGTGCCAATCGCACTTTCGTCGATAAGCCGGGCGGTGGCAATCAGGCTTTTTAATTGCGCAATTTTCGCTTCCAGCATGCCTTGGGCTTCCTTGGCTGCATCGTACTCGGCATTTTCCGACAGGTCTCCCTTGTCTCTTGCCTCTGCGATCTGTCGCGATATCTCGGGCCGCTGTACAGATTCCATCTCTTTCAATTCTTCTTTCAATTTCCGAAGGCCCTCTTCGGTCATGTAAGTTACTGCCATAATTTATGTTTGTTTTTGGGGTGAATAACTACACAAAGAAAAGAATTCCGGCCTCTATACATAAGACCGGAACCCCTCTTTTCATGTTGTAATTAACACAAAGATAAAAACTTTATTTCAGTAATGCAACTTTTTAACGGATTTTTTTTGCCTCCCCCTGTGATGGGTGTGCGTGAACTGCTCCTGTTAAATCTTCCGGATGCGGATTCCCCTGACAAAATGGCATTCTCCCTTTTCCAGGATCAGATCGGCCCGGAAGCGTGTGGGGAGTATGTTTTCCTGCAGGTTCTGTAGGTTGATCTCTTCCCAGACCTTGTTGGCAAACTTCATCAACTTCTTCTCCGGGTAGGAAGCGTATCGGTGGAAATAAGAATCAGGATCCTGAAAAGCGGTCTGTTGCAGCTTTTTGAATCGTTCCAGGTACCACTCACGCAGATTCTTCTCGCTGGCATCCACGTAGATGGAGAAATCGAAAAAGTCGGAGACAAATACCCGACGGCGTTTTTTTCTGCCAGGGGAGACCTGTAGTACGTTGATGCCCTCCACAATCAGGATGT
The DNA here is from genome assembly GCA_964602395.1 of uncultured Proteiniphilum sp. Taxonomy (GTDB): domain Bacteria; phylum Bacteroidota; class Bacteroidia; order Bacteroidales; family Dysgonomonadaceae; genus Proteiniphilum. The sequence continues at coordinate 3,204 of CAZRRC010000068.1, read as the reverse complement.
CAGGTCGCGTGATTGTCTGCATCCTGCCGGGAATCACATCGTAATATAAATGAGAATAGAGGGGTGCCTCCAGAAGCTCCTTGCCCGATTTCACTGCTGCCAGAAACGAGAGCAACCGCCTGGCATCGTAGCTCTCGGGGAACCCCTTGCGGTTAAGGATGCCTCGCCGCTCCAATTCGGCGTTGGGGTAGAGGAAGCCGTCGGTGGTAATCAGTTCCACGCGGGGCTTTTCAGGCGTCATGGAGAGCAGCTTCTGCAGAACCCGTGCCGTGGTGCTTTTTCCGGCGGCCACACTCCCGGCAATGCCGATGATGTAGGGAATAGGGTGACTGGTGTTGTCGAAGAATTGATCCCGATCATCGTGCAGGTGACGATAATGGGTGAGATGTATCTGCAGCAGCCGGATCATGGGGATGTACACATCCTCCACCTCGTCGAGAGTGAGGGGCTCGTTGAGCGCCTGCAGCGCGGTGAGGTCGATATCGGATATGGGAAACATGGGATGCTCTTCCAGCTTCCGCCACTCTTCGCGGGTGAATGCGCGGAAGGGTGAGTAGGTAACCTCGTAGGCCTTGTTCATCGGGATCGGTTTTTTGCTGCAAAGATAAACCAAAAACCGGTAAACAACCTGTTGTTTACCGGTTTTATTCGGTGTGGTTTGTCAAGGCCCACCGGTTACCCGGGTAGGCATCACAGAGCGTGAAAAGGATTTCAGAGCGTCTCGAAGCTGCGCTTCACAAAATTGCTCAACGCCTCCCCCTTCAGCATGCCGTGAGAGAGCAAGGCTAGGTCGACCATCTGCCGAAGCTTGCCTTCTGAGGTAACCTCCGCGATCAGTGCCTCTTTTTCCTTGTTTTCGCTCTCCTCAATGAGTTGTTTAATGAGGGAGTGATCCACGTTGAGCACCACCTGGTAGCTGTCGGGCATTTCGCCATAGAAGGCCATCTGTTGCTGCATGGCCGACATTTCCTTCATGCGGCGGGAGAACTCGTTTTGGGTGATCTGTACCGGCCGCGATGCTTCGCCCAGTGCTTTGAAGTCGACACCAAACTCAATCTTTTCCATTGGAGGCAACTGCGATTTTACCGCCTCGGTGACCAGCTCCTTCTGTTTGTCGGTGAGCGACGGGCTTTCCGGCTCCTCTTTTGAGATCAGGTGTTCCACGGTGTCGCTGTCGACCCGTACAAACCGGGTTTTTTCCAGTTTCTGCTCCAGCAGCCCCATCCAGTGTACATCGAGCTGCCCGTCCATCATCAGGACATCGTATCCCTTTTCTTTGGCAGCGTCGATTGGAGCATACTGCTTTTCCTTGTCACCGGCATAGAGCCAGATGAGATCACCGTTTTTATCGGTCTGTGACCCTTCGACCAACGACTTGTATTCGTCGAAGGTGAAGTATTTGTCATCCACATTTTTCAGCAACGCAAATTTGACAGCCTTGTCGGAGAATTTCTCCTCCGTGAGCATCCCATACGCAATAAAGAGCTTCAGGCTGTCCCACTTTTGTTCAAACTGGGTACGCTCCTTCTTGAAGAGTTCTTCCAGCTTATCGGCCACCTTACGGGTGATGTGATTCGAAATCTTTTTAACGTTGTGGTCGCTCTGCAGGTAGGATCGGGATACATTCAGGGGGATGTCGGGTGAGTCGATCACACCGTGCAGCAACGTCAGAAACTCGGGGACGATTCCTTCCACCGAGTCGGTCACGAAGACCTGGTTGCTGTAGAGCTGAATCTTGTTGCGTTGCAGATCGAGATTGTTTTTAATCTTCGGAAAATAAAGAATCCCCGTCAGGTTGAAGGGGTAGTCCACGTTCAGATGGATCCAGAACATGGGTTCCTCCAGCATCGAGAGGGGATAGAGATTGCGATAGAATTGCAGGTAATCCTCTTCCTTCAGGTCGGCAGGCTTTTGCTTCCATAGCGGATTTACCTCGTTGATCACATTGTCTTCCTCCGTGTCGACATAGTTACCCTCTTTCCACTCCTGTTTCTTACCGAAAACGACCGGCACAGGCAGGAAACTGCAATATTTCTTCAAGAGCGACTCCACCTTGCTCTTCTCCAGAAACTCCTGGTTCTCCTCATCGAGGTAAAGGATGATGTCGGTACCCCGATCGGCCTTCTCCACCTCTTCCATGGTGAAATTGGGCGTGCCGTCGCAGGACCATTTCACGGCTGTAGCCCCCTCCTTGTAGGATTTTGTCACGATCTCCACCTGCTTCGACACCATGAACGAAGAGTAAAAACCCAGTCCGAAGTGACCGATGATGGCATGCATGTTCTCTTTATACTGATCCAGAAAATCGTTGGCCGAAGAGAGTGCGATCTGGTTGATGTATCTGTCCACCTCCTCTGCCGTCATGCCGAGTCCCCTATCGGATATGGTGAGGCTTTTCTTATTCTTGTCGATGGATACCTGTACGGTGAGTTCACCCAGTTCACCTTTGAATTCACCTACATCGGCCAATGTCTTGATCTTTTGGGTGGCATCCACTGCGTTGGAAACGATCTCACGCAGAAAAATCTCGTGATCGCTATATAGAAACTTTTTAATGATGGGGAAAATGTTCTCTGTGGTTACCCCGATTTGTCCTTTTTGTACCATATACTATCAGTTTTATTTTAAACTTGTGCGAGCTATTGTTCAAAAAATGAAAGCAAATAGTATGCCACAAACCCTTTCATTTCCTTTAAAAAAGTTGGAGAGAGAAGATGAGATAAAAATTATTTGGAATCGCTCTAAAAAAACAATAGATCATTAAATAGAATGAACCATGGAGTATTATAAATATAATTGATGATCTATTGATGCTGTTTTTATCCCATTATATGCATATAAATAGCTGGTATACAATGGTGTTAGTTTTGTTGGTTTTTTATTAACAATCATTAATCGTTTTTTTGGGGAAAAGATCATTTATTCTAAATATATCTCTTTATATTTGCATGTAACACAATTTTAAAAGTCATCGCTTATGAAGACAGAACTTTCTTTCGAAAAACAACTGTTAAGCTTGCAGGACAATATGTTTAATTTCGCATTGACATTAACTGCCGACAGAGAAGAAGCTAAAGATTTGTTGCAGGAAACTACGCTTCGTGTATTGGACAACAGAGAAAAGTATTATGAAAATGTGAACTTCAAAGGATGGGTTTTCACCATCATGCACAATATTTTCGTAAATAATTACCGCAAGATCGT
>CAZRRC010000067.1:4738-13308 GCA_964602395.1 uncultured Proteiniphilum sp. | reverse complement strand
CAAATATGGGTCACAAAACATTGTCAGTCGAGAATTTAGCTGTATACATACCATGAGAAACTTAAATTATTGAATTCAAAGCGAGTGAAACACCGTGAGGTACTTATCGATAAAGAGCTGTTTTTCTTTCGATTTATATTGCTGAATAAAACGGGGATGCTCAAGGGGCGTCATTTTGTCAAACAACTTCTCCTCTGCATTTAGTTTCGCAATAAAATCCGCGTTTTTTTTCCCAAGGACAAACACCTCTGAGGTGTCGAGCCCCAAATCAATGTGTTTCTTTAGTGATGCGATCATAAACCCTTTCAACGCCTTAAATAGCTGCGGATCATCGTAATAGTTGGCATTCAACCAAGCACCTCCTGCTGTTTGCCGGATAATGGCCAGCGGAAAAGGAGAGTTGATGTAAAAATCACGATAAAAATGTTCCACACCTCCATAAGCATCAATCATCTCATACAAAAAAACAGAAGAGACTTCGTGGGTATGAGCCGACTTCATCGTAATGCCACAAGCTTTCTCCAGCCTTTTGGTATCGGTAAAGGGCACACCGGTCACCCCCGCTCCGTTGCGACTCGGATTTATCCCGATAATAAACCTGCGCTGCCGGGTGTCGCGATAATACTTTTGATAAAACGCTTCCATCACCTTCATCGTTTCGGGATTATCCAGAAAGGGGTTCATCACCTGAAAACCTTCAGGCAAAGCTCCAGTGTAAACCAAATGACGATTAAATTCGATTACTTTATCTGCGAATGTCTGCATAATTCAAAGATAACATTTAAAGGAGAGATGCAACCATCTGGCGAAACTGCTTTCTGCTTCAGATTAAAGAAATTGTTACTCTAAAGCATTCTCTGCAGCGCAGCCCTGTCTTTGATGCTGATATCCCGACGATTTACATCAATCAGCCCCTCTTCGGCCATCTCCATCATCACTTTCACCAATGCAGGCCGCGATACGCCGAACAGTCGGGCAATACTTTCTTTGGATGTCATTAGACAGAACGATTTACGCCCTTCCGATTCCTTCAACAGATAATAAGCGAGTTTAGCCCGTATTGTCCGCAAAGAAACAAGTCGTAGTTTTTCGGAGAGGAAAGAAACCTTGTTAGAGATGTATGACAAAAAGGCGAGCATAAACGATTCATATTCACGCATTAGGTAAAAGACATTCTCTTTGGGTATCACGATCACGCTACAGTCAACCTTGCATACAGCCGACACGGGCGAACGGTTATCTGCCGAAAACAGGAAACCGGTTGCCATGGGGTTGGGTGCACTGATCTGTTCTACCTTCATAAAATCGCCTTTCTCATCGGCCATCTCGGTAACAATTTCACCGGCAATGAGGATATAGAGCGAATCATAACGTGCTCCCTGTGTCACAATCGTCTCCCCCTTTTCATAACTTCGGACAGAAAAACGCACATCCTGCAAAAAAGAATCCTGCTCTTCAACCAGTATCGAGCTGCAGAGGGGGCATTGAAAGATCATGCGGCTATAATCGGAAGGAGAATGCTGCTGTTGCATACAATTTGTTTAAATTCTTACAAATGTCATAATTATTACAGTTTTTTGCAAATTATTTTATTTTCTTTGTTATCGAGGGAAAAGGCATTAAAAACGAGTATCCATGCGAAAACTACGAATCTTTTGGAATGAAGTCAAGCCCCGCGACGGATGGAAATATCCGGCCGTCCTTATTTGTGGCGCTTTCGTGGGACTCTTTATCTACACATTTTATACATCCCGGGCTTATAGCTATCTCTCCAACGACCCGGCTACCTGTGTGAACTGCCACATCATGGGTCCCTATTACGCAACCTGGATGCACAGCTCCCACGGACGAAATACCACCTGCAACGACTGCCACGTTCCGCAAGATAACAAGATCAAAGGATATTACTTTAAAGCCACAGACGGATTACGGCATTCCGCCATCTTCACCATACGGGGTGAAAACCAGGCTATACAAGCCATAGAAGGCAGTTCGCAGGTGATCATGGACAATTGTATCCGATGTCATACCCAGCTCAATACCGAATTTGTGAATACGGGAAGAATGGGTTACAAGGAAATGCAGGATATAGGTGGTAAAGCTTGCTGGGATTGTCACCGCGACGTGCCGCACACCCGTAGCAGATCACTCTCTTCCACCCCTAACGCACGCATACCCATGCCGGAAAGCAACGTGCCGGAGTGGCTGAGTGAGATGACTCGTTGACAAGATTGATGTGATGATTTATTGATTTAGCATAAAAAAAATACTATGAGCAGGACAAGAAAAAGTAATAGCATGAAACCGTGGGTAGGATGGCTCCTGTTTTTCGTGACAATGGGTGTGGTTTTCCTTCTGGGAATGCTCGCGGCTTCCATTACGCAACGCAGAGCGGAAATAGCCAGCGTGATGAACAACAAAAAAGTGGAAATCACCGGAATTGAATCACGGAACGAACTGTTCGCAGTAAACTATCCCCGGGAATATGAGACCTGGACAAAAACGGCCGACACCACTTTCCAGAGTGAATTTAACGGGAGCAGCGCAGTGGATGTACTCGAACAACGTCCCGAAATGGTTATTCTCTGGGCAGGATACGCTTTTTCAAAAGACTACGGTACGCCCCGCGGACACATGCATGCCGTGGAAGATATACGAGAAACCCTGAGAACTGGCGCCCCCATGACTGCAGAAGAGGGCCCGCAACCGGCCACCTGCTGGACCTGCAAAAGTCCCGATGTGCCCCGGCTGATGGATTCCGTGGGGATTGCCGAATTTTATAACAAAACCTGGGCCCACTGGGGACATGAAGTCGTAAACCCCATTGGATGTGCCGACTGTCACGAGGCGGAGACCATGAATCTAAAGATTAGCCGTCCCGGCCTGATTGAAGGATATGAAGCCATGGGAATGAATATTCAGGAAGCATCCCAGCAGGAGATGCGTTCACTGGCCTGTGCACAATGCCATGTGGAGTATTACTTCACCCCCGAAGGAAAATACCTGATCTTCCCCTGGCACAACGGCACCACCATGGAAGGTGCTGAGCAGTATTACGACAGCATTCAGTTTGCCGATTACACCCACAAACTGAGCAAAGCGCCCATCATCAAGGCACAACACCCCGACTATGAAATATTCAAAACAGGGATCCACGCACAACGAGGCGTTTCCTGCGCCGACTGTCACATGCCCTACGTTTCGGAAGGAGGCATCAAGTATAGCAGTCACCATGTAAGAAGCCCGCTGGCAAGCATGAATAACACCTGCCAGGTATGCCACCGCGAAACTGAGGAAGATCTTCGGAATTCGGTCTACGAACGGCAACGCAGTGCAAATCAGATTCGCAACCTGGTGGAGAAAGAACTGGCCACCGCCCACCTGGAAGCGCAATTTGCCTGGGAAAAGGGAGCCACCGAAGCACAAATGAACAACGCGCTGCAACTCATCCGCCAGTCGCAATGGCGCTGGGACTATGCCGTGGCATCACACGGAGGGTCATTCCATTCGCCGGTAGAGTTTCAGCGTATTCTTTCCCTGAGTCTCGACCGCGCACACAAAGCCCGTTTTGAGATATCGAAGGTGCTGGCACAACTCGGTTTTACCGGCGATGTGCCTCTGCCCGACATCTCTACAAAAGAGAAAGCGCAAGCTTACATTGGGTTGGACATGAAGCAGGACAGAGAAAATAAGAAAGCATTTCGCGAGACAGTGATTCCCCAATGGCTGGAGAAGGCCAAAGCAAACAACCGGTTGGTCAGCCTGAAATGAGAGTCTGGAAACAACCATGGGGATATCGTGAAGGTTTTATTGTAGCAGCAGGCATCGTCTTTTCGGGTTTACTGCTGCAATTAGCCGTTGGGAACATACAGCCCTTCCTGTTTGCGTTTCCAGTGAACGGCATCTTCGGAGCTCTATTTGTGACGGGGTTGATCGCAGTTCACTTTCTGATCCCCAAAAACAGAACAGTCAGATGGTTGGCCGGAGTGAATGCTTCCGTGCCGGCTATTGCCGTCATGCTTCTTCTCTGTGTAATCTTGGGATTGGTTCCACAATTTCCCCACAACAGCGGCAATGAGCAGCTTCCTTCCACCCTCTTCACACTGCTCGGATGGTACCGGATGACTACCTCCTGGCCATTTGTCCTGCTATGTTTTTACATTTTGTTCATCCTCGGACTCACCATACTGAAAAGGACCAGAAAAAAACAGTCGTGGCGCGATATCGGTTTCTATCTCAATCACCTTGGTTTATTTCTGGCACTACTCGGAGGCCTGCTGGGTAGCGCCGACATGGAGCGTCTTACCATGAGCGTGAACGAGGGAGAGGTGGAGTGGCGTGCCACAAATCAATCGGGAGAAATAAAGGAACTACCCCTGGCCATCCAGCTTGATACGTTTCTGATCGAAGAATATCCCCCCAAGCTGGTCCTCATTGAAAATGAAACAGAAAGAATACTACCCGCAGCAAGACCCGATAGTTATCAGTTTGAAGAAGTCGGCAAAACAGTCCGGCTTGCAGGCGTAACAATGGAGATACTGGATTATCTGCCGCATGCTGCCATATTTGGAGAATCCACAATTTCGAATGTAGTACCCATGATGATGGAGGGTGCAACTACAGCCATCAAGGTACGGGTAAACAAGGCGGAAGATAATCAGCCGGTGGAAGGATGGGTAAGCAACGGAAGTTATCTGTTTCCGTACAGTACGTTACAGGTTTCTGAGAACACAAGCATTGCCATGCCGCCACAGGAAATAAAAAAATACAGTTCTTATGTTACGCTCTATACCGAAAAAGGCACGGCCAGGCAAGCCATCATAGAAGTAAACAAACCCCTGTCGGTAGAGAACTGGATGATATACCAATACAGCTATGACGATACGAAAGGAAAGTATTCCGACATCTCTGTCTTTGAACTGGTCCGCGATCCATGGTTAAAGATGGTGTACACCGGCATAGGTATGTTGTTGGCAGGAGCACTGTTCCTGTTTATAGCCGGGCCAAAGAAAGGGCCACAAGAGAAAAAATTAAGTGTCTGAAAAAGATCACACGAAACTTTTAATTGAAAAATCAAGAGCTTCTGATTCACAACCCGATAGAATATGAACTGGGATTCATTTATATATTTCGCGATTACTTCCCTCCTCTTCTGGACTGCGGGGGCAGCCGCAGCCTATAAGCGCAAGAACAAAACAGTTCCGGCATTGCTTACGGTCGCCGGATTGCTGATTTTTGCTTTCTTCATTGCCGGCCTATGGCATTTTCTCGAAAGGCCACCCCTGCGCACCATGGGCGAAACAAGGCTTTGGTATGCTTTCTTTCTGCCGGTGGCGGGACTGCTCACCTATCTGCGGTGGAACTACAAATGGATTCTCTCCTTCACTACCCTTCTTGCCGCAGTCTTTATTGTGGTAAACATCACCAAGCCCGATATTCACAATAAGGCGCTGATGCCCGCGCTCCAAAGCCCCTGGTTTGCACCGCATGTCATCATTTATATGTTCTCCTACGCTATTCTGGGCGCCGCAACACTGGTCGCACTCTATTATCTTATCCGGGAGAGAAAGATCGGCAACCCCGACCGGCTGGTACAGATGACCGATGAGCTGGTCTACGCCGGGACAGCCTGTATTACCCTCGGCATGCTGATGGGCGCCATCTGGGCCAAGGAGGCATGGGGCCATTACTGGAGCTGGGATCCAAAAGAAACCTGGGCTGCCGCCACCTGGCTGGGATACATGGCCTACATCCATTATCGACTGAAAAAAAATGCTTCTTACAAAATGTCGATGATTATCTTACTCTTTGCTTTTCTCCTGCTACAGATATGCTGGTACGGCGTGAATTACCTTCCTTCGGCACAGCGAAGCATCCATACCTATTCTTAATTAATCAATTCCTTCTTTTTTTAAGGGACAAGTTTCTTTTGTTGTACAAAATAAGACGATCCATCTCAAAATGTGTATTTTTGTACTGATTTTCGGTGTATCAGGATAACAACATTGTCCGGAAACAGAACGAAAATGGATAGAATTCGGGAAAGAAAGATTACTCTGGACTTTTATTTTGCTATGTTTATTTGTCTTTTTCAAGCATAATGTTAATTATTCAGGATTAAAGTAACATTTTTGTCATTTTTCTTTTGATATTAAAACATTGTGTTTATATTTGCACCGTGATTCTTTCGCAATTCAAAAAAATGGTTATCAAAAACCTCCACAATAAAAAACGTGTAACATGTCAACATTACGATTTCAAGCTGTAGTAGAAGCATCAAAGAGAGTCCCCGTCGAGATTGCCGTCCCCAGTCAGTTACCATCTGAGTATTTCGGAAAGTATGTATTCAACAGAACGCAAATGTCGAAGTACCTTTCGAAAGAAACAATGGGCATCGTGCTTGAAGCCATCGACAAGGGTACCACGCTCCATCGTGAAATTGCCGACCATGTGGCAGCCGGTATGAAGATGTGGGCCATCGAGATGGGGGCGACCCATTACACGCACTGGTTTCAACCCCTTACGGAAGGCACTGCGGAAAAACATGACTCTTTCATTGATTACGTGAACGGCCCCGACGGAGGCATCATCGAACGTTTCTCCGGCAAGTTGCTTGCTCAGCAGGAGCCCGATGCCTCAAGCTTCCCCAGCGGCGGCATCCGCAACACCTTCGAAGCACGGGGATATACCGCTTGGGATCCCTCTTCTCCCGCTTTCATTATCGACGATACGCTTTGTATTCCTACGGTCTTCATCTCCTATACCGGAGAAGCCCTCGACTACAAAACGCCGTTGTTGAAATCGCTGTCGGCAGTAGACAAGGCTTCCGTTGAAATATGCAAACTGTTGTACCCAGATGTGAAAAAGGTATACTCCTTCCTCGGATGGGAGCAGGAATATTTTCTGGTGGATCAGGCACTCTATGCCGCACGGCCTGACCTGAGCCTGACCGACCGCACCCTGATGGGACATGAAAGCGCTAAAAATCAGCAGCTCGAAGACCATTATTTCGGTTCGGTACCCCCTCGTGTAGCTGCATTCATGCGTGAAGTAGAGTTTGAGGCCTATAAATATGGCATCCCCTTGAAAACCCGTCACAACGAAGTGGCACCCAACCAGTTTGAATTGGCTCCTATTTTCGGGGAAACCAACCTGGCAGTCGACCAGAACCTGCTGGTGATGTCACTGATGCACAAGATTGCCGCAAAGCATCATTTCAAGCTGCTTTTGCACGAGAAACCCTTTGCCGGTGTAAACGGCTCAGGGAAGCACAACAACTGGTCACTCTGTACCGATACAGGAATCGGCCTCTTTACACCTGGCAAGACTGCCAACGAAAACCTGCTGTTTGTCACATTCCTGGTAAACACGCTGATGGCAGTTTACAAGCACAATGCGCTATTGAAAGCATCCATCATGTCGGCCAATAATGCCCACAGACTGGGCGCCAACGAAGCCCCACCGGCCATCATCTCTGTCTTTCTGGGGAAGCAGATATCTGCCGTCCTCGATAAAATCGAACAGAGTTCAGAAGATGACGACATCACGGTGGATGAGTTGAAAAAGATGAAGCTGGGTGTGGCACACATCCCTGAAGTGCTGATCGACAACACCGACAGAAACCGCACCTCGCCATTTGCTTTCACCGGAAACCGATTTGAGTTCAGGGCTGTAGGCTCATCGGCGAACTGTTCGTCGGCTATGACAGCATTGAATGCCACGGTCGCTGCACAGCTGATCGATTTCAAAAAGGAGATCGACACGAAAATAAAGAAGGGAATGAAAAAGGAGCAGGCCATCTTCGACACGCTTCGTCTCTATATCAAAGCATCGAAACCAATCCGTTTTGAAGGAAATGGCTACAGCGATGAATGGAAAGAAGAAGCCAAGAAACGAGGGCTTGACTGCGAGACAAGTGTCCCCATCATCTACGATGCTTATACATCAGATCAATCGGTGAAGATGTTTGAAAGCATTGGTGTATTGAGCGAAAAGGAGCTTCATGCCCGCAATGAAGTGAAATGGGAAACTTACACCAAGAAAATTCAGATTGAAGCGCGCGTTTTGGGCGATCTGTGCATGAATCATATCATTCCGGTGGCCACTGAATACCAGTCGATGTTACTCGATAATCTTTTCAAGATGAGGAGTGTCTTCGATAAAGAGAAAGCCGATAAATTATCGAAGGAAGATGCCGCACTCATAGAAGAGATCGCCGATTACATTTCGGCCATCAAGAGCAATGTGGACGACATGGTGGAAGCTCGCAAGGCTGCCAATAAACTGGAAGATGCTCGTGATAAAGCGGTAGCATACCACGACACGGTGGAGGTCTATTTTAATGTCATCCGCTACAACGTGGACAAGCTGGAGCTGATTGTAGACAATCAGATGTGGACCCTACCCAAATACAGAGAGCTGCTATTCATCAGCTAAATTGTAGTATCAATAAAATATCAGACAAAATAGTAAAAGAATAGCGGGTATGATTATCTGCTATTTTTTTGGCTCAAACTGAAAGTAAAAAGAGACATTATGGATCAAAATAATATCTTCCGCCGCCTTCGGGC
>CAZRRC010000067.1:0-4638 GCA_964602395.1 uncultured Proteiniphilum sp. | reverse complement strand
GGTAAGTCACTACCCCACGCCATGGCGATGATGGTCCCCGAGAGTTTTAATGACAAAAACCCCATCTCCGACGGGCTGAAAGCATTTTACGAGTATCATAGCATGCTGATGGAGCCGTGGGACGGACCGGCCACGCTTATCTTCAGCGACGGTCGCTATGCAGGCGGCATGCTCGATCGCAATGGTCTCCGCCCAGCCCGTTACACCATCACACACGACGATACCCTGATCATTGCCTCCGAAACCGGTACCATTGAACCGGATGCATCACAGATTAAAGCACGGGGAAGACTGAAACCGGGGAAGATGCTCATCGTGGACACCCTGACCGGGAAAATATATTCCGACAATGAACTGAAAGAGGGACTGGCCAATGCTTTTCCTTATCGTGAGTGGCTCAATAAGAACTGCGTGAATCTCGACGACATCTCCTCGGGACGCAGTGTTAACAACGACGTGAATGGCTATGAACGTCTGCTGAAAGCCTTCGGGTATTCCACTGAGGATCTTGAATTCTTGATTAAACCCATGGCTATGGAAGGAAAGGAACCGGTTTCCTCCATGGGAAATGACGTGACACTGGCTGCCTTGTCCGACAAGCCACAACGGCTCTTTAACTATTTCCGACAGCAGTTTGCACAGGTGACCAACCCGCCCATTGATCCCATACGGGAGGAGTTGGTGATGTCGCTGACCGGTTACCTGGGAGCCATCCATCAAAACCTACTCGAAGAGATACCTGCACTCTCGGGCATCGTAAAAATAAAAAGCCCCATTCTCACCAACACCCAGTTCGACATCCTGTCGAACCTCCGTTACAAAGGATTCTCCACCGCTGTGATTCCCATGCTCTTTAATCCTGTAGACGGTGCACAAGGGTTGAAAAAAGCCATAGATAATCTCTGCCGCTCTGTGGAGAGGGCCGTAGATGAGGGCAAGAACTATATCATCCTCAGCGACAGGGGTGTGAATGCAGAGAACGCACCCATCCCGTCGTTGTTGGCCACCTCGGCCGTACACCTGTATCTGGTGGAAAAAAGAAAACGAATGCAGATCGACATCGTGGTGGAGAGCGCCGAGCCTCGCGAGGTGATGCATTTCGCGCTCCTCTTTGGCTTCGGTGCCAACGCGGTGAATCCCTATCTGGTCTTCGCGATTCTGTCAAAGCAGGTGAAGTCGGGTGAGATTCATCTCGACTTCGACACCGCGAAGAAAAACTACATCAAATCGGTCAGCAAAGGATTGCTGAAGGTGCTCTCCAAGATGGGCAACTCCACCCTCCGCAGCTATCGTGGTGCTCATATTTTCGAGGCCCTCGGCATCTCCTCCTCCGTGCTGAACGACTATTTCAAAGGGATCTCCTCCAAGATTGAAGGGATCGACATGGAAGATATTGCCCGGGAGGTGCTACAGCCTTTCTTTGAAGCTTTCAATGAAGAAAATGAGCCTTTCCGACTGAAGAACGCGGGAAACTACGCCTACCGCATAGAAGGGGAACATCATGCGTGGAATCCGGAAAGCGTTGCCCGACTGCAGATAGCCACAAAGACCGGGGACTACCGTCTCTTCAAAGAGTATACGAAACTGGTCAATGAGAAGGAGCAGCCCACCTTTATCCGCGATCTGCTCGATTACAAACGGGCGCCCATCGACATCGCCGAAGTGGAGCCGGTGGAGATGATCATGAAACGGTTCTGTACCGGTGCCATGTCTTATGGCTCCATCAGCAAGGAGGCACACGAGGCACTGGCCATTGCCATGAATATCATTGGGGGCAGAAGCAACACCGGCGAGGGAGGGGAAGATCCGGAGCGGTTCAAACCGCAGGAGGACGGGCTCTCGCGCAGGAGCTCCATCAAACAGGTCGCTTCCGGCCGGTTTGGTGTCACCACCGAGTACCTCGTCAATGCCGACGAGCTTCAGATAAAAATCGCCCAGGGAGCAAAACCGGGCGAGGGAGGCCAGCTGCCCGGATATAAAGTAGACAACATCATCGCCAAAACAAGACACTCCATACCGGGAATCTCTCTAATCTCTCCTCCCCCGCACCACGACATCTATTCGATTGAAGACCTGGCACAGCTTATATTCGATCTCAAGAATGTAAACCCTAGAGCGGTCGTCAGCGTAAAACTGGTATCGGAGAGCGGTGTGGGAACCATCGCCGCCGGGGTGGCGAAGGCAAAGGCCGATCTGATTGTGATCAGCGGTTCGGAGGGAGGCACGGGAGCCAGTCCGGCCAGTTCCATCAAACATGCCGGCCTGCCGCTCGAGATCGGACTTGCTGAGACACAGCAAACACTGGTGCTGAATAACCTGAGGGGAAAGGTGACACTGCAAACCGATGGTCAGTTGAAAACGGGACGCGACATCGTGATCGCCGCCATGCTCGGCGCCGAGGAGTTCGGCTTTGCCACCAGCGCTCTCATTGTACTGGGATGTGTAATGATGCGCAAATGCCATCTCAACACCTGCCCTGTGGGGGTAGCCACTCAGGATGCCGAACTACGGAAACGCTTCATTGGTCGTTACGAATATCTGGTGAACTATTTCCGTTTTCTGGCTGAAGACACCCGCGAGCAGCTCGCGGAGATGGGGTTCAGATCACTGGATGAGATCGTGGGAAGAGCCGACCTGCTCACACGGAAGCATTTCCCCGACTTGCCCAAGACGGAGAAAACCGACCTCTCGAAGATCATCTTTTATCCCGATGAAGCAAACAGGCTTGCCCTCCGACGCGCGGGCGGACAGCATCACAAGATTGAAGAGGTACTTGACCGAAAACTGATCAGCGAAGCCCTGCCGGCCATCGACTTCCTGCAGCCTGTCGGTATCAAATCAAAAATAAAAAACACCGACAGAACCACCGGCGCCATGCTCTCGGGAGAGATTGCACGGCGGTACGGACAGGCGGGACTACCCGATCACACCATCTCGGCCTACTTTGAAGGCTCTGCAGGACAAAGCTTCGGCGCCTTTCTGGTGCAAGGGGTTACTTTTTATCTGCATGGCGACACCAACGACTACCTGGGCAAGGGCCTTTCGGGAGGACGAATTGTCGTGACACCTCCCCGGGGAAGTACCTTCAGGCCAGAAGAAAACATCATCTGCGGCAACACATCCCTCTATGGAGCTACCAGTGGTGAAGTATACATCAACGGCATAGCCGGCGAACGGTTTTGCGTACGCAACTCGGGCGCCACGGCTGTGGTGGAGGGGGCGGGCGACCACTGCTGCGAGTATATGACCGGCGGTTGTGTGGTGGTGCTGGGTAGCACCGGACGCAACTTTGCGGCAGGCATGAGTGGTGGTGTGGCCTATGTGCTCAATGCAAAGAACGACTTCGACTATTACTGTAACATGGAAATGGTAGAGCTGTCGCTGGTAGAAGATCTGACCGACGTCAGGGAGCTGAAAGGCCTCATATCCAAACACCAACAGTACACCAACAGTGAGCTGGCAAAGCAGATACTCGACAACTGGGATATGTATGTGGAACAGTTTATCAAGGTGGTACCCATCGAGTTCAAGAAGGTGTTACAGGAAAGGAAAATGGCGGAACTGAACCGAAAGATTGCAGTCGTGGAAAGAGATTATTAATTCAAGCATCAGCAATTATGGGAAATCCAAAAGCATTTATGACGATACCGAGAAAAGAAGCTGGCTATCGTCTCATCAGCGAAAGAATATATGATCACGCCGAAGTGGAACAGACACTGAACCGGGAGGACCGCAAACAACAAGCAGCACGATGCATGGACTGTGGCATTCCTTTCTGTCATTGGGCCTGCCCTCTCGGCAACAAGATGCCCGAATGGCAGGATTACATTTACAAGGGCGACTGGAAAAGAGGGGTGGAGGTATTGCATGAAACCAATAATTTTCCAGAGTTTACTGGACGCGTCTGTCCCGCTCCCTGTGAAAAATCGTGTGTCCTGGCACTGCATGACGCGCCGGTGACCATCCGGGAAAATGAAGCATCGGTGACGGAGGTGGCTTTCATGGAAGGAATGATCAAAGCCTGTCCTCCTAAACACCGTACCGGCAAGAAGGTAGCCATCATTGGCTCCGGTCCGGCAGGACTCGCAGCGGCACAACAACTGAACCGCAAGGGGCATCATGTCACCGTATATGAAAAAGACCACACACCCGGCGGCCTCCTCCGCTATGGGATACCCAATTTTAAGTTGAGCAAACAGGTCATCGACCGGCGACTGAAATTACTGATGGAAGAGGGAATCGTGTTTGTGACCGATACGGAAATAGGGAAAGATATTCCCGGGAGGCAGGTCATGCTGGAATATGATGCCGTCTGTCTGGCTACCGGAGCTGGTAAACCGAGAGATATCACACCCACGGGACGTGATCTGAAAGGTATTCACTTTGCCATGGATTTTCTTTCGCAGCAGATACGGATTCTTCAGGATGAAGAACAGGCCGATGTTGAGCGGATTACAGCAAGAGGGAAACATGTACTGGTGATAGGCGGAGGCGATACCGGTTCCGACTGTGTGGGCACCTCCATCAGGCAAGGAGCAAAGAGTGTGACCCAGATTGAGATCATGCCAAAGCCTCCGGTCGGAAAAAACCCGGCTACCCCCTGGCCAAACCCTTATCCACAGATTTTGAAAACATCCT
>CAZRRC010000066.1:0-14073 GCA_964602395.1 uncultured Proteiniphilum sp. | reverse complement strand
ATCGAAACGACCACTTCATCGGGCAACACATAATGTCCTCCCTTTTTCAGGAGCGTGACAGGTTCGGGAATGATGGAGATATTGCGCTCGGCCTGCTGTGCAAAACCGGCTATCCAGCAACAAACGAGTACGAGAGTAATTAGATTGCGTTTCATTTAATTTAAAATATTTATTTATACAGACAAATTTACAGAAAAACTTTGGAATTATGGTACAGATTCATCCATTCCATGCATTCTTTAAATTTCCAGTTGGAGAGTGCCCTCTTTTATTCTGGTTGGGACATACACTGATACTTCGCCGGTATCCCTCCCTTATCCCTCCCTTATCCCTCCCTTATCCCTCCGTATATGTATAAGGAGATAGCGACCCAGAATAAGCCATGGATAAAGGTTCATTCACTCCAAAAAAATAGTGTTAAAAGCCAAAGACTATATTCATTCAAGCTCATTCTCATCGTGTTAAAATAAAATAAGGTCCAAAAAGTGCCCTTTTCATTTTTAACTAACAAGAAATACCGAAAAAATAGCTACTTTTGCAGTTTCAAAACAAGTTTCTTCAATGATAAACAGAAATTTAATTCGTATCCGGATTATCCAGATTGTCTACTCCTGGTACCAAAATACGAATAAGGATTTGCGAAATGCCGAAAAGGAGCTCCTGTCCGGCCTACAGAAATCTTACGATCTTTATTTTTATCTGCTGCTGCTGATGGTGGAGCTGACCAGAGCCTACGAAAACAGGGTGGAGATGAAACGCAACAAGTATCTTCCCTCGGCAGAGGACCTGCATCCCAACACCCACCTGCTCGACAACAAATTCATGCTTCAGCTCAGAGAGAACAAGCAGTTTCAAAAGCAACTCAACGAACGTCCCATGGTATGGGATGCCTATGAATCGTTCATAAAGAACCTGCTCGACACCATACTGGCATCGGACACCTACAAGGAGTACACAGAAATTGCTTCACCCACCTACGAGGACGATCGCACGTTCTGGAGAAAAGCGTTCAAGCAGTTTATCTACATGAACGAAGAGTTGGATGACATTCTCGAAGATGAATGCATCTACTGGAACGATGATGTGGAAATTGTGCAGACCTTTGTGCTGAAGACAATCAAGAAGTTCTCGGAAGGAAAAGGCGCAAACCAACCCCTCCTGCCTATGTTTAAAGACGAGGAAGACAGGGATTATGCCCTCAAGCTGCTGCATGACACCATCCTGAATGAAAAAAAATACAGGGAGCTGATCGACAAGCACACCGAAAAATGGGACTTCGAACGAATTGCATTCATGGATTTGATCATCATGCAGGTGGCTCTCTCCGAGATATTTACGTTTGAGTCTATTCCCACCAGCGTCTCCCTGAACGAATACATCGAGATTGCCAAATCTTACAGTACACCCAAAAGCGGAACCTTCGTCAATGGAATATTAGATGCCATTGTACAGCAAATAAAAGAAGAAAATCGTATCTTTAAGAATTAATTACTCGTTATCAACTTTAAACATCAAATTGTATGAATATTCTATTACAAGCAGCTCAGGGCGGTGGCATGGCTGGCGGTGGCATGACCAGCACACTCCTCATGATGGTGGCCATCATTGCCGTGTTTTATTTCTTTATGATCCGCCCGCAACAGAAAAAACAGAAAGAACTGCAGAAAAGTCGCGAAGCCATGAAGGTGGGCGATAAAGTGGTTACTTCAGGAGGTATTCATGGAAGAATAAAAGAAGTGGGCGACAGCTGGTTCCTGGTGGAAGTAGCAGACGGTGTGAGAATTAAATTCGAAAAAGCATCTGTTTTTGCCTCTTCAGCCGACGTGACGACAAACTAAACCTTTTGCCATGGGAATAAAGGCGTTCATCAGCAAATGGAGACCCAAAGCAGAAGCATATTTTTCCACCTTCCCGTGGAAGAACCTGCTCTTCTTTTTGTTGTTTCTTATGCTCGCCTTTATTTTCTGGTTGATGCTTTTCTTTCAGAAGGAAAATGTAGAAGGCACCTACCGCATTCCTTTGAAATTTACGAACATCCCCGATGACGTGGTGTTTGATAACCCGTTTCCAGCGTTCATCGAGATCAGTGTCTCCGACAACGGGGTGGGAATATTTATGCTGGATATAAAAAAAAGAGATTCCCTCGAGATCAACGTCGGTGATCTTGCCGAGGAGGGAATCAACGACCTGCAGGGCGATCAGTATCGCCAGCTTATCCGTTCTCAATTGGCACCCAGCACCAACATCCGGGGATATTATCCCATGCGTATCTCGCTGGCAACCTCCAAATTAGAAAGTAAGAAATTGCGTGTGGTGTTCGATGGAGAGATCGCCACAAGTAGAGCCAACCTCGTGGCCGACAGCGCCCTCTTCATCCCTGAAACAGTAATAGCCTATGGTTCAGCCGCATCGCTCAAAAAGCTAAAAACTGCAGCAACCGAATATACCCTGTTCAAAAACCTGAAAGCAACCTCACAACTGCCGATTAAAATTAACTCCGTAGAAGGGGTGAAGTTCGTGCCGGATGAGGTGGAAATCTACATCCCCATAGAAGAATTTACAGAGCGTACATTCGAAATTCCCATCACTGCGAACCACTTACCGGCGAACCTCGATGTGAAGTTTTTTCCCTCCCGTGTGAAAGTATCCTTTTCGGTGACGCTGGAGGAATATAAAAAGATCACACCGGAAGATTTTGAAATTAAACTCGACTACCGGAAATTTCATCAGAACGAAGGGGGGCGTGTGGAGCTGGAACTCTCAAAGAGTCCGTCATCGGCCAAAAACACGCGCATTTCGCCCTCGTCGGTTGAGTTTCTGTTTGAAAATAAGACTGGACGGTAATCCCCGAAACAGGATGATCCGCATCATGATATTTGCGTAGATGATAACAATCGGTGTCACGGGAGGTATAGGAAGCGGGAAATCGGTAGTTTGCGATATTCTCCGCCTGCACGGTATTCCGGTCTATGAGGCCGACAGGGAGGCCAAAGAACTCAACGACACCTCTCCCATCATTCGGGCAGAGATCACCCGCCATTTCGGAGAAGAACTATACCGTGAAGGGAAGCTCGACCGCAAAGCATTTGCATCGGTCATCTTCCACGACGAGCAGAAGCTGGCGCTGGCCAATGCCATCATTCACCCCGAACTGGCAAAGAACTTTCTGCTATGGTGCAACAGGCAGCAAAATCCCATCGTGGCCATTGATGCCGCACTGCTTTTCGAGGCAGGTTTCCACTCCTGGATCAACAAAGTAATCATGGTATATGCTCCCGAAGATGTGCGCTTAAAGCGCACCATCGCTCGGGATCACGCAACAGCAGATCAGGTGAAAGCCCGCATGCATGCACAGTTGCCTGAAGAAGAAAAAATCAAACGATCGGATTTTGTCATCTGTAACGACAACGCCCACTCGTTGATTCTGCAGGTGGAGGAGATCATGCAACAACTTAAAATTGAGCTTATTTAATTATATATCAGAGCTATGATTGAAAAAATAGGAACCAACGCCGGAAAAGTATGGACCCAGATCGACAAAGCGGGTCGCCAGAATGTGAAGGAGGTCAAGAAATCAACAAAATTGACCGAAAAAGATCTCTACGCAGCAATCGGCTGGCTGGCCAGAGAAGGAAAAATCAGGCTGGAGGAAGTCGGAAAAGATCTTTATATCTCGCTGCACTAAGCGCATACGACGCATACTGAAAGGATGCATGTAGCTGGTTGTTGTCGCGACTGTTTTTATAAATACCATGCTCGAGGATAAAAAATTGTACCAGCAACTGACTCGCCTATTTTCCAAAGAGCAGTTGTTTACAGACGAACTGTCGCGGCTGACCCGTGGAACCGACGCGGGTCTCTACCGCCTTATTCCTAAGGCAATAATCAAAGTAAACAGCGAGAAAGAGGTGATACGCCTGCTGCAATTTTGTCGTTGCGAAAAAGTACCGGTCACCTTCAAAGCCGCAGGCACCAGCCTGAGCGGGCAGACCATATCGGACTCCGTGCTGATGGAGACCGGTGAAGGATTTTCCTTTTCAGCCATCACCGACAACGGCGCCACGGCCACTTTTGGATGCGGGTTGACAGGGAACATGGCTAACAGGATGCTGATGCGTTATCAGCGTAAGTTAGGGCCCAAGCCTGCGTCAATCAATTCGGCAAAGATTGGCGGCATCCTTGCCAACAATGCTAGCGGATCGAGCCATGGCATCCGCCACAACAGCTACCATACCGTGAAGTCGATGCGCCTTGTTTTTGCCGACGGCTCCCTGCTTGATACAGGCGACAGCGAGAGCCGCCGCACATTTGTTTCCACCCATCCTGCACTCATCAGCGAGATCACCCGGCTTCATCGTGAGGCCACGGAAAACAAGGTCATCCGCGACAAGATTACCCGCAAGTTTCAATTAAAAAACACCTGCGGCTATGGAGTCAACGCGCTCATCGACTTCGACGATCCCATTGAGATCATTCAGCACCTGATGATCGGTTCCGAAGGGACACTCGGCTTTGTATCGCAGGCCACGTTCGAGACCGTACACGACGCGCCCCTGAAAGCCGCGGCCTTGGTATATTTTGGCAACCTGCGCGATGTGAGCGACGCCATTATTCCACTACGGCAATGTCAGGTGAGCGCGGCGGAGCTGATGGACCGGAACGCCCTGCGTGCCGTGGAAGAGAACCCCGGCATGCCGGAGGAGCTGAAACTGTTGCCCGCAGGAGCGGCTGCACTGTTGATTGACACCGCTGCCGACGATGAGGAGCCCTTGCGGGCTCAAATGAAGGAGATAGAAGATAAACTGGCACACCTCCCCACCCTTGCGCCCATCAAGTTCACGACCGACAAGCATCTTTACAACCTCTACTGGAACGTCCGCAACGGCTTGTTTACTTCCGCCGCCGCCACACGGCCACCCCATACGGCCTGCATCATCGAGGATATTGCCTTCAGGGGTGAGATACTGGGTGATGCGCTGACCGATGTGCGGGACCTGCTCATACAAAGTGGCTATGCCGATGCGGTGATGTGGGGTCACCTGCTCGATGGCAATGTGCATTTTACCATATTTCCCAATATCAACACGTCTGCAGGGATACAAAAATATGCCTCGTTCATGCAGGATCTGTGCGAACTGGTCGCAGTGAAGCATGAAGGAAGCCTCAAAGCCGAACATGGCACCGGTCGCAACATGGCTCCTTTTGTGGAAAGAGAATGGGGAAGCGACATATATGCGTTGATGAAGCGAATCAAAAATGCTTTCGACCCCGACAACATCCTGAACCCCGGTGTGGTGATCAACGACAACCAGAATGTACTTGTTGAGAACCTGAAGCAAATCCCGGAGGCAAATCCCCTCATCGACAAGTGCATTGAGTGCGGATTCTGTGAGGTGAGCTGTCCTTCCAAAAACCTGACGCTCACGTCGCGGCAGCGCATCGTGGCCTATCGCCACCTCGCCGAAAATGCTGCGAAAGGTCGTACACATTCCATCCTGAAACAGATGAAGGATGTTTCATACCCGATGGAGGAGACCTGCGCCACCGATGGTTTGTGTGGCATTGCCTGCCCAGTGGGTATCGATACCGGTAAGCTTGTGAAGGAGTTGCGCTGGCAGCAAAACGGGCGACTGGCAAAATATATAGCCTCACAGATCGCAAACCACATGGATGGAACCACGGCCCTGCTGCGCAGCATATTACACATACCCCATACAGTGGCGCGCATCGTTGGTTATGAAGCAATGGAGGGTGTAACCCGGGGACTTTATCGTGTGGGTGACGGCACTTTCCCCTTGTGGACACGGTATACTCCCTCTGGTAGTAGAAAAATTGCAGGGCGCCTGTTTCCGGCGCATAAACCTTCAGGAATATCGGGGACATCTGAGAATCCCGATGCTCCTACGGTCGTCTATTTTCCGGCCTGCATCACCCGTTCGATGGGTGGTCCTTCATTTGGATACGAGGAGAAGGAAGATGTGCCCTCGAAGATGCTGTCGGTGTTGCAGAAAGCAGGTTATACCGTGATGATTCCGGAGGGTATCAACAAGCTATGCTGTGGGATGGCATTCGCCAGCAAGGGGTTCCGCCGGGAAGCACAAAAGAAGGAGCAGGAGTTAAACGCGGCCTTGCTGGAGATCACGCGCAACGGAGAACTGCCCGTTGTGTGCGACATGAGCCCCTGCCTCCTGCATATGCTCGAAACACTCGACAAGCGTTTGAAGCTGTATGATCAGGTGGAGTTTATCCATGATTTTCTTTTGGATCGCCTGCATTTCGTTCCCCGCCCGGTGACGGTGGCCATACACACCACCTGCAGTTCCACGAAAATGCAGCTGACCGAGAAGCTCTTTGCCGTGGCTTCACGGTGTGCAGAGAAGGTGGTGGTTCCCGAAAATGTGGATTGTTGTGGCTGGGCTGGTGACAGGGGATTTTTCTATCCCGAATTGAATAACTCGGCCTTGTCGCAATTGAAGCAGGGTATCCGTGATGCAGGAGAAGGGTATTCCAATAGCCGCACCTGTGAAATCGGACTCTCCATGAACAGCGGCATCACCTATCAGTCGATCGTTTACCTGGTTGACAAAGCGACCTGTTAAAGGAGGAAGGCAGTAAAACTATTTTATTTTCATGCGGTCGAATCCCTGTCCGTAGATACCGATGACGTTGCTTTGGGAGATAAAGGCATTTTCATCGATGCCCTTAACCAAACGAAAAATGGAAGTGGACTCGTTTCGCCGTGCCATGACCAGCAATACCTTCTGTGTTTTCTTCGTATACCATCCCGTACCATCGAGAACCGTACATCCACGGTGTAACTGCAGGTTAATCTGGGTGGCAATCTCCTCGTACTTGTGGGAAATGATAAAAAACTGGACCGACTGTCGGATACCGTTTAATACCCAATCGACCGAGGTAGCCATGACTGCGATGATGATGACGCCGAAAACAATGGTTTCCATGCTTCGGAAGATCACGTAGGAGGAGCCAACAATGACCAGATCCACCAAAAGCATGGTGCGCCCGGGCGTAATATTGCGGTATTTATTGATTACCAAGACAATGATATCGGTCCCCCCGCTGCTGCCGTTCACCGACAACACCAGACCCACACCAGCACCTGCCACGATGGAGCCAATGAGTCCCGCCATGAGCGGCTCCTCCGTCATGATCGGTGTCCATTGAAAGCTTTCGAACATGCCGATAAAGGTGGTCAGCGATGCCACACCCACAATGGTCTTTAACAGAAACGCCCCTCCCAGTATCCTGAAAGCAATCAGCAGCAATATCGCGTTCATCACGAAAACCATGACAGACACGGGCCATCCCACCGCATAGTTGATCAGCACGGCCACACCGGTGAGACCACCCATGACAAAATGATGGGGCATGATAAATTGGGTAACACCCAGTGCATACATGAAAGTTCCCAGAAAAATAGTCAGATAATCTTTCCAGTAAAACTTTTTCAGGCTAAAAACGGGCAACTTCTCCATTATTGACAAATGAAAACATTATCACATTGGAACATTGATATATTACCACATGGCATATTGGCACATTGGCTCATTATCACATTGGCACATTGGCTCATTGGCATATTGGCATATTGGCACATTGCCACATTGCCTATATCACCACGTTGACAATTTTTTTCGGTACGATAATCACCTTTTTCGGTGTTTTGCCCTCCAGCCACTTCTGTGACTGGGGATGTGCCAGCACCGCTTTTTCTATCTCCTCATTGGCTGCATCTGCTGCAAACTCGAGGATGAAGCGTGATTTCCCATTGAAGGAGATGGCATATGGGAAGGCATCTTCCTTCAGATATTCTTCGTTGCATACAGGCCAAGCAGCATCACAGACCGAGTTCTCATTGCCCAGTGCATGCCACAACTCTTCCGCAAGATGCGGCGCAAAAGGTGCCAGGCAGACCGTCAGATCACGCAAAACAACTCTTTCGCGGCATGAAAGTGCCGTGAGCTCATTCAAGCAAATCATGAAGGCGGAAACCGAGGTATTGAAAGAGAAATTTTCGATGTCGTGTGTCACCTTTTTGATCAGCTTGTGCAACGACTTCAAGGCTTCCTTCGCAGGTTCTTCGTCGGTCACCGCCAGCACTCCCTCCTTATAAAACAGGTTCCACACCTTGCGCAGGAAGCGGTGCACACCATCGATTCCGTTGGTATCCCACGGCTTGGATTGCTCCAGTGGCCCCAGGAACATCTCGTAGAGACGAAGCGTATCGGCCCCATATTTCTCGACAATGTCATCGGGGTTGACCACATTGTACATCGATTTCGACATCTTTTCTACGGCCCATCCGCACACATATTTGCCATCCTCCAGGATAAATTCTGCTGTTTTATACTCCGGGCTCCACTGCTTGAAAGCATCCAGGTCGAGCAGGTCGTTGTGCACGATATTTACATCCACATGAATGGGAGTCACCTCATATTGTTCCCTGAGGTTATACGATACGAACGTATTCGATCCTTTGATGCGGTACACGAAGTTGCTGCGTCCCTGGATCATTCCCTGGTTCACCAATTTCTTAAAAGGCTCCTCTTCACAGGAGACACCCAGGTCGAACAGAAACTTATTCCAGAAGCGGCTATACACAAGGTGTCCCGTGGCATGTTCGGTACCGCCGATGTAGAGGTCCACATCGCGCCAGTAGGTATTTGCCTTCTCCGATACCAGTGTCTCGTTGTTGTGCGGATCCATGTAGCGCAGGTAGTAGGCCGACGAGCCGGCAAAACCGGGCATGGTGTTCAATTCGAGGGGGTAACCCTCTTTCGTCTGCCAGTTTTGAGCCCTGCCCAGCGGCGGTTCACCCGTTACGGTAGGCACAAACTTATCCACTTCGGGAAGCTCCAGCGGCAACTCGCTTTCATCGAGCGTGTAGGGCATCTCTTCTTTGTAATAGACCGGGAACGGCTCACCCCAATAGCGCTGTCGTGAAAAGATGGCGTCGCGGAGGCGGTAATTGATCTTGCGGTATCCCAGTCCTTTTTTCTCCACCTCGTCGATGGCCGCCGGGATGGCCTGCTTCACCGTCATGCCGTTCAGAAAGCCGGAGTGGATCATGATGCCCTCTTTGGCATCGAAGCTCTCTTCCGAGACATCGCATCCTTCAATAAGAGGGATGATGGGCAGATTAAAATGGCGAGCGAAGGCATAGTCCCTGCTGTCGTGCGCCGGCACAGCCATGATGGCACCCGTACCGTATCCGGCCAGCACATAATCGGATATCCATATAGGAAGGGGCTCACCCGTGAAAGGATGGGTAGCATAGGAACCGGAGAAGACACCGGTCACTGTTTTATCGGCCATGCGTTCCCGTTCCGTCTTTTTCTTTGTCTTGGCGATGTAAGCATTCACTGCATCACGCTGCTCAACGGTAGTAAGTTGTTCCACCAGTTCACTCTCGGGAGCCAGCACCATGAAGGTCACCCCGAAGATGGTGTCGGCGCGGGTCGTAAAAATATCGAAAGAGATCTCTTCTGAAGTCTTGAAATGCATGACAGCACCTTCGCTGCGCCCAATCCAGTTACGCTGCGTCTCCTTGAGCGAGTCGCTCCAGGCAATCGTGTCGAGCCCCTCCAACAGGCGCTGGGCATAGGCAGAAACACGCAAACACCATTGACGCATCTTGCGTTGTTCCACCGGGTACCCTCCCCGGATGGAGAGACCTTCGCTCACTTCGTCGTTGGCCAGTACGGTGCCCAGCTGCGGACACCAGTTTACCATGGTGTCGCCCAGGTAGGCTATACGGTAGTTCATCAGCAGCTCCTGCTGTTCTTTTTCTGTCTTGCTGTTCCACTCTTCAGCGGTGAACGTCATCGGCTCAGTGCAGGCTACATCCAGTCCGGCGGTACCCTGTTGGGAAAACACCTCTGCCAGCTCCGTGATGGGACGGGCTTGCTGCGCCTGGTTGCAATAGTAGGAATGGAACATGCGAATGAACGCCCACTGTGTCCACTTATAATATTCCGGGTCGCAGGTACGTACCTCACGGCTCCAGTCGTATGAAAATCCTATTTTGTCGAGTTGCTCCCGATAGCGATTGATGTTGTTCTCGGTGGTGATGGCAGGATGCTGGCCAGTTTGAATGGCATACTGTTCTGCAGGCAGTCCGTAAGCATCGTACCCCATGGGATGGAGCACGTTAAATCCTTGCAGTCGTTTGTATCGCGAAAAGATATCCGAAGCGATATACCCGAGGGGATGCCCCACGTGCAGCCCCGCCCCGGAGGGATAGGGGAACATGTCGAGCACGTAATATTTGGGTTTTGTACTCTCTTCCGTTACCTTGTAGGTTTGATGGTCAACCCAGTATTGTTGCCACCTTTTTTCTATTTCTCTAAAATTGTAATCCATGCCGTTACTCCATTAAAAAACGGTGCAAAGATAGTGATTTAATATGAATACATCTTGTCAATCACATCGGCATATTTCTCCTGGATCACCTTTCTGCGCAGTTTGAGTGTGTTGGTCAGTTCGCCGCTCTCCACGCTGAAGGGTTTCGACAACAGGGTAATTTTCTTGACCTTTTCATAGGAGGTGAATTGTGATTGCAGCAGTTCAATGCGGCCAACGATCATATTATGGATGCGCGGATCACTCACCAACTCTTCCAGTGTTGCGAAGGCAATTTGTTGCTTTTCGGCATATTGCTTGAGGACTTCAAAGTCGGGCACGATGAGTGCACTCACAAACTTGCGCTCGTCGGCTATCACAGCCACCTGTTCGATATATTTATCCTCTGAAATACGGGTTTCGATCATCTGCGGTGCAATGTATTTGCCGTTGGATGTTTTGTAAAGGTCTTTGATTCGTTCCGTGATGATGATTTCGTTGTCGTCTGTCAATGAGCCGGCATCACCGGTTCTAAAGAAACCATCTTCGGTAAAGGCGTCTTTATTTGCTTCCGGTTTTTGGTAATAACCCGCCATCACGGTGTCTCCTTTGACCAGTATTTCGTTGTTTTCTCCGATCTTCACCTCCACATTGGGCATCACTTTCCCTACGGTACCAATGCGAAAACCTTTTTCGGTGAAGCAGCTTACGGTGGCTGTCGTCTCAGTAAGCCCATAGCCGTAAATAAGATGCACATCGATCGATTGCATAAAGGCGTTGATGTTGTCGGACAAGGGTGCGCCCGCCACGGGGAAAAAATTTCCTCTGTCAATACCCACAATGCGCTTGATCATATAAAAGATGGTATGGCGGTAAAGAAAAAACTTTATCCGATTGCCCAACGGAGCTCTTTTTCCCTCGTTCACATAATCGAGGTTGTGGCGCCGGCCTGTCTTTACCGCATCGTTGAATAACCACTTGGTGATGCCTGAAGCGCTGTCGATTCGTTCTTTCACTCCATCGTATACTTTCTCCCAAAAACGGGGTACATTGCTCATCAGCGTAGGCCGTACCTGCGTGAGAGTCTTCCGTATTTCACTCGGATCACGGTTCACTGCCACAGTAATGCCTCTGTAAAGGCAATAATAGGTCCATGCTTTTTCGAAAATATGGGTCAACGGCAAAAAACACATCGAAAGGTCTTTCTCCGACAGGTTGGTGAGACGAATGTCATGAATATGGCAGGCTTTCATGTAGTTGGAATGGGTGAGCATCACCCCCTTGGGTTCCCCTGTGGTTCCGGATGTATAAATGATGTTGGCCAAATCAGTCTCTTCGAGCTGCTTTAACCTGGAGTTCACCAGCGCCATCGATTCAGAGTTATCACCGGTAGTGATGAAATGATCGAAATAAACAGAGGTCTTATCGTCCGGTTTCAGCACCACCTGGGGGTCGAAAATAATCAGCTTCTCCAGCAGGGGCAGCTCCTGCTGTACCTTATAGGCATTGTTATACTGAAACTGTTCGCCCACGAACAGATATCTGATCTTTGCATCGTTGAGAATGTAGCTGAGCTGCATGGGCGACGAGGTAGCATACATGGGCACCATGACGGCCTTGTTGGCATATGCGGCAAAATCTGCAACCAGGTATTTTTCCATATTCTGTGAGTATATACCCACGTTTTCATAGGGTTGCACACCCATTTCAGCCATTGCCTGCGCGGCTTTCATGATATTTTGAGATAAACTTTCCCATGACATATCGAGCCATTCACCGTGAGGTGACTGATACTTCAAAGCTGTTTTGTGTTTTAGTTTCAATGCTTGTTTATGCACAAGCTCACCGAGATGATAATATTCCATATATATCTTGTTATTTTTTCAAATTTACACTTTCTTACGGGAATTTGTTACATAAACATTTTTTTTTGTAGTTTTGGGACTTCAATATGCGGTGTTCTTTGAGCGTTTTTTTTGGTATTTTTTTTCTTAACATTCTAAAAACACGTAAGTTAATTAACTACACTTAACGCGTTCGTTCGTGGTTAAATAAAACATTGCGTTTATCTTTGCGCTGTTATGAAGAGACTATTTCTTTCGTGGATGCTGCTTTGTTTGGCGTTTTTATCACCAGGGATAAAGGCGCAGGGGTATTATGCAGCCAACATCAGCCCCGAGTCGAACAGTCCCGTTTCCACCCTATTCCTGATGCCGAATGTATACCCTGCCGTGATTCTTGGGGGTGACACCGTAGCCTGTATGTGGCTGACAGATTTCATCAAGTATTCAGCCCTCAATTTCCGCAGTTCCAAGGACCGGATGGCCTACTCCAAGCTGGTCCGTGATGTAAAGAAAACCCTTCCCTATGCCAAAGAAATTGCTGGCATCATTACCGAGACCTATGAGTATATGGAAACACTCCCCAACGATAAAGCACGACAACAACACCTCAACCGAATGGAGAAATATCTGATGGATGCCTACACTCCAAAAATGAAAAAACTGACCCGTTCGCAGGGACAACTGCTGATGAAACTGGTAGACAGGGAGACCAACTCTTCTTCTTACCATATTATCGATGCTTTTATGGGAAGTTTCAAAGCATGGACGTATAATGTTTTCGCCGGATTATTCGGAAACAGCCTGAAAACAAGATACAACCCTTACGGGGAAGATCGCGTAACCGAACGGGTATGTGTACTCGTGGAACAAGGTAATGTCTGATATTTTTACTAACTTTGCGGCGTTTTTTTAGTAAACGTATGCAAATAAAATTTCTTCAAGATTTTCAACCCGCCCTCTTTCAATCTTTAAAAACCTACAACAAGGAAAAATTCGTGGCCGACGTCATGTCTGGCTTGATTGTGGGAGTGGTGGCATTGCCCCTGGCTATCGCCTTCGGAATTGCTTCAGGTGTTACACCTGAAAAAGGTATTTACACGGCCATCATAGCCGGATTCATCATCTCTTTTTTGGGAGGTAGCACGGTGCAGGTTGGCGGCCCCACGGGTGCCTTCATTGTGATTGTTTATGGCATTGTGGAACAGTACGGGGTACCGGGACTCACGCTGGCCACCGTGTTAGCAGGCGCCATGATGGTCATGATGGGCTTCCTGAAACTGGGCGCCGTAATCAAATTCATTCCCTACCCCATCGTGGTTGGGTTCACCAGCGGTATTGCGCTGACCATCTTTTCCACGCAAATGAAGGATTTCTTTGGGTTGACCACGCCAAAACTACCCTCCGGCTTCATCGAAAAATGGATCGCTTACTTCCACTATTTCCCTACCATAAACTGGTGGGCTGCCCTTATAAGCGTACTGAGTGTACTCATTATCATCGTGAGTCCGAAAATATACAAAAAGATTCCCGGATCACTCATCGCCATCATCGTGATGACGGTTGCCGCCTATTTGTTAAAGACCTATGGCAACATACAAGGGATTGAAACCATTGGCGACCGTTTTATCATCAACAGCCAGCTTCCTGCTGTGGAATCCATCTCGTTGAACCTCGACAGCGTGCGGCTTTTGTTTCCGGCGGCTTTCACCATTGCCATGCTCGGATCCATTGAGTCGCTGCTCTCCGCCACAGTGGCAGACGGGGTAACTGGCAAGAAGCACAACTCCAACATGGAGTTGGTGGCGCAGGGGGCAGCCAACATCATCACCCCCTTCTTTGGAGGTATTCCTGCTACCGGCGCCATCGC
>CAZRRC010000065.1:0-14209 GCA_964602395.1 uncultured Proteiniphilum sp. | reverse complement strand
CTTTACAATCTCCTTCATAAAATGATAGAGATCGGCTATTTGAGTAAAGTCCTCCATGAGCTGCAGCGCAATGGCTTCACTGTAGATCCGTTCATCGCTCAGTGGAATGGTTTTGATCGCATAAACGCTCTTGCGTTGTATCCAAGGTTGAAAAAAGTCGGGCAGGTTGTTGGTGAGGGGGCGCTTGTAAGGTTCGCCACCTACTTCAAACCCAGCCTGGAACGCCTTCTCTGCCATCTCTTTGAACGATTCCCGGCTGTAGTCCACCTCTTCCCGAAAAGCATCCATGATCTTGCGCTTGGGCATGAACAAGCCCATGCCGGTCATAAAATGTTCGGCACTGAGCTCGGCAAAATAACCAGGAAAACTTTCCCAGTGCGTGGTGGTTTGCTGAAAATTGAGCCACATGGAAGTTTTGTAGGGATCTTTGTTGGGCGAGAAGCGGATGTCGCGATAAATGCGCGACAGCATCTTTGTCGGGCGCAGTTCGAACAGGGGATCAATATTGTACATGGTCGGGGAGAGCATTGCTGCCAGCGCCCGTAAAGGTTGCAGCAATGACTCCTCGTAGATGTGCTTACGCTCGTTGAACCATTCCCGGTAGTTGTTTTCCTTCAGTTCCTTCAGGAAGAGGATGGCATCGTGCGTGAAGCCGGAAAAATCTTTGGAACGTTCCATTCACTCGATGATCTGGTATGACTCGGCTGCGAGGTAGTATGTCTTTTCTGCGCTTTGTTCCGTTTCACAGATTTCCCCCTTCTCTCCGTGGGTGTGGGAAGCGTGGTTGTTCTCGCCAGTCTCTTCTTCCAGCAATGTGCCGCGTACTCGCACTTTCTTGTCTACACTCGCCGGGTCGAACTTACCTAATGTAGCACCCGATTCTGCGCGTACTGTTTTCGTTTCCATACTGCCCTGCAGGAAAAGTTTCATGCCGCTTTTGCTGCATACGTGGGTGCAGAGACCTTCGACCACGACGGTTTCACCGACCAGCGAGGTGGCGTTGGTCAGCAGTTCATCCACATTCAGCGGTTCAGAATTGTTTTTTCCAGTGCAGCCTACCGACAACAGCAGCGTCATTGTCAGCATGAAAAGAATTGAAAAAGAGATGTTTTTGTGCATACGATTACATTTATTTGGTTTTTAACTCACTCTGTTCTATCACCCAGGCAAAATGATGCCTTAAATTTGCCTGCTTTTCAGATGTTATGTATACTTTTACATGCCAAAGATAAATATTTTTCAGGTTGGAGAAAAATATGAATTCGTTTAAAGGAAAAAATAGGTCATTCGTCGGGAAAAAAAGTGCCATTAGTCGATTTGCAATTGTTCTCTTTCCCGTTCGGTATGTACTTTTGCCCAAACTTTAATTTGCACGTATATGGAAAGACAATCGTTTACTACCACCCATCATCCTCCCCAGTCGAAAGGTATCATTTTTGGTTTGCTGCTGATTGTTGCCGGATTGCTTTTTCTGTCATTCAATTTCGGTTGGATTGATGAAGCTCTCAAGCCAATCCTCTTTTCATGGCCGATGATTTTTATCTTTTTTTCAATCATTAGCTTCTCTAAAAGAGATTATTCTTTGGGTATCATATTAATGATCTTGGGCAGTTTCTTCCTGCTTCCCCGTATTGCCGGAGCTTACCCCGGACTCATTCCTGGTATTGATCCTGCTTTTACCCACAATTTCTGGCCCGTTTTACTCATCTTACTCGGTCTGATCATGGTGTTCCGGGTAGGCAACTGCAAACATCCCAGAAAGTGTCCGTACCGACCTACGGAATCCGATCCGATAGAGAATGTAAACGGGAGGATTGAAAAAAATGTATTGTTTGGTGGGTCAGAAAGCATTTTCCTTGATCCTGTTTTTTATGGAGGTATGATCAACACTACTTTTGGAGGCGTGGTGCTCGACCTGCGCAAGACAACATTGCCCGAAGGGGAGACCTGTCTCGACATTGATGCCACTTTCGGGGGCGTGGAACTTTATATTCCAGGCGACTGGTTGGTTGAGTCGCGGTTTCATACAGTTTTGGGGGGAGTGGAGGACAAAAGGCTCATCTCACAGCCCGATTATTCACGGAAGCTAATTCTGCAAGGTAATCTGACCTTCGGAGGATGTGAGATCAGATAGAAATCGACAGAAAGTAAACTCCTCTTATGACGGCATGAAATTGACCTATACTTACATACCCTTCAGGCTGTACCCGGCAATCCTTCTGGGGTTGCTCTATACAGTGATGCAGGCGATGGCCTTTCATCCGCTTCTCAATCTGCCGTTTGGCACACTCATTCTGAAGAGCTTTATCGATGCGCTGATCTTGCTGTCAATGGGCTGGCTACTGGGTATCGTCGTGCCCTCTTCCAACTATGTCAGGCTGGGAGCCTACCAACGGTTTATTAATTATCTGGCCATCGGCATATTGTATGTCTTTGTGTGGGTGATGATGGGATTTCTTACTTCTTACCTCATTTTTCACAAAGAGCAATTCGTTGAAGTAAGAATCCTGCTTCCAGTAAGTGCCTTTATTGGAGCGTTGTTGTATGTAATTTTTGCCTTGTTGATACATATACAGATTGTGAACAGGAAAGAAGAGAAGGAAGATGAGGAGGATGCCGACATGGATGAAGCCGAAGCAAGTAGTGTTGTCGCATCGATGTCGCTATCGGTAAATGACCATGTACACGGGGTTGACCTGGAGAGGATTGCCGTCAAGGTTGGGCAAAAAATTCACGTGATCCTAGTCAACGATATTGTGTATATTCAGTCTGACGGCGATTACGTACAGATCGTGACCGACCAGCACAATTATGTCAAGGAGGAGACCATGAAGTATTTTGAGACCAACCTGCCGGCATTTCGTTTCGTACGGGTGCATCGTTCCTATATTGTCAACGTGGAGAAGATATTGCGTATCGAACTTTATGAGAAACAAAGCCAGATGCTTACGCTCAAAAACGGAGATAAAATAAGGGCAAGCGTATCGGGGTATAAAGCTTTGAGGTTGGCATTGAATCTGTGATAAAAGTCAATGAATCAAACTGATATGCATGCTATCAGCTTCGAGTTGTAAAGTATGTTAAAACTAGAAAAACTGATTTGATATTTACAGTTTCCCGTTTTACCTTTGTGTGTTGTTTAAATGCGCTACATGGGAATTAAAGAAAGAATCATTGCAAAAGCGGGAGACCTGTTCTTCCTGTATGGGATTAAAAGTGTATCAATGGATGAGTTGGCTTTTTCACTGGGCATCTCAAAGAGGACCATTTATGAAAATTTCAGGGACAAGGAAGAAATTCTCCTGTCATTGCTGAGGGATCTGCAGAATAAACACAGACAGGTTTTCGGTTCATTGATATCCAATACTTCCAACGTGGTAGAAATATTCATTAAGATCATAGAGATTCAGCAATCCGCACCCATCTGCAACGAGAAATTTTTTGAAGATATCCAGAAATACTACCCCCGTGCCAACGAATTTATCGAAGATGATGTAGATAAAAACAAGGACTCCCTGGTTAAGTTTCTACAAAATGGCATCACACAGGGTTACGTCCGGGAAGATTTGAATGTGGAGGTCACTGCCTTTCTGATGGAGCAGGGTAGTTCCATTTACATTCGTGCCACATATCTCGAAAAACCGCCCTTTACTTACTCGGAGCTTTTTTATACAATGATGATCAACTTCGTACGCGGTATCCTCACCGAAAAGGGGATCAAAATAATAGATGATTATTTAGCACCACAAAAAGAAAAAAAAAGACATCAAAATGAAGAAACAGATGAATAAACAACAAATAACCAGGCATATCGTCTTCCTGCTACTTGGTCTGATAGCCCAATTCACCCTATCGGCACAACAGCCCGACAGCTTGCGGGTGGATCTTCCTACAGCTCTCAATATTGCGTTGAGCGAGAATCCCACTGTTAAGGTGGCCGATATGGAGATCACCAAGAAGCAATATGCGAAGAAGTCGGCTTACGGTGCCTTGCTGCCACAGCTTGACATCATCGGCCAATATCAAAGGGCCATCAAGCGGCAGACAGTTTATTTTGATGAAGGGTTCGGCTTTGGTGGAGATATAGATCCCACGCAATATACCCCCGAGGAGCTACAGATCATGGAGGTACTGGGCAAGATGATGGGGGGCGGTGGCTCAGAGACATCTGGTGAAGGAATACAGATGGGACGTTTCAATGTCTGGTCGGCCGGTCTCAACGTAAACCTCCCTATCGTGATGCCCTCCCTCTGGAAGAACATACAGATGAGCGAGGTTGATATACGCCTGGCCATGGAGAAAGCTCGCTCGTCGCGGATCGACCTGATGAACCAGGTAAAGAAATCCTACTTCAGCCTGCTGCTCGCACAAGACAGCTATGCGGTGCTGAAAAAGACCTACGAAACCGATTCCATCAACCTTGAAAATATTCGCAACCGTTTCAATCAGGGTGTGGTGGCTGAATACGATGTGATCACAGCCGATGTGCGGCTCAAGAGCCTTATACCCAATATCCTCCAGTCGGAGAATATGATGAAGATCGCAGAGCTGCAACTTAAGATGCTGATGGGGGTCGACGGAGAGATCCCGTTGAAGGTGATGGGCTCGCTTGACGATTATGAGGCAACCATGTTCGACGCCATCATTCCGGCCGATACCTCGCTGATCAACAACAGCGATATCAAGCAGTTCGATCTGCAGGCTGAGCAGGCCAAAAATGCGTTTGAGATGCAGAAGCTCCAGTTTTCTCCCACGCTGGTTACCAGCTTCAACTGGACCTACATGAGTCAGAACAACGACTTCCGTTTCAACAACTATCGCTGGGACCCCTATTCCATGCTGGGCGTAACCTTGCAGATTCCCCTTTTCAACGGGGGACAACGTTACCACAACCTGAAGCAGTCGGAAGTGCAGCTCTTTCAGTTGCACGAGCAGCGCAAGGATGTGGAGCGCGGACTGAAGCTGTCGATCAAAAATAATTATGACCTGATCAACAAAAGTATAGAGCAGGTGGTAGCCACACAGTCCTCAGTAGCCCAGGCCCGCAAGGGACACGAGATCACGCTGAAGCGGTATGAGACCGGCATGGGCACCATCGTCGATGTGAATGCGGCTGCACTGGCTGTGCTGAATGCCGAGCTGCAGTACCGGAATGCCATCTACGACTACCTCTCTGCAAAATCGGATCTGGAGAAGGTACTGGGATACGACATTACACCGGTACAGCAGAATTGATTTGAAATCGAAACAAGTACTCTTGACCAGCGAGCGCAAAACTGATAGACAAAACCCCATTTAAAACAATATACAGATAACCATATGAGACAAAACAGCTTTTTGAAAATTACTCCTTTACTGGCAGCAACATTGTTAGCTTCCTGCGGGGGATCAGACCGTAATGCGAGTTCCGCGAATGATGCGGCACAAGCAAAGAAGGTGCGTGTGGAAACGGTGCAGGTTGTACCGGTAAAACAGGATGTCACATTTACTGCCACGGTGGAAGCCGATAAAGTAAACAACATTGCACCCGCCATGGGAGGGCGCATTCGCAAGATCTACGTCGAGGTTGGAGCCCAGGTGCGTCAGGGACAGGCGGTAGTGGCCATGGATGCGGCTACTTTCTCTCAACAGGAGACCCAGGTGGCCACACTGAAGAGAGATTACGAGCGTTACAAAGAGCTTTTTGAGGTTGGTGGCATCTCCAAACAACAGCTCGACCAGGCCAAGACCCAGCTCGAAGTGGCAGAAACGGCCCTGAGCAACTTGGGTGAAAATACCACCCTTACCAGCCCGGTGAGTGGTGTGGTGACGGCCCGCAACTACGATCCGGGTGACGTGGCAGGACAGCTGCCCATCCTCACCATCGAGACCATGAATCCCGTGAAGGTGAAGGTCAATGTCTCCGAGTCGTTCTACAGCCGTGTGGAAAAGGGGATGCCGGTGGAGGTACAGGCCGATGCACTCGGCAGTGAAACCTTCGAAGGCAAGGTCTCCCTTATTTATCCCACACTCGACCCTGTTTCACATACTTTTCCCGTGGAGATTACCGTAGCCAACGCCAACCAACGTCTGCGCCCCGGTATGTTTGCCCGTGTGAAGATGAACTTCGGCACACACGACCGCCCGTTGTTGAGTGACAGGGCAGTACAGAAGCAGGTGGGCTCCAACGACCGCTATGTCTTCGTAGAAAAAGAGGGCAAGGCTGTTTACACGCTGGTACAACTGGGTGTGCGCCTCGAGGACAAATATGAGATCGTATCCGGTCTGAAAGCAGGCGACAAGGTGATCGTACAAGGCCAGACCGGTCTGGTGGATGGCGCAGAAGTGGAAGTGATAGAGTAATTTGTGATTCACCACATACAGAGAAGAGATTGAGAACCGATTAAAGAAAGAAATTTATGAAAATATACGAATCCGCGGTGAAAAACCCCGTGGGGACTTCGCTGATATTTATTGGTGTTGTCTTAATCGGGTTGTTGTTTTACAGACAGCTCCCCATCGACCTCTATCCGAATATCGACCTGAATATGGTGTCCGTGATGACCACCTATTCCGGTGCAGGTGCACAGGACGTGGAAGAGAATGTGACCCGGCCGCTGGAAGATGTGCTGAACACGACAGAAAAGTTGAAAGAGATCACCTCGCAGTCGCGCGATGGAATGTCGATGATTATGCTGGAGTTCGACTTTGGCACCGACATGAACGCCGTAATGAACGATGTACGTGACAAGGTGGGCATGATCTCCGGTTTTCTGCCTGAAGGTACAGAAGATCCGATCCTGTTGAAGTTCAGCTCCGATATGATTCCGGTGGTCATCCTTTCGGCTACCGCCGAGGAGAGTGCCGGCGCGCTTTACAAGATCCTCGATGAGCAGGTTGCCAACCCGCTTAACCGGGTCTCCGGTGTGGGAACAGTCTCCGTAGCAGGAGCACCTCAGCGTGAGATTCAGGTGAATGTGGTACCTGCCAAGCTCGAGGCGTACAACATCTCGCTCGAGCAGATAGCCCAGGTGATTGCTGCCGAAAACGTGAATGTGCCTGCGGGCAATTTCGATATCGGCACACAGACATATATGTTGCGACTGGAGGGCGAGTTTCAGAATAGCCGCGACCTCAACAACGTGGTCATTGCCAACAGGGATGGAAAAACCATCTACCTGCGTGATGTGGCATCGGTTAAAGATACACTCGAGAGCCGCGTGCAGGAAAACTATACCAATGGCAGACGTAGTGCAACTATCGTCGTACAGAAGCAATCGGGTGCCAACACGGTAGCCATTGCCGATGCAGTGCATGCACAGCTGCCCCTGTTGCAGAAGAACCTGCCTCCCGACATCAAGATTGAAACCGTGATGGACACCTCCGACTATATCAAGGTCTCCATCAACAGCTTGCTGGAAACCATCCTGCTGGCGTTGATCATTGTGGGTGTGGTGGTGCTGCTCTTCCTGGGACGCTGGCGCGCCACGATTATCATCATGGTTTCGATCCCCATCTCGCTCATCGGATCGTTCATCTATCTGTACCTCACCGGGAACACCATCAACATCATCTCGCTCTCGGCGCTCTCCATTACCATCGGTATGGTGGTGGACGATGCCATTGTGGTTCTAGAGAATATCACCACCCACATTGAGCGAGGAAGCAGACCCCGACAGGCTGCAGTCTACGGAACGGAGGAGGTGTCACTCTCAGTGATTGCCTCCACGCTGACCATCATTGCTGTGTTCCTGCCGATGACCATGGTAGGCGGCTTTGCTGGTGTGATGTTCAAGCAGCTGGGATGGATGGTGACCATCATCATCTCGCTCTCACTGATCATCGCTTTGACGCTGACGCCCATGATGAGTGCTAAAATGATGCGGGGCAATAAAGATAAGAAACTGTCTCGTTTCGACCGTTGGTACAACAAAAATATCCTTCCTCTTTTGGACAAGCTGGATCATGGCTATGGAAGCCTGGTCAATTGGGTTTCCCGGCGGCGCAGGGCAACCATCTGGATGGTCATCCTGATCTTTGTCGTGAGTGCCATCATCAGTGCCCTCACGCTCAAGACAGAGTTCATGCCGGCTTCCGATAACAACTCTATTGCATTCACCGTGGAGATGCCAACGGGTACCCGTATGGAGGTGGCCCGCGAAACAGGTTATCTCATTGCCCAGAATTTGCGGGAGAAGTACCCTGAGATTGAGATCATCTCCTTCAGTGTGGGTGCTGCAGGCGAAAACGATACATGGGCAGCCATGCAAGACAACGCTTCCAACATCATCAGCTATACGCTGCGACTGACTGAGGCCAAGAACAGGAAAAAGACTATCTTCGACGTGTCGGACCAGATACGGGAGGACCTTTCTTACATGCCGGAGGTGCACCGCTATCAGGTGATGCCTGGTGGCGGAGACATGGGCATGACGGCTGGTAGCAACGTCACGGTGGAGGTATTCGGATATGATTTTGCCGACACCGATCAGGTGGCTGAGGAACTGCGGCAGAAGCTGGGCGATGTGAAGGGACTCAGAGACATCATGGTTTCCCGCAAGGAATACCGTATGGAGTATCAGATTCTGTTCGACAGGGAGAAGATGGCACTCAACGGGCTCAACATGAGCACCACAGCCTCGGCGGTACGCAACCGCATCAACGGGCTCACCATGTCTCGTTTTCGGGAAGATGGGGAGGAATATAACATCCGCGTGCGTTTTGAAGAACAATACCGGCAGTCGATCGAGGATATTGAGAACATCGTTATTTATAACGCGATGGGCACGCCCGTACGGGTGCGTGACCTGGGTAAGGTGGTGGAATCATCCACATTGCCCCAGATCGACCGACAGGACCGCGAACGGATTGTCACCGTCAGTGGCTCGCTCTACGGTCGGGCGCTGAGTGATGTGGTGGAAGATGTGAACCTCATTATCGATCAACTGGATCCTCCTGCAGGCGTGCAGATCGAGATGAGCGGCACGCTGGAAGATCAGCAGGAATCATTCTCAGAACTATCGCTGTTGTTGCTCATTGTCTCGCTGCTTGTGTATATCGTACTGGCCTCTCAGTTTGAGTCGCTCACATATCCGTTTATGATTATCCTGACCGTGCCGTTTGCCTTCACCGGTTCCATCCTGTTGCTTTCGATTACCGGTGAGCCATTGGGCATTATGGGCTTTGTGGGAATGATCATGCTTGTGGGTATGGTGGTAAAAAATGCCATTGTGCTCATCGACTACATCAACCTGAACCGGGAGAGAGGCATGTCCATCATCACCGCTGTGACCCATGGTGGGCGTTCAAGGTTGCGTCCGGTGCTGATGACCACACTCACCACCATTCTGGGTATGATTCCGCTGGCCATTGGCACGGGACAGGGTTCAGAAATGTGGCAGAGCCTCGGTATCGCCATCATTGGCGGGATGACCTTCTCCACCATCATCACCCTGATTCTTATTCCAGCACTTTACTCCTCGATGGCGGGCTACGGCGTACGTCGCAGACGTCATAAACATCGTGCGGTGTTGGTAGAAAACAAAAACTAAAAAAATGTAATAATGAAAGCAGTAATGATTGTTTTAGACCAGGCACACTACGACAAGATAGTAGAGGACCTGAGTTCCATGAATATCAGGGGCTTCACTTCCTGGAAAGAGGTCTTCGGAAAAGGAAGCAAAGATGGCTACCCCCACTATGGGTCGCATGCTTGGCCTTCGGTGAACAACGCTATCCTCACAGTGGTTGAGGATGACAAGGTTTCTGTACTTCTGAAATATCTGAAAGAGCTGGATGCCGAATCTGCTAACCTAGGGTTGCGCGCCTTTGTGTGGAACGTGGAGGATATGATTTGATGAAACAAAGAACTATAAAAGAGTCGTTTTTTCTTCAGGGAAAAGGATTGCACAGCGGATTAAAAACCACCATCACCTTCCGACCGGCACCGGTAGATTTCGGTTACAGAATAAAACGGGTCGATATTGCCGGTGAACCTATTATTGCCGCCTCGGCAGAAAATGTGAAACATTCCCAGCGATGCACCCTCCTGTCGGTCGACGGAGTAGAGGTGGCCACCATAGAGCATGCGCTGGCAGCGCTCTATGGATGTGAGATCGACAACTGCCTGATAGAAATCGATTCACCCGAGTTCCCAATTCTGGACGGGAGTTCCATTGAATATGTGCAACAGATTCAACGAGTAGGGTTTGAAGTACAGGCCAAAGATCGGGTCTATTACGAGGTGGAGCGGCACATTGAATATGTGGATGCCGAAACCGGTTCTTATCTCAAACTGCTGCCCGCCGATCACTTCAGTGTGGGGGTACAGATTGTCTTCGACTCTGCAGTTTTGCCGGTGCAGCACGCTTCGCTGGAGCATCTCTCCGATTTTACGACGGAGATTTCCATGTGCAGAACCTTTGTGTTCATCAAAGAAATCGAGCAACTCCTCAAGCACGGACTGATCAAGGGGGGTGACCTGGATAACGCCATCGTGATCAACGATCAGTTGATTGAGCAGCAGGAGATAGACCGTCTGGCCGATATCATGGGTATCGCACGGAAAAGTATCGACGCGATGGGTTATGTGATGAACAAACCCCTTGTTTTCCCCAACGAGCCGGCACGTCACAAGGTGTTGGATGTGATTGGTGACTTGGCTCTCGTGGGCAGGTTCATCAAAGGGCATATCATCGCTAACCGGCCCGGCCATCGTGTGAACAACCTCTTCGCAAGAAAGATCCTGGAGCAGATGCAAGCAGAGACTCTGCTTGAGATGCAGGAAATAAGGGTGTTGGTATAGATCTCACATCCATTCCAAAATTTTGTTGTCATAGGAAATGTTGAACGAAATGAAGCCTGAAGCGTTT
Organism: uncultured Proteiniphilum sp.; assembly: GCA_964602395.1. Classification (GTDB taxonomy): domain Bacteria; phylum Bacteroidota; class Bacteroidia; order Bacteroidales; family Dysgonomonadaceae; genus Proteiniphilum. Next base: position 3,359 of record CAZRRC010000065.1, on the reverse strand, counting down.
TATGTTTTTACCCATAAATAATGCGAAGAAATGGGAATAATCAGCAGCATCCTCGATACCGACCTGTATAAGTTTACCACCAGTTATGCCTACTCCAAGCTATTTCCCCGGGCATATGGAGAGTTTGAGTTCGTGGACCGAAACAACGGTGACTATCCCAAAGGATTCGATCGCTTGCTGAAGAAGGAGCTGGAGCAGATGGCCAATTTGTCGCTCACGGCCGGGGAGGAGGCGTTTATCCGGAAACAGATGCCCTATCTGCCGCCCATTTACATTGATTTTCTGAAAGGTTTCCGGTTCGACCCTTCCGAACTGGATATCCGGCTGGAGGAGTCGAAGCTGAAGATCAAGGCAAGTGGTTTGCTCTACAGGGTGACCCTCTGGGAGACGCCCATACTGGCCACCGTTTCCGAGCTCTGGTTTCGCGAGGCGGGTCAACATCCCGACGTGAAGTATATGGAAAAGGCTGCCATCGACAAAGCGATCCGGATGAAGGAGCACGGCATCACCTTCTCGCTTTTCGGTATGCGTCGCCGCTTCAGCTTCGATGTGGAGGACAGGGTCACCGAACTGCTGAAGCAGCATGCTGGCGAAAGCTTGTTCGGCACCAGCAATGTCTACATGGCTTACAAGCACCACATCAACGTCTCCGGAACTCATCCCCATGAGTGGGTACAGTTTCATGGTTCCATCTATGGCTACAAGATGGCCAACTACATGTCGATGGAAGATTGGATCAACGTCTACGACGGTGATTTGGGAACGGTGCTGACCGACACCTATACCACCGACGTGTTTCTGCGCAACTTCAGTAAGAAGCATGCTGCGCTCTTCACCAGCCTACGCCACGACAGCGGTGACCCGTTTCTGTTTACCGACAAGGTGATACAGCGGTACGAAGAGCTGCGGGTCAATCCCAAAATGAAATATCTTGTTTTCTCCGATAGCCTGAATGTAGATAAAGCGATCGAAATTAAAGAGTATTGCGGTGACCGAATCGGCGTCACTTTCGGTATTGGCACCAACCTCACCAACGATGTGTCGGCAGAGATCAAAAGTTTGAATATCGTAATGAAGCTCTTCCGCTGTAAGATGACGGCAAAAGAGGAGTGGCAGGAGTGCGTGAAACTCTCCGATGTGGAGGGAAAGTATACCGGCAGCGAGCGGGAGATTGCCCTGGTGAAAGAGACGCTGGGGTTATAACACTTTTTTGTATTCGCTGCTGTTGCCCGCTCCGTCGGTGGCCGTGAAGACCAGTGTCAGCTGTTCTCCTTTGTTAAGCCTTGCATCGTCGAAGTGGTAGGTGTACACGTTCGATTTGGTGTCGTGCGTGAAGAGCACAAACTTCCCGTTTATTTCTCCCCGGAAGGAGGCAATACCACTCTTGTTGTCGCTGAGCCTTACTCTGATGCGACGCTGTTTTACCCAGTTTTCTGGAGATACAGGCGTGATGGTGGGAGATAGGGTGTCGGATGACACGGCATAGCTGTCGCCCAGTTCCCGTATAGTAGCAGCAATGCCACCCCGCTTATAGGTTCCCCCAACCCAGCTTTCCGAACCATTGTCGTTGATTTTAACAATCCCGTAGTTGCGCCTGTTCTGCAGCGTGTCCGTATGCAGCCCGATCCACAGTTCTGCACCCTGATGAAGTGGTACCGGTTTGTCGTTAACCCGATGAATGTGAGAGTAGTAGGTGTGGCTTTCGGTCTTGCGATGTGTGAAGGAGAGGTCGTTGTACAGGTTGCCCGCCGGGATGGAGAGCGAGAATCCTATTTCGAGGAAGGACTTGTTCAGGTTCCAGCTGAACCAGGTGTCACAGGGTAGGGGAGCCGGAATCTCCTGCGGCTCACCCTGCACGCTGAAGCGATAGTCGAGCCGGTTGCCCGCATGATCTTCCAGTTCGTAACGGAAACGATATTCCCGCTCTTCGATAATGTCGATGTAACCGTTGTTAGTCGTTTTGTAAAAGGGGAGCCTGTTGCCAGGGTCGACGAACGATTTCATATAAAAGGAGCGCCGTTCCTTCCAATCTTCAAAGTCGACAAGCGAATTTAGCATGCGGGTGTCTGAAAACGAAAAACGGTCGATGGAGCTACTGAAAACCAGCTCCTCATCCACAAACAGGCGGATATGCTTTACTCCGTAGATATTGGATTGCCCGTTCATCCGGTCGTATGCTTTCACACCTACGCCAATCCGCCCCCAGGCATTGATTGTACGGCCTGGTGCCAGGGGATTACCCTGGCTATCTTTGCTGATATTGATCCGCAGAGGATTGCTGCTGCCGTTAATGAGACCCTTATCCTTTTGGGGATAGAAGGCGATACCCCGCAGGTCCGGTTTCTGGGTGTCGGCTACAAGGGGTAAATATGCCAGCGCATCCAGCGGTTCTTCGGTTTGGCTATCCCGGATTTCGAAGTGCAGGTGAGGTCCGCCTGAACTACCTGTGTTGCCACTCAGTGCGATCTGTTCACCCTGCTTCACGGGGAATTGCCCTTTCTCCGGATAAAGGGTTACCTGAAAACGTTCCTGTTCATACTGCTTCTCCTTGACCCATTCGGCAATCTCTTTCGAAAAACTGTTCAGATGGGCATATACGCTGGTATGGCCTGTGGCAGGATGATCCACATACAGTGCCAGTCCAAATCCGCCGGGAGAGACGCTGATACGGGAGACATAGCCCTCTTCGATGGCCACGATGGGTTTGTTTACGGTCTGCTCTGTTTTAAAATCCAATCCCGAGTGGAAATGGTTGCTGCGGAGTTCTCCGAAATTTCCACTGAAGGCGGGTGGAATGATGACGGGATATCTGTATTGCTGAGAGAAAACGGAGGAGGTGTATACAACAAATAAAAAAATGTATATAAATATGGAGAGATTGATTTTCATTGTGTGTGGTTTTCTCAATAAAAAACCGGTTACCCGGTTTTGACTGAATTATCCTGAATAGGGTGGAACGGTTTAACGTGAAAAATGGTGTCGACAATGTCTTTGGCGACCTCTTTTTTTGATTTTAGACCAAACAAACTCTTGTTGCCGTCACGAGAGAGAATGGTTACTTTGTTGGTGTCACCGCCAAAACCGGCGCCTTTGTCCTGCAAGGAGTTAAGGACGATGAAGTCGAGATTTTTTCTCTCCATCTTTTTGCGGGCATTCTGCTCTTCATCATTTGTCTCCAGCGCGAAGCCTATGAGGGTTTGATGTGCTGCTTTTATCTGACCGAGCGATGCGGCGATGTCGGGATTGGCCGTCAGGGTGAGACTGAATTCTTCCTGTCCTTCCCGTTTCATTTTTTCAGGCCGGGACTGCAGGGGACGGTAATCAGCTACGGCAGCAGAGAGGATGGCTGCATCCATTTG
>CAZRRC010000064.1:0-14412 GCA_964602395.1 uncultured Proteiniphilum sp. | reverse complement strand
GAGTTCGAGCCTCTCGACCCGTGCATAAACGATCCGAATTAAATGAAAAAAATAGTTGCATATCTAAAGGATGCTTATAACGAATTGATTTATAAAGTATCCTGGCCAACAAGAGAGGAACTCTCCGGTAGCACGGTAATTGTATTGATTGCTTCCCTTATAATTGCCCTTATCGTGTTCGGGATGGATTCTCTTTTTGAGTGGATTCTGAAACTTCTCTACGGTATTTTATAAATTCTGAACTGAGAAACTATGACTGAAGAGAGAAAGAAATGGTACGTTCTGCGTGCCGTTAGTGGGAAAGAAAGTAAAGTCAAAGAGTATCTTGAGTCAGAGATTAAAAAGACCGATTTAGGAAAGTACATTTCTCAAGTTCTCATCCCCACAGAAAAGACTTACACTGTACGCAACGGAAAGAAAGTGATGAAAGAACGCGCTTATCTTCCCGGCTACGTACTAATTGAGGCTGAACTGACGGGTGATGTGATTCACGAACTGAAAAGTATCAATTACGTAGCAGGCTTCCTGCCCAACACAACAGCCCCCCAGCCCTTACGGGAATCGGAGGTAAAACGTATCTTGGGTACGATGGATGAGTTGGAAGAGGCCGGTGACGAAATGGATATGAAATACTACGTGGGTGAAAATGTGAAGGTGATTAGCGGTCCCTTCAGCAGCTTCTCTGGCGTAGTGGAGGAGGTGAACGAGGAGCGGAAGAAGCTCAAAGTAATGGTGAAAATTTTCGGCAGAAAACAACTCCTCGAGTTGAGCTATATGCAAGTAGAGAAAGAATAGTCAGCAATTTGGTTACGCAGATTCTGTAAATTCTTGAATGTGTTTCGAAAACCGTAATTAATTAAAATCAAGAAAATGGCTAAAGAAGTTGCCGGACAACTAAAATTACAAATCAAAGGAGGAGCTGCAAATCCATCTCCCCCGGTAGGACCCGCACTGGGTTCCAAAGGGATCAACATTATGGAGTTTTGCAAGCAATTCAATGCCAGAACTCAGGACAAAGCCGGTAAAGTGTTGCCTGTGGTAATCACTTACTATACCGACAAGTCTTTTGATTTTATTGTTAAGACACCACCGGTTGCAATTCAGTTATTAGAAGTCAGCAAACAAAAAGGAGGTTCGGCAGAACCCAATCGCAAGAAAGTGGCGGAAGTTACCTGGGAACAGGTAAAAACCATTGCCGAAGAGAAAATGACCGATTTGAACTGCTTCACACTTGAATCAGCAATGAAGATGGTAGCCGGAACGGCTCGGAGCATGGGTATCACAGTAAAAGGAGAATTCCCTGAAATGATTAATAATTAAACTTCAGTTGAGATGAGTAAACTAACAAAAAATCAAAAGTTGGCTTTAAGCAAGATTGAAGTAGGGAAGGCCTATACACTGAAAGAAGCATCTGCATTGGTGAAGGAAATTACCACCACCAAGTTCGATGCCTCTGTGGATATCGATGTACGCCTCGGCGTAGATCCGCGAAAAGCCAATCAAATGGTCAGAGGCGTTGTGTCTCTGCCCCACGGCACAGGAAAACAAGTTAGAGTTCTTGTATTGTGTTCTCCAGAGGCTGAAGCCGACGCCAAAGCTGCCGGCGCAGACTATGTGGGACTTGATGAATATATCGATAAAATTAAAGGAGGTTGGACCGATGTGGATGTGATCATCACACAACCGCAGATCATGGGTAAGATTGGTGCACTGGGTCGTATTTTAGGACCACGCGGACTGATGCCAAACCCTAAGAGCGGTACCGTTACTCCCGACGTGGCTAAGGCCGTGCAGGAAGTAAAACAGGGTAAAATCGACTTTAAAGTAGACAAAACCGGTATTATTCACACCTCTATTGGAAAAGTATCTTTCATGCCCGAACAGATTCGAGACAACGCAAAAGAATTTATTCAAACGTTGATCAAATTAAAACCGACAGCGGCAAAAGGTACCTATATCAGGAGCATTTATCTTTCCAGTACGATGAGTCCCGGCATCAAAGTGGACCCCAAATCGGCAGAAGAATCCAATTAACAAAAAGAATCAATGAAGAAGGAAGATAAACAACTGATTATAGATCAAATAGCAACGAATCTTCGGGAGTATGAAAACTTCTACCTTGCTGATATCGCCACATTGAACGCGGTGAAGACAAGCAACTTAAGAAGAGAATGCTCCAAGCAGGATATCAAGTTGGTAGTGGTAAAAAATACCTTATTGCAAAAGGCATTGGAGTCGCTCGACAAGAACTATGAAGAGTTGTATCCCATATTGAAAGGGAACACAGCCATCATGTTCTCCAACGTGGCTAATGCACCTGCCAAGCTCATTGACAAGTTCAAAGCAGATAAAGTACCTTCTTTCAAGGGTGCCTATGTGCAGGAGAGTTTCTTCATCGGCCCCAAGGCACTGCAAGATCTCGTGAACATCAAGAGCAAGACAGAGCTTATTGGAGATGTTATTGCATTGTTGCAGTCACCTGCAAAGAATGTGATTTCGGCGCTCCAATCCGGCGGAACAATCCTCCATGGAGTATTGAAGACGTTGTCGGAAAAAGAAAATTAATGTGTATACAACAAACAGAATTAGTAATCAATTTAAACAAATACAACAATGGCAGACTTAAAAAAATTTGCTGAAGAATTAGTTAACTTGACAGTGAAAGAAGTTAACGAACTGGCTGAAATCTTAAAAACGGAATATGGTATTGAGCCGGCTGCAGCAGCAGTAGCAGTGGCCGCCGGACCTGCAGCTGCCGAGGCTGTAGTAGAAGAACAAACCGCTTTCGACGTGATTCTCAAGAGTGCTGGTGCAGCTAAGCTGGCTGTAGTAAAGGCAGTTAAAGAACTCACAGGACTCGGTTTGAAAGAAGCCAAAGATTTAGTGGACGGAGCTCCTAGCGAATTGAAAAAAGGTGTAACAAAAGACGAAGCAGAAGCTTTGAAAAAACAACTTGAAGAGGCAGGAGCAGAAATTGAACTTAAATAACATTTACCTAAATTAGGTTAATATGGTTAGGAATCTTCTTCCGGAAGATTCTTAACCTTTTGTGTCAATATATATTAGGTTCCAAAACTCATTTCCATGTCTTCAAATAACGCCAACCAAAGAATAAATTTCGCGTCGATTAATAATCCGCTCGATTTTCCCGATTTTCTGGAAGTACAGTTGAAATCGTTTCAGGATTTTATTCAGCTAGACGCCCCCCCCGAAAGTAGAAAAAATGAAGGATTGTATAAGGTTTTTACGGAAAACTTCCCTATTGCAGATACCCGTAATAATTTCGTCCTTGAATTTTTGGATTACTATGTTGATCCACCCCGTTATAGCATTGAGGAGTGTGTTGATAGAGGACTCACCTATAGCGTTCCGCTAAAGGCGAAGCTCTATTTGTACTGCACCGACCCCGATCACGAAGACTTTACGCCCGTCATTCAGGATGTATACCTGGGAACCATTCCCTACATGACCGAAAAGGGAACATTTGTGATCAACGGAGCCGAGCGCGTCATTGTATCGCAACTACACCGCTCACCCGGTGTATTCTTCGGACAGAGCCTCCATGCCAACGGCACCGTGTTGTATTCTGCCCGTATCATTCCGTTCAAAGGGTCATGGATTGAGTTTGCAACCGACATCAACAGCGTGATGTATGCGTACATCGACCGCAAAAAGAAATTACCTGTCACCACTTTGCTGCGCGCCATCGGTTTCGAGAGCGACAAAGATATCCTCGAGATCTTCGACCTGGCAGAAGAGGTGAAAGTAAACAAAAGCAGCCTGAAGAAAGTAATCGGACGCAAATTGGCTGCCCGTGTACTGAAATCGTGGATGGAAGACTTCGTTGACGAAGACACCGGTGAGGTGACCTCCATTGAAAGAAACGAGGTGATCATTGAGCGCGAAACAATCCTCGAAGCAGAACACTTGGACGACATCCTCGAGTCGGGTGTTGCTTCCATCCTACTTCACAAGGAGACCGCCAACACTTCCGACTACTCCATAATTTACAATACGTTGCAGAAGGATCCAAGCAACTCGGAGATCGATGCCATCCGGCATATCTACCGCCAGTTGCGCAGCGCCGAGCCAGCTGATGACTCGAGTGCACGCGAAGTGATCAACAACCTTTTCTTTTCTGAAAAACGTTACGACCTGGGCGATGTGGGTCGATACAGAATCAACAAAAAACTCAATCTCAACATCGATGTCGACGTGCGGGTACTGACCAAAGAAGACATCATTGAGATCATCAAATACCTCATCGAGCTAATCAACTCCAAGGCGGTGGTGGACGATATCGACCACCTCAGCAATCGGCGTGTACGCACGGTGGGGGAACAATTATACACCCAGTTTGGTGTGGGCTTGAACCGTATGGCACGCATTATCCGTGAACGGATGAACGTACGTGACAACGAAGTCTTTACGCCCATCGACCTAATCAATGCGAAAACCATCTCCTCGGTGATCAACACCTTCTTTGGAACCAATGCGCTTTCGCAGTTCATGGATCAAACAAACCCACTGGCCGAAATCACCCTTAAAAGACGTCTCTCGGCCCTCGGACCGGGTGGTCTGTCACGCGAACGTGCCGGCTTTGAGGTGCGCGACGTTCACTATACCCATTACGGACGTCTCTGTCCAATTGAAACACCCGAAGGTCCGAATATTGGACTTATCTCTTCGTTGTGCGTATACGCAAAGATCAACGAGCTGGGATTCATTGAAACTCCCTACCGCAAAGTGGATAATGGCATCGTAAACATCAAGAACGACGAAGTCATTTACCTTGCTGCTGAAGAAGAGGAAGACAAACTCATCGCACAAGGGAATGCCCCACTCGATGAGAAGGGACATTTTATCAACCCGCGTGTCAAAGCACGTCAGGATGCCGATTATCCGGTCATTGCCCCGGAAGAGGTAGAACTCATGGACGTATCACCCATGCAGATCGCCTCCATCGCTGCATCACTTATTCCCTTCCTGGAGCACGATGATGCCAACCGTGCGCTGATGGGTTCGAACATGATGCGCCAGGCTGTGCCATTGTTGCGTACCGAATCGCCCATCGTGGGTACCGGTATTGAGCGACAACTGATCAAGGATTCCCGTTCGCAGATCATGGCAGAAGGCAGCGGCGAAATCATCTATGTAGACTCCACCACCATCAAGATCCGATATAATCGTACCGAAGAGGAGGAATTTGCCAGTTTCGATGATGCGGTCAAGACCTACATCATTCCCAAGTTCCGTAAGACGAACCAAAATACCACCATTGACCTACGTCCCATCTGTAGAGTAGGACAAAAGGTGAAATCGGGTGAGATCCTTACCGAAGGATATGCCACAGAAAATGGCGAACTGGCACTGGGTAAGAACCTGAAAGTGGCCTTCATGCCCTGGAAGGGTTATAACTTCGAGGATGCCATCGTGTTGAATGAGCGGATGGTGAGCGACGATGTGTTCACTTCGGTGCACATGGAAGAATTCTCGCTCGAAGTCCGGGAGACAAAACGCGGACTGGAAGAACTGACTTCCGACATTCCCAACGTAAGCGAAGAAGCTACCAAAGATCTCGACGAAAAGGGAATCGTACGTGTGGGAGCCCGCATCAAACCGGGCGACATCCTGATCGGAAAAATTACACCCAAAGGAGAGTCGGACCCCTCCCCCGAAGAAAAACTGCTTCGTGCCATCTTTGGTGATAAGGCAGGCGATGTGAAAGATGCCTCTCTGAAAGCTTCTCCCTCACTAAAAGGAGTGGTGGTACACACCAATCTCTTCTCTAAAGCTGCCAAAAAAGGGAAAACAAAACTCTCCAACAAGGCGCTTCTACCCAAGCTCGATGAAGAGTATGAAAACAAAATGGATGACCTGAAAAAGGTGCTCATCGATAAGCTGCTGATGCTGACCGATGGTAAAACATCGGCCGGGGTAAAGGATTATACCAACATGGACATTGTTCCAAAAGGTGCAAAGTTCACGCAGAAAGTGCTCGGTGAAATCGATTTCCAATCGGTGCAATTGAACAAATGGACTACCGACAGCCACAAGAATGAACTCATTCGTGCCACGGTAATCAATTACCTGCGTCGCCACAAGGAACTGGATGCCGAACTGAAACGCAAACGTTTCGACTTCACCATCGGCGATGAGCTTCCCTCGGGGATTATGCAAATAGCCAAGGTGTATGTCGCCAAGAAGCGGAAAATACAGGTGGGCGACAAAATGGCAGGCCGTCACGGAAACAAAGGTATCGTCTCTCGTATTGTACGCCAGGAGGATATGCCTTTCCTAGCTGATGGCACATCGGTCGACATCGTCCTCAACCCGCTGGGTGTACCTTCACGTATGAACCTGGGGCAGATTTTTGAAACCGTACTCGGTTGGGCAGGAAAACAACTCGATGTGAAATTTTCCACACCCATTTTCGACGGTGCCTCTTTGGAGGACCTCAATGTATGGACCGACAAAGCTAATGTTCCGGCCTACGGGAAGACGTACCTCTACGATGGAGGCACAGGAGTGCGTTTCGATCAACCCGCCACAGTGGGTGTCATCTACATGCTCAAGCTCGGCCACATGGTTGAAGACAAGATGCACGCCCGTTCCATTGGTCCCTACTCGCTCATCACACAACAACCGTTGGGTGGTAAAGCACAGTTTGGAGGACAGCGTTTCGGAGAAATGGAAGTCTGGGCACTCGAGGCATTCGGTGCTGCACACATCCTGCAGGAGATACTCACTGTGAAGTCCGATGACGTGGTAGGTCGTTCTAAAGCATACGAATCCATCGTGAAAGGGGAGGCCATGCCACAGGCAGGTATACCTGAATCGTTGAACGTGTTGCTTCACGAACTGAAAGGATTGGGGCTCAACATCAGTCTCGACTAATGCACAAACAATCGACAGATTGGCATATTGACTATTGGTATATTAGCATATTAAACATAACAACTCTTTATACAAAATATATATGGCATTTAGAAAAGACAACAAGATAAAGAGTAGCTTTTCAAAAATCACAATTGGGCTGGCGTCGCCGGAACAAATTCTGGAAAACTCTTTTGGTGAGGTGTTGAAACCCGAAACCATCAACTACCGCACCTACAAGCCCGAACGTGACGGTTTGTTTTGCGAGCGTATTTTCGGACCCGTCAAAGACTATGAATGTCATTGCGGCAAATACAAACGGATTCGCTACAAGGGGATCGTGTGTGACCGTTGTGGAGTGGAAGTGACCGAAAAGAAAGTGCGCCGTGAACGTACCGGTCACATACACCTGGTTGTTCCCGTGGCCCACATCTGGTACTTCAGGTCACTGCCCAACAAAATAGGTTATCTGCTGGGTATTCCCACCAAGAAACTCGACACCATCATCTATTACGAGCGTTACGTGGTCATACAGGCCGGTGCTCTCGAGGATAAGGTCACCGAAAGAGACCTGCTCACCGAAGAAGAATACCTCGATCTGCTGGAGACCTTGCCCAAGGAAAACCAGATGCTTGAAGACAGTGATCCCAATAAGTTCATCGCACGTATGGGAGCCGAGGCAATCCTCGATCTCCTCGAAAGGTTGAATCTCGACAAGCTGGCCAATCAGCTGCGCCACCGTGCCAGCACCGACACTTCACAGCAGCGCAAAAACGAAGCGTTGAAGCAGCTGCAGGTAGTGGAGGCTTTCCGTACATCGAAGAACATCAACAAGCCGGAATGGATGATCATGAAAGTGATCCCGGTGATACCTCCCGACTTGCGCCCGTTGGTACCGCTTGATGGCGGACGTTTTGCCACATCCGACCTGAACGACCTCTATCGCAGGGTTATCATCCGCAACAACCGGTTGAAACGACTGATCGACATCAAAGCACCCGATGTAATTCTGCGCAACGAAAAACGCATGTTACAGGAGGCTGTGGACTCGCTGTTCGACAACTCACGTAAATCGAGCGCCATTAAAACTGAATCGAACAGGCCACTTAAATCACTCTCCGACAGTCTAAAAGGAAAACAAGGACGTTTCCGTCAGAACTTGCTCGGTAAACGTGTCGATTACTCGGCCCGTTCGGTAATTGTGGTAGGTCCTGAATTAAAGATGCATGAGTGTGGCCTTCCCAAAGACATGGCCGCTGAACTCTATAAGCCTTTCATCATTCGCAAGCTCATCGAGAGAGGTATCGTAAAAACGGTGAAGTCGGCCAAGAAGATCGTCGACCGCAAAGAACCGGTGGTTTACGATATCCTGGAATATGTGATGAAGGGACACCCCGTACTGTTGAACCGTGCCCCTACCCTGCACCGTCTGGGTATCCAGGCATTCCAACCTAAGCTGATTGAAGGAAAAGCCATTCAGTTGCATCCACTGGCATGTACGGCGTTCAACGCCGACTTCGACGGTGACCAGATGGCTGTGCACCTTCCGCTGGGCAACGAAGCCATTTTGGAAGCACAGCTGCTGATGCTGGCCTCACACAACATCCTCAACCCTGCCAACGGAGCCCCCATCACCGTTCCCTCACAGGACATGGTACTCGGGCTGTACTATATCACCAAAATACGTCCCGGAGCAAAGGGTGAAGGAATGACCTTCTATGGTGAAGAAGAAGCCATCATCGCTTACAATGAAGGAGCTGTTGATATTCACGCACTGTTGAAAGTAATCGTCGATGACATCGATGAGGAAGGCAATCCCATACGTAAGATGCACGAGACCACCGTGGGCCGTGTCATTACCAACGAAGCCATACCCAAAGAAGTAGGCTATATCAACGAGCTGCTCTCCAAGAAATCACTGCGTGACATCATCGGCAAAGTGATCAAAACCTGCGGTGTAGCACGTACGGCACAATATCTCGACGACATCAAGGACTTGGGTTATACCATGGCCTTCAGAGGAGGTCTTTCGTTCAACTTGGAGGATGTGATTATTCCCGAAGAGAAAGAGACCCTCATCAAGGAAGGATATGCCGAAGTGGAGCAGATCATGGAGAACTACAACATGGGTTTCATCACCTATAATGAACGTTACAACCAGATCATCGACACCTGGACGCATATCAACTCCAAGTTGTCAAATATCCTAATGAAACAGCTTTCGGAAGATGACCAGGGTTTCAACTCGGTATATATGATGCTCGACTCAGGCGCTCGTGGTTCACGCGAACAGATCCGTCAGCTGTCGGGTATGCGTGGACTGATGGCCAAACCACAGAAGAGTGGAGCCGAAGGAGCGCAGATTATTGAGAACCCAATTTTGGCTAACTTCAAGGAGGGTCTGTCGGTGCTGGAGTACTTTATCTCTACCCACGGTGCCCGCAAGGGTCTTGCCGACACTGCTCTGAAAACAGCCGACGCTGGTTACCTTACCCGCCGTCTGGTAGACGTATCGCAAGATGTAATCATCAACGAAGAAGACTGTGGCACCCTGCGCGGACTTGTGGCTACAGCAATTAAGAACAACGACGAGGTTATTGCCTCACTCTATGAACGCATATTGGGTCGTGTCTCCGTGCACGATGTACAACACCCCAACACGGGAGAAATCCTCGTGAACACAGGTGAAGAGATCACCGAAGATATCGCCCGAAAAATTGATGAGTCCCCCATTGAACGTGTGGAGATCCGTTCTGTACTGACCTGTGAATCGCATCATGGTGTATGCGCGAAGTGCTACGGAAGAAACCTGGCCACGGGACGCATGGTACAAAAAGGTGAAGCTGTGGGGGTAATTGCCGCACAATCTATCGGAGAACCGGGTACACAGCTTACGCTGCGTACATTCCACGTGGGAGGTATTGCTTCTAACATAGCAACCGAAAACCGCATCACAACCAAGTACGATGGTATTTTGGAATTCGATGAGTTGCGCTACGTGGAGACAACCGACACCGAAGGGAAACCCTACAAGGTGGTTGTGAGCCGACTGGTAGAAATGCGCATCATTGATCCCAACACCAAGATCGTATTGGTATCTCACAATGTTCCCTACGGATCGAAGCTTTACTACAATGAAGGCGACAAGGTGCAGAAGGGTGATCTCATCTGCGAATGGGATCCATTCAATGCTGTGATCGTCTCTGAAGCAACTGGAAAGATCCGCTTTGAGAACTTTACCGAGAACATGACCTACAAGGTTGAGTCGGACGAACAGACCGGCTTGAAGGAGAAAGTAATCATCGAGTCGCGTGATAAAACCAAAGCACCATCGGCTCATATCGTAGATGAAAACGACGATATCTTGCGTACCTACACCCTTCCTTTGGGTTCACACATTGTAAAAAATGAGAACGACGATATCAAGGCCGGTGATACACTGGTGAAGATACCACGTGCCGTGGGCAAAGCAGGTGACATCACGGGAGGTCTCCCGCGTGTAACCGAGCTGTTCGAAGCACGTAACCCGTCGAACCCGGCTGTGGTAGCCGAAATTGACGGAGAGGTATCTTTCGGAAAAATCAAACGCGGTAATCAGGAAATCTCCGTCACTTCCAAAACGGGAGAGACCAAGAAGTATATGGTTCCATTGTCCAAGCAGATACTGGTACAGGAGAACGACTATATCCGTGCAGGTATGCCTCTCTCCGACGGTGCTACCACACCCTCCGACATTCTGGCAATCATGGGGCCGACAGCCGTACAGGAATATATTGTGAACGAAGTACAGGATGTGTACCGTCTGCAGGGCGTGAAGATCAACGACAAACACTTCGAGGTGATTGTACGTCAAATGATGCGCAAGGTGGAAGTGGTGGATCCGGGTGACACCCGTTTCCTCGAACAGCAGCTCGTTGACAAGCATGAGATGATGGAAGAAAACGACCGCATCTGGGGCAAGAAGGTGATCATGGACGCCGGAGACTCCCAGGTGTTTGAACCGGGACAGATTGTGACTGTGCGTAAACTGCGCGACGAGAACAGCTCGCTTAAACGCCGCGACCTGAAAACGGTGGAAGCACGTGATGCCATCCCAGCCACAGCCAACCAGGTATTGCAGGGTATTACCCGTGCAGCACTGCAGACAACCAGCTTTATGTCGGCCGCTTCCTTCCAGGAAACGACTAAGGTACTGAACGATGCCGCCATCAACGGCAAGACCGACACCCTCGACGGACTAAAAGAAAACGTAATTGTGGGACACCTTATCCCGGCAGGTACGGGACAACGAGAGTTCGACAAGCTGGTAGTAGGTTCACGCGACGACTTCGAGAAGCTGAACGCCAACAAACGCAGCAACTTGTTTCAAGAAGCATCGGTGGAAGAATAATTTTCATACACAAAGCATTTAAAACCCGTGCAGGATTATTACCTGCACGGGTTTTTTATTGTTCTACTATTCATACGACTTGAATGCTGTCCCTTTAAAATATTATTTTTGGATGTATGTGTTTTATATTTAAGAATATGCGTCTTAAATATCATGTACACGAATTGAATTAGTTACTTTACCATTTTGCTGACAGGTGTGGTTTGCGAGCAGATTATCCGTCTGATCGAAGTGTATCGTCCTGATTTTTGTGTATACTGCTCCAATACTCCTCCAATACTTCTCCTAATATGCTCCTAATATGCTCCTAATATGCTTCGGATATAGTTCGAATTTATTAGGAGATATGACGAGCCGAATACAGGCTATTTACAACTTATCAGGAAAGAAATACAAGGGTAAATATTGATCAAAAAAGGCTGGAAGTCTAGAATTTAGCTGTATACATACCATGCAAAACATATATGTGAAAGTGTTTTCACACCATTGTTTCGCCACGCTTCCCTCAGAGAGATCGCGGACATGTTTCAGGATCAATAACACCACCAACGGGAGAATGGGCTTAGCTGGAATGACAGTCGTCACTGTCCTGTCGACTTTTTCAGGTAGTCGTAGATAGCCTGCTGTGCGCGTACAGGTGTTTCATTGGGCGAGGCCAACTCTCGCTTAAACTGGTTATTCAGGTTTTCATCTACCCACACTGCACTCTGGTTATCGACAAGTTGAATATTAAGAATGTCGACAATCTGCCGTTTCAGCGATCCAGAATAGACCGGGAAAGCCACTTCTATGCGGCGATGCAGGTTACGTTCCATCCAATCGGCAGAAGTAAGATAGATACTTTCGTCTCCTCCATTAAAGAAATACCATACCCGTGCATGCTCCAGGTAAGCATCTACAATGCGGGTCACAGTGATGTTTTTGCTAAAAGGCTGGTTGGGGATGAGGCAACAGATGCCCCGGATAATCAGGTCGATTTTCACACCGGCCTCGCTGGCCCTGTAAAGCGCATTGATCATTCCTTTGTCTTCGATACTGTTCATCTTCAGAATGATTCGACCAATGCCTCCCTCCCTCACATGGGCTATCTCCCGCTCAATCATCTGGTGAATTTCAGGAAGCATATTAAACTGGGTTACCAGCAGATGTTGAAAGTCGTGCGTGTAGGGCTTTCCTTCCAGGACACGGAACACCTCGTCGATGTCTTTGATAATTTCCTTGTTCGATGTCAGCAGTCCCTTATCGGAATAGATGCGGGCTGTTTTTTCGTTGAAGTTACCGGTACCCAGATAGGCATATCCTTTTAGAGGGTCGGCTGGGTTGTTGCTACGCTTGCGCACATAGGCCAGCTTGGCATGCACCTTAAGCCCGGGCAAGCTGTAGATGATCTTCACACCTGCCTGTTGCATCAATTCGGAGGAGAGGTAATTGTTCTCTTCATCGAAACGAGCTTTGAGCTCTACAAACACGGTCACTTTCTTTCCGTTCTTTGCAGCACTGATCAGGCTGTTGATCACAGCCGAGTTCTCGGCAACCCGGTATTGGGTTACCTTTATCTCGATCACCTTCGGGTCGAATGCAGCTTGCATGAGAAAGCGCAGCAGGTAGTCGAACGACTGGTACGGGAAATGTAACAGTACATCCTGTTTCCTGAGTACACGCAGAACGGAGGTGTTCATCTCCAGCTCCGGTACACGCAGCGGTTGGGGTAGTTTCTGTTTCAACGAATCGCCCACCGGATTGGGCAGACTGGCCAGGTCCGCCAAGTTCAGGTATCTGCCCGAAGGCAGTAGTTCCTCCTCTTCAATCTCGTACGCTTCGCACAGATAACGCAGAAAATAATCGGGCATATCCTTGTCGTACTGAAACCTTGTTACTGCGCCAGTCTTTCGCTTGCGCACCTTACGTAGTATCTTCTCGGCAATATCTTTCTGATCCTCATCCTCCAGAGAAAAATCGGCATCGCGCGATATCTTAATGCTGAAGCAATCCACAATTTCGTATCCCGAAAAAACACTCTGCATATTTGCCTTGATCACATCATCGATAAACATGATGTAATAATTGTCTTCGATGGCAGGTAGTTCAATGAAGCGGGGTATTTTCGTGTAGGGAATCTTCATGATAGCATACGTATAACCCTGGTCATCGGGTTCCTTCTTTTTCCTCTTTTTCTGTAAGCTGATAACCTGGTAAATGCGACCATCCTGAATAAATGAATGGATATCGTCTTTCATGATGATCATGGGCTGCAGATAAGGAAATACCTCTTCATTAAAATATTTTTCCACGTATGCATGGTGAAAAGGTTCCACCTTATCTGTCTGGTACAACACAATATTATTCCGCTTAAGTTCAGGCAATATCATGTTGTTGAATATCTCATAATACTCCTTCTCCTGGGCAGTTACTTCGCTGTTGATCTGCACAATGGTTCTCATCGCTTCCTCCACCGACTCCTCCCGTTTAATACTCTCCAGCAGGGAGCTGTGGTAACCCGAGACACGGATCTTGTAGAACTCTTCGAGGTTGGATGAGTAAATAGAGAGGAATTTAATCCGCTCATAAATGGGAAGTCGTTCGTCCTTTGCTTCCAGTAATACCCTGTAGTTGAAGGAAAGCCAGCTGATATCGCGTTTGAAGTACCTGTACTGATTATTTTCCATAGATCACATTTCGTAACTCTTTAAACTTCAAAAATACAAAGTTTGTTCGAATAAAAATATCGAAATAATTTACCTTTGCAGTAAACAGGAAATAAAAGATGAAAAAAATAGGATTGCTATCTGATACACACGGCTACTGGGATGAAAAATTTGAAACTTATTTATCTTCCTGCGACGAAATATGGCATGCAGGCGATATCGGCTCTGTGGAACTTGCTGGTCGTTTTGAAGCATTAAAGCCATTCCGTGCCGTCTATGGCAACATCGACGATTATAAAACACGCATCGCCTACCCGCAAACGCTGCGCTTCACCATCGAAGAAGTGGAAGTATTGATGACACACATCGGCGGCTACCCCGGCCGGTATGACCCTACTATTCGTTCACAGCTCTTTACCCATCCACCTAAATTGTTTATCTCCGGCCATTCACACATACTGAAGGTGATGTACGACAAAAAGTTGGAATGTCTGCATATAA
>CAZRRC010000063.1:0-14417 GCA_964602395.1 uncultured Proteiniphilum sp. | reverse complement strand
CGGCCGGCTCTTCGCCGGTACATCTCCATATATCCCTTATGTTTCCCTTATGTTTCCCTTATGTTTTAATAAGCCAAACATGAGGATGATATAAGTAAACATAAGGACGGTACACACCGATAGGGTGCCGCTATCCGACTGGTATGAACCCACCAACGCCAATCAGATAGGCTTCCAGGCCCGCATGGTGGTGGACGTATTCATTTTCAAAACGATGAAGAAGTAGAATTTACGCCGGTTCTTACAAAAATAAATCCGGGTCTACTCCAGCCTGTATGGTGTGAGTAGACCCGGATTCTTATAGTGGTTCACTTATTTCAAAACGCCCAACGCCTCTTCATAAAGTGTGACCTTCTCCAGGCGGTTGTCGTGTACAATATAGGTGTTTTCTATGCCCACAGCACCGATGCCGGGCAGCACGAATTTTGGTTCGATTGCAATGGCCATGCCGGGCTCCAGCACTTCCTTTGAACGCGGGGTGAGTACCGGAGGTTCATTGATCTCCAACCCCACGCCATGCCCCACAAATCTGGCCTGTTGCGCGGTTCCCATGAAATATGCTTCCAGCTTATTCTCTTTGACGATTTTCTCAGCCTGATGCCAGAGCTCCGCACAGGGAACGCCAGCTCTTGTAGAGGATTCAATGGTGTGCACAATGTCGAGTGATACCTGATGCGCCCGATAGGCAATGTCAGGGGCATGTTCAATCACGAAAGTGCGGGTCATGTCGTCCATATTGGGGCGGTAATTGCCCGCCATATCCACCATCAGGGTGGTTCCGGGTGTGAGCGGTGTGCCATTGGCTCCCAGGGGAAGCAACGGCGTGATGCCTGCACCACCCAACGCATAATCATAGGGTGAGG
This sequence comes from uncultured Proteiniphilum sp., assembly GCA_964602395.1. Taxonomy (GTDB): domain Bacteria; phylum Bacteroidota; class Bacteroidia; order Bacteroidales; family Dysgonomonadaceae; genus Proteiniphilum. Next base: position 13,554 of record CAZRRC010000063.1, on the reverse strand, counting down.
CCGCCTGTGCATTGTCGCCCGTCAGCATGCTCCCCATAAAAATATCCATGTTCTCCCCGAAAGAGCGGAAGATACCCATCGATCCGTGCAGGCGCATCTGCCGTTCAATTTCAATCTGCAGCGCCAGGTCGGTCATCCCTTTGCGGTAGAGGGAGGGAATCAATTCATACACTTTCGTATGGATGGCTGCGCTCTCGCGTATCTGGTTCAGTTCATACTCCGACTTGACCGATCTTATTTTTCTGATGGCCGAAGAGATGTTCCTGACTTCCGGCATCTCCATCGCCGCCTGTAGACGGAGTGCTGCACTGAGCGTGATGGTGTCACTTTCAAGCAGAACCATTTTGGGGACCTGTAAGCCGGCTTCACGGAGCAGGCCGGGTATCTGCTCCGGCTTGCGGATTCCGATGATTTTTTCGCCCGACAAACCAGCGGGGCGTCTCACAAAAAGGAGCGTCTCACCCTCCGCATAGACCAGTATATAACCGTCGAAAATATATCCGGTAAGCCAGTATTGATTCACCGATGAAGTGATGAGGCAGGCTTCGGCCTGCATCGCGATGAGGACTTGCTGCAGTTTCAGCAGCCGTGTAGTTTTTTCTGTTGTTGGCAGTGGGTTCATGAAAAGGAATTTATCAGTTCAAATATACAATAATCTTTCCATTTTGACCAATTCAGCAGGATTATGGTTCAAAAAAACCATAATCGGGCCAATCAAACGTTACCTTTCGTCAATGTGAACAGCTGCAGCGTGCACGAATTAAAAAATAAACTATCTTTACACCATCGCAATATGTAGACCATTGAAAGAAAGGATACTCATCATTGAAGATGATCGCTCTTTTGGAGCCATGTTGACAAAGTGGTTCGAGAGAAACGGATATAACGCCACACTGTGTTCCAGCGTGGAGGCGGCTTTTCAGGCTCTCTCCAAATCGGAATACAAGATTATTTTATCTGATTTGCGTCTCCCCGATGGAGATGGTATTATGTTGCTGCACAGGTTGAATGAGGAGTCAGTTAAAACGCCGGTGATTATCATGACCGGTTATGGTGATGTGCAGACCGCAGTCGCTGCCATTAAACTGGGAGCATTCGATTATCTGGAAAAACCCATCAACCCCTCTCTACTCACCCAGAAAATAAAAGATGTTTTCGATGCGGTCAGCACAGTTAAATTTCCCGGGAAGAGACCTGCACCCGCACAAACCCCGCAGACCCGCGCAGGAGGTATGGTATTTGGCCGCAGTCCCCTTTCCATGCAGATGTATACGCACATCGACCTGGTTGCACCCACGCAGATGGCCGTCATGATTGTGGGAGAGAGTGGTACCGGTAAAGAAAATGTGGCCCGGATGATTCACGAAAAAAGCAGCCGCGCAGCGGGCCCCTTCATTCCGGTTGATTGTGGCAGCCTCTCTATGGAGCTGGCTCCGAGTGAACTGTTTGGACACAAGAAAGGCTCTTTTACTTCTGCCATTGAAAATAAAACCGGATTTTTCGCCGCAGCAAACGGGGGAACACTCTTTCTCGATGAAGTGGGTAACCTCCCTTATGGGGTACAGATGCAGATGCTGCGTTCTTTGCAGGAGAAAAAAATAAGGCCTGTAGGTACTTTCACCGACATCAATGTGGATGTACGCATCGTCACCGCCACCAATGAGGACTTGGAGAAGGCTATTGGCGAGGGACGATTCAGGGAAGACCTCTACCATCGCCTCAATGAGTTCATGATTCAGGTACCCCCCCTCCGTGCCTGCGTGACAGATGTGCTACGCTATGCCGATCATTTTCGCGAGGAAGCGTGTCGTGAACTCGACAGACAGGTTACCTCCATCTCTTTTGAAGCATGTGCGAAGCTAGAAAGCTATGGTTGGCCCGGCAACTTGCGCGAATTGCGCAACGTGATTCGCCGCGCGGTTCTCTTTACAGTGGGAGAAATCATCACCCTGGAGAGCCTGCCTCTCTTATCCGACAAACAAATGCCGATGCCGGAACAGAAAGATATCTCCCTCTCGCGTGTGCCCGATCTTGAAAAAGAGAAAATAATTGAGGCGCTGGATCGGGTGAGAGGCAACAAAACCAAAGCGGCCCTTTTGCTGCAAATAGACCGGAAGACACTCTACAACAAAATCCACCTTTACGGCATCAAATTATAAGTCGTTTTTTCGGATCTCTTCGATAAACAATTCCAATTGAGAGAGGGTCTTCAGTAGTTCTACTTTCCACTCGGGCCAGGCATCCTCATTTTCTCCCCGGAGGCTGTCCATCTTTCGCAGCGACTCACACAAATGACCGGCATCAAGCTGACTGTAAAAGGGGTGCATCCGGTGACACAACAGCTGTGCTTCTTCAAACCGGCTCTGGTGAATCAGCTCCTTCAAAGTTTTCAAATCCTTTTCCGAAGATTGTACAAAACCGGCTAAAATTTCTTTTATGGCTTCGTGGTCGTTATCGAAGAGAGCTGCCAACTGCGGAAACTGTCCGTTGAGTGTGACCTCCTCCTTTTTCTGCACTTTTTCGCCGGTCAGAATTTGCAGGAGCTGTCCCATATTCACTGGCTTGGGAATCAACCCGATGAATCCCTCTTTCCGGGCAAGCTCTGGGGTATATTCATCGTGTGCGGTGATCAGCCAGACGGCTATCTCGTCATCTTTCAGGCGTATCTCCTGCAGAATGTCGAGCCCCGTTATCTCACCCATCTGCATGTCGGTGAACACGATATCGAATGATGAGATGACACGGATGAAACCTTTCACATCTCTTTTATCGTAGCACAGTTTCACTTTATATCCTTTGCCGATGAGATACTCGCGTAACATGTTCCCCAGGGAGAGATCGTCCTCAAAGAGAAGAATTTTTTCGGGCTTTCTGCCTCCGCGTCCTGCACCCCTGAGTACCTCTTTTATGCCGGGATCACTCACCCTTGCTATCGGTAACTGGATGGTGACAGTGGTGCCCTCTCCTTTTATCGACGTAAGGTTAATCTTTCCTTTCAATGAATCTACCAGTCCTTTCGTTACATAGTTTCCAAACCCATTTCCCTCGGCATTCAATTGATTTTTTATGCGGGAGAATGGTTTGAATATCTGTCCGATATCCTCCTTGTCTATCCCTATTCCTGTATCGGAAACTGTAAAAATAAGGTGTTTATCCTGCTTCAGTGTCACGGATACGGTTCCCTGCAAGGTATATTTCACCGCGTTCGAAATTACGTTGATGAGTATCTGTTTGAGCATCGTATAATCTGTTTCCACGAAAAAAGGTGAACCAATGTGATTGTCAAACAGCATGGAGAGTTTCTTTTCATCGGTGAAAGGCTTGAACATCCCCATGATATCCTGCATCAGCTCAATGAGATCAAATCTGCTGAAATGGAATATCATCTTGTTTCTTTCCATCCGGGAGAACTCAAGCAGGTTGGTAAGCATCCCCAGGATATGCAATCCTGAGTTCCGGGCCGAATGAAGTTGTTGTTTCATCTGTCCGGGTAGATTCTCTGAATCCCACATCTCCATATAACCCATCATGGAGCTGAGCGGTGTTTTTATGTCGTGTGAAACCGAAAGCAGCAATTTGTGACGGCTGCTGATTAGCTCTTCACTATATTGTTTTTCGCGCGCCAGATCAGTGCGGGCTTGTTGCCCTTTATTCAGGTCATCGACAATAAGAAAGATGATGATTAGGATTAACAAGATCGAAATTGCTCCCACAGAGAGTGCAAAAGTGATGGTCTTCCGGTTTAGTAAGTTGCTGTTCTCGGTACCGAGCCGGCTCGTTTCAATGGCTGCGTTGTAAAAAAGGGTGATAAGTTGTGATATATGCAGTGAGATGTTTTGTTCGGCGAAAACAAGATCACGCACCTCCCTTCCAATTCTCTGCATTTGAGAAACGTAGGTTTGGGATGCTTTCTGTGTCACCTGTCTCAGGTCGGCATATAAGGTGGTATCTACCCTTGATACTGAGCGGGCTTCCTGCTCTGTGCGGGCGATGGTAATCGTGGAGTCGGCTGCTTTCTTCGAATTGAAAAGATCTTTGAGACGCCCCCAGAAATTCTTTTTTGGTGTGACTACCACTGTGGTGTCTTTGTTCAGGGTGACCACAATGGAGTCCTGGATGATTTCATCGTATGTCTCAATCTTCCTGTCTATTTCCATCAGTGGGTTGCGTGATCGCAACTGCAAGTTCAGCCGGTGCACGATGCGGTTTTTTTCCTGCAACAGCGAGTCGATCTCTTCCAGAAGCAAATCGTTTCCCTTGCCCGATGAAATGTTTTTAATGTAACTGATCTGATGGAGGATATCGGCAAAGATGGAGTCATACGTACGCTGATAACGCGGTGCCGGGGAAACAAAGTATTGGTTTAGTACCTCCTGGGCTGTTTGTATCGAGATAATCAGCTCATTGCTATAAGAAAGTACGTCGTACGCTCTATCCAATTCCTCTTTTTGAAAATCTATTTTCTCCTTCAACGTGCGCGAATAAATAAAAAGACCGACAAAATAGAGTAGGATGATCAGGAGGATCAACCCGATTTTGACTCTGATTTTCTGTTCAGGTGAGTGCGCCGCGCCCATGATTTTTATTTTTATTCGCCCAAATATACAGGATATTTTTTTGATACAATCATATCTGCTTCATGCGAATGACTCTTCACGATAGAATTACGGGGCCTCTTTGTTGTGGAATCACCGCATGTTGTTGTGGAATGATTCCCCACATTCTACAATTTTTCCGCAGCTTTTATTTGAAAATGGCCCAGCGATAAATGTTTTATGTTTCACATTATCAAATCAGTAGTGATTTTCCACTCTGGCTATTACCGTTTTGGTACGATATATGTGAATTAGATAACAGACAATATTTCGTTGTCTTGTCCACATAATTTGGGAATTTGAATTAAAATCAATAGACGCTCCTAGTTATTATAGAAACAAACTACACTTTCGCACCTCTATATATATTTGGTTAATACTACTTCAAAAATTAATAACTAAGGAGTTTACATCGCCCTCTTCACATCTTATAAGTGAGAGGGCGATATACTTTTTTTATTTTGAGATGAAGAAAATTATCGGTTCCAGATTTCCCATGCAGCCGCTGCTTGTATCTCCAGCATCTCCCTGCCATTTTTTGTGACGGTTTCCTGTGCTTTCCCTTTCTTCAGGAAGAGGGTTTCCTCGGGGTTATAGACCAGGTCGTAAAGTAGATGATCGGCCGTAAGCAGCTGATAGGGTATATCGGGACAAGCGTCGCTATGAGGAAATGTCCCCACCGGTGAAGCATTTACAATGAGTTGGTGAGTCGACATGATTTCCGGCGTTAGCATGTCGTAGGTAAGTCTGTTCCCTTGGGGTGTACGGGAGACATACTGCCAGTCTATATTCAGGTCTTGAAGAGCCTGAGCCACCGCTTTCGAAGCGCCACCAGTGCCCAAAATAAGGGCTTTACGATGAACAGCGGGGTTTAACAGGGGTGAGAGGGAATCCCGAAAGCCAATATAATCGGTATTGTAACCGGTCAGCCGGTAGAAGTACATGTCGCCCGGTTTCCGGTCGACCTTGATTGCGTTTACCGCTCCAATCTTTTCAGCTTCAGGGGAAATGTCGTGCAGAAAAGGAAGTACTTTTTCTTTGTAAGGGATGGTCACATTCAGTCCTTTCATGTGCTGATGAAAGAGAATTACCCGCCTTATTTCGTGAATATTTTCTATTTCAAAATTCAGGTATTCGGCATCGATCCCTTCACGGTGAAACTTTTCAGCAAAGAACTTGGCTGAGAAAGAGTGCTTCAGCGGGAAGCCGATCAGTCCGTACGTGTCCATTTTAGTTACATCATTAAAGCATCACATCATCCATTGGCATATCAAACCATGGGTTTCTCAGCAAGATACAACGTGCAGATTCCCAGTGTGTACCTCCTGATTCTGATATTTGTAAATCCGTTCTTTTTCAGAATCAACATCATTTCTCTTCCCTGCGGAAATGCGGCAATGGAAGCCGGCAGGTATCGGTATGCACGTTGTTCGGTAGCAAACAACCCCGACAGAAAGGGGATCACGTATTTTGTATAGGTGGCGTAGAGTTCTTTCATCGGACTCTTACCGGGGGTTGTAAGCTCAAGAAAGAGAAAAACACCCCCAGGCTTTAACACGCGGAGTACCTCCTGAAAACTTTGGTCGATATTTTCGAAGTTGCGTACACCGAATGCTACGGTGGCGGCATCGAAACTGTCATCTGCGAAGCTCATGGCCGAGCAATCCTGATTCTCAAATAAAATAGTCTTTCCCAGTCCTCTTTTCTCCACTTTTTCTTTGCCAATCTCCATCATTCCGTCGGAGATATCTACCGCGTTGATCTTTTCAGGTTGCAGCATGCGCTGTGCCAGAATGGCAAAGTCACCCGTGCCTGTAGCAATGTCGAGGACATGACGCGGGTGGTACCTCCTGAGTTCCTTCAGGGCATCTCTACGCCAGTAAGCATCGATTCCCAGCGAGAGTGTTCCATTCAGTTTATCGTAATTGGGCGCAATCTCGTTGAACATCCTGATTACCTGCTCATTTTTGGGCCTATCGGAGTCGTAGGGATTTACCTTTTCAACTTTATAACTCATTTATGCATGCCTTTCTTTCAGATATTTGGAGATATTTTTTTCGATACGAGCTTCCAGATCAGCAGTATCGGCTTTTACAAATTTTTCCCCTACAATCTTCTCGTACAGTTCGATGTACCTTTCAGAGACGCTATGGCAGTACGCCTCTGTCATTTCGGGAACCTGTTGCCCTTCCTGTCCCTGAAATCCGTTATCCATGAGCCATTTGCGTACAAATTCCTTCGAAAGTTGTTTTTGTTCCTCTCCTTTCTCAAAGCGTTCTTCGTATCCCTCACTGTAAAAATAGCGGGATGAGTCGGGGGTGTGGATCTCATCGATCAGGTAGATTCTGCCATTCTTTTTTCCGAACTCATATTTGGTATCCACAAGAATGAGTCCTTTTTCTGCTGCCATCTCGGTGCCTCGTTTGAACAGCGCGTAGGTATATTGTTCGAGCTGCTCGTATTCTTCCTTGCTCACCAGACCCTGTGCGATGATTTCCTCTTTGGATATGTTTTCATCGTGACCCTCATCGGCTTTGGTCGTGGGGGTGATGATCGGTGTTTCGAAACGCTGGTTTTCGCGCAGACCTTCCGGCAGCGGCAAGCCACATAGAACGCGTGTTCCCTTCTTGTACTCCCGCCATGCACTGCCTGTGATATAGCCGCGAATAACCATTTCAACTTTATAGGGCTCACAACGCACACCCACGGTGACCATGGGGTCGGGCGATGCTTCCTTCCAGTTTGGGACGATGTCAGCAGTGGCGTCGAGGAATGTAGAGGCAATCTGGTTTAACACCTGTCCCTTGAAGGGTATTCCTTTTGGCAGGACCACATCGAAAGCGGATATTCTATCGGTGGCAATCATTACCAGTGTGTCGTCGTCAATGCTGTATACATCCCGTACTTTCCCATGATAGACTCCGGTCTGTCCGGGAAAGTGATAATCTGTTCTTGTCAATGCATCCATATGATTTGATAATTTGATGGTTTGTGAATTTGATCTACACATCTGCACATCTGCACATCTATAAATCCGTTGATCCGTTAATTTGTTTCTCCTCCTCATACGCTTCCACAATCCGTTGTACCAGCTTGTGGCGTACAATGTCTTTCTTGTTGAACTCCACCGTGGCAATGCCTTTGATGTGGTGCAGAACCTTCATGGCATGTATCAGTCCCGAGGGCTGTGAGTAGGGTAGATCTATCTGTGTGATATCTCCGGTGATGATCATCTTTCCATTTATGCCCAGTCTGGTGAGAAACATCTTGATCTGTGGTCTGGTCGTATTTTGTGCTTCGTCGAGGATAATCACTGCATCGTTGAGTGTACGTCCCCGCATAAAAGCAAGCGGCGCGATTTGAATGACTTTGTTCTCGAGGTATTCCTTCAGTTTCAACGGGGGAATCATATCCTCCAGTGCATCGTAGAGCGGTTGCAGATAAGGATCGATCTTCTCCTTCATGTCGCCTGGCAGAAAACCAAGTTTCTCTCCTGCTTCCACGGCAGGGCGGCTCAGAATGATCTTCCTCACCTGTTTTGTCTTCAGGGCACGTACGGCGAGGGCAATGGCTGTATAGGTTTTTCCCGACCCGGCAGGTCCGATGGCGAAGACCATGTCATTTGCATCGAAAGCTTCTGTCAGTTTCTTTTGGTTGGCTGTACGCGCCAGGATGGGCTTTCCGTTTAGTCCGTGGATGATGAGATTGTCCACGTTCACCACCAAAGGCGTTTTCCCTTTCACAATGTCGAGAATATCTCCTTCCTTGAGCAGGTTCATCTCTATGCTGAACTTCTCCAGTTCGTGTATTTTTTCTTCGAACTTGGCCAGCTCTTCCTCTTCGCCAATCACCTTGATTACATTCCCCCGTGCTACAATACGTAATTTTGGGAACAACGTTTTCAGCAGTTGGATGTTGCTGTTGTTGATTCCGAAAAAAACAACCGGATCTACATTCTCCAGAATAATTACCCGTTCAATCATTCTTTCTTTTTAGAATTTCAGCGTGTATTGGTGAGGAAGATTCTCTTGTCCTTTAACGTAATTAATGAAAGCGTTGTTCACCAGCCTGTTTCCACCTGGTGTGGGGTAGTTACCGGAAAAATACCAATCGCCTGCGTTTTGTGGACATGCCTTGTGCAGATCTTCGATATTTTGAAAAACAATTTGCACTTCTGCTTTAATATCTGGAGAAGTGAGCATCTGTGCTATTTTGGCCGATATCTCTTCGTCGGTAAAAGGAGCGTAAATATCTTTCACATAATTGACGATCTCTTCCTTCTTCTTGCGACTTTGTGCGACTGATTTTTCATACGTTTCGTCAATGATGTACTGCATGCCTCGTTCTTTCAGGAGCGCAATGGCTGCCTTGAAGGCGATGAACTCACTCATGCGTGACATGTCGATGCCATAGCAGTCGGGGTAGCGAATCTGAGGCGAGGAGGAGACAATCACAATCTTTTTCGGGTCGAGCCGATCCAGTATCTTGATGATGCTTTGTTTAAGGGTGGTGCCACGCACGATGCTGTCGTCGATGATGACCAGGTTGTCTTTTCCTCTGCGCAGCGAACCATACGTCACATCGTAGACGTGGGTGGCGAGGTTTTCACGCGTTTTGCCCTGGGCGATAAACGTGCGCAGCTTGATATCTTTGATGGCTACCTTTTCCGAACGGACCCGTTTGGAAAGAATCAGATCGATCTCTTCCTTGCTCAAGGTGTTTCCTTTTTCCAGGATCGTCATCGCCTTTTTGTGGTTAAAATGATCCTCCAACCCTTGTTGCATGCCAAAAAAAGCGACTTCGGCCGTATTGGGAATAAATGAGAAGACGGTATTGTCGAAATCATCGTCGATGGCGTCGATGATTTTGGGGACCAGCAGCTCGCCCAACTTCTTCCGTTCCCGGTAGATGTCGTAGTCGGAGCCCCTTGAAAAGTAAATCCGTTCAAACGAGCAAGGTGTTATCTTCTCTTTCTTTTTACGTATTTGATGCAAGGAGATGTTGCCATTTCTTTTCACCACGATGGCTTCACCCGGCTGCAGTTCGTGCACATCCTCCTTCTTCAGGTTGAAGGCAGTCTGAATGACAGGTCGTTCCGAAGCCACTACGGCCACCTCGTCATCGTGATAATAAAAGGCGCTACGGATGCCCCAAGGATCGCGCAGTGCAAATGCATCGCCACAACCTACCAGACCGCAAAGTGCATAACCGCCATCCCAAATTTTGGAAGCCCTGTTGAGCAAGAAGGGAATGTCGAGCTTCTCTTCAATCTGGTGGCTTACTTGCTGGCCGTTCATTTTTTCCCTTTCCAGGTGGTCGTACTGATACTGTACCTCTCTGTCTAAATAGTGACCCAGCGATTCGAGCATCACAAATGTGTCGGCGTAATCACGGGGATGTTGCCCTTCTTCAATTAGTTGCTGAAACATCTCATCCACGTTGGTCATGTTGAAGTTACCCGCCAGCGCAAGACTCCGCGAAGCCCAGTTGTTGCGGCGCAAAAGCGGATGTACGTAAGTTAGTCCGCTCTTTCCGGTGGTGCTGTACCGGAGGTGACCAATGAATAGCTCTGCTGCGTAAGGTACCGACTTCTTTGCGAACTCGATGTCGCTCAATTGCTCGGGTGTAAATTCCTGAAACGAAGCGTGTACCTTGGAGAATATCTCTTGAATGGCACCCGATCCAAGTGCCCTTTCCCTGAAAATGAATTCATTTCCTGGAGATGCTTCCAGCTTCACCGATCCCAGTCCGGCACCTTCCTGGCCACGGTTGTGCTGTTTTTCCATAAGCAGGTAGAGCTTGTCGAGCCCATACTGCCACGTACCATATTTTTTGTAATAATATTCGAGGGGTTTGAGAAGACGGATTACGGCGATTCCGCACTCGTGTTTGATGATGTCAGTCATTGATAAACCTTTCTGTAATTGAGACACAAATTTACGCTTATTTGTGGAGATTCGATTAATTTTATGCCGATATCTTCTCATAAAAAAAGTGTTATCTTTGTTCCACGAAGAAGAATAAAGCATGAATTGGACACAGTTATTATCTGCAAAGCGTTTTGGCATGGAGCATTACGCTCAGGGCACGAAACATGAAAGAACGGAGTATCAACGTGACTACGACCGGCTGATTTTCTCCTCTCCTTTTCGTCGCTTGCAGAATAAGACACAGGTATTCCCGTTGCCGGGCAGTATATTTGTGCATAATAGGCTGACACACAGTCTAGAGGTGGCGAGCGTGGGTCGTTCGTTGGGAGAAACTGTCGGGCGTGTCTTGCGCCAAAGGCATACCGATTCGAAAGCTCATTTCGAAGAGATCGGAGCCATCGTCTCTGCGGCTTGTCTTGCACACGATCTGGGTAATCCTCCCTTCGGCCACTCCGGTGAGAAAGCCATTTCTACATTTTTTTCGGAAGGTACAGGCGCATATCTCCAGGAAGTCATTGAGAGAGAGGGTGGGCGCTGGGCCGATTTTACCTCATTTGAAGGCAATGCCAATGCCATCCGCCTGCTCATGCATCAGTTCCGGGGTAGGAGACAGGGTGGTTTTGCCATGACTTACTCCACCCTGGCTTCCATTGTGAAATATCCCTATTCGTCGGTGTTGAGCGGCGGCAAAAATAAATTTGGTTTTTTTGCTTCTGAAGAGCATGATTACCGGCGTATTGCGGACGATCTGGGCATCATCCGGTTGCAGGATCAGCCGCTGAAATATGTGCGTTACCCGCTGGTTTACCTGGTAGAGGCCGCCGATGACATCTGTTATCAGGTGATGGATATCGAGGATGCGCATAAGCTGCATCTGATTACTACCGAAAAAGCAATGGAGTTGATGCTTGGCTTTTTTGAACCGGAACGCCGGCGCCAACGCGAGCAAACACTGACCATGGTGACCGATGAAAATGAACAAATCGCTTATTTACGTTCTGGCGTGATCGGTCTGCTGGTGGAAGAGTGCGCGAAAATATTCCTTGCCCACGAAGAGGATATCCTCGCGGGTACTTTTACCGGCCCCCTCATCGAACGTGTTTCCCCGGTTTCTGCATCGGCATACCAACACTGTTCCCGCTTTGCCTATCGACACATATACCGCTCACGGGATGTACTGGATGTGGAGCTGGCTGGTTACCGGATTATCGGCTTTTTGCTGGAAGTCTTCACCCAGGCAATACAGAATCCCGATCATGCCTACTCCAAGCTATTACTCAACAGAATCCCCGAGCAATATGAAACCGATGCACCCAGTTTGTACGGCAAAATTCAATCGGTGATCGATTATGTTTCGGGCATGACGGATGTCTATGCGCTCGATTTGTATCGCAAAATTACCGGTATGGGCTTGCCAGCAGTGTAATCTGGATAACAAATTGATAAAAATAAATCTTTTTTATTTTTTTATTGAAATTATTTGGTGAGTTTTAATTTCTTTTTTATATTTGTCTCGTGGTTTTTTCATAATAGTATTAGATTTAAGGTTAACATGTTTGGCAGAATGTCGAGAGACATTCTGCCAATTTTGATCTAATGGGCTTTCATTCAGTTTCTTTCAGGTGGCTGGTCTGCATTCCCAGAATAAAAAGGGACAAGTCGGCCTGCTAAAAAATAAGCTATCAATATTTCAATAGAGAGTGAATTTTTATATACATTTGTGAAACGTCAAATCATACGCTATGAATCGCTATTTTTACATCGACACGGAAGGGAAGCAGAAGGGAACCTTCTCTCCCCAGGAATTGCAACAGGAACGCCTGAAAAGGGATACACTTGTGTGGACCCAGGGCATGGAACAGTGGAAACGTGCCGATGAGGTAGATGAGCTACAGTTCCTTTTTTCCGCAAGTTCTACTGCCTATCAAACAGCGAGTGCCCAACCGGTCAATCCTTATCCACAGCCTCCCTACGCCGGGGATAATTACGGCCCTATGCCCAGGACATGGCTGGTTGAATCTATCCTGGTGACCATCCTTCCTTTTTTGCTTTGTGGCAATATACTGAGTCTGCTTGGAATTATCGGTATTGTCTATGCTGCACAGGTTGAATCGTTTTACAATAGGGGTGACTTTGCCGCGTCAGCCGAATCATCGCGTTCCGCAGGGAAATGGACTAAAATTGCCATGTGGATTGCCATCGGGTGGTTATTGCTCACTGTGGTTGCACTCATTTTATTCTTTGTCTTCGTGGGCTCTCTGGCTGGTCTGGAAGAATTAATCACGGCATAATTGTAAAAAAATGGAAGATCAATATTATACTCCTCCTCCCGTGCCTGAACAAATGGAGGAGATTCCGCCGTTAAAACCAAATAACTGGTTGTGGCAGTCCATCGTTGTCACGTTATTCTGCTGTGTCCCTTTTGGAATTGTCGGTATTGTGTATGCTGCGAAGGTCGATGTGTTGTATTTCAATGGCAGGTATCGGGAGGCGGAAGCTGCAGCCCGTTCTGCCCGGAACTGGACCCTTGTGGCTTTGCTGATTGGAGTTGTTGCGATCATCAGCTGGATCAGTATTTTCAGCAGCGGTGACATGTCGGGCTATATGGAAAAGATTATCGAGAATAGTGCCAGCGGATATAATTTCTGACATCTTCTCTTGTTTTCCTCTTCCCTGTGGATAAAAGAACGAAAATTGTACTGGGTGTCGCTGTGGGTATTTTGCTTGTGGCGGCACTTTTTCTGTTTTACCGTTTCAACCCGGAGACACAGCCTCTTTTTCCCCGGTGCCCTTTTTTGCTGATCACCGGTTACCAGTGCCCCGGATGTGGCTCACAGCGGGCTCTTCATAGTCTGCTGCATGCCGACATCGTCACCGCATTCAAACAGAATGCCTTTATGGTGCTGGCCATTCCCTATGTCTTTCTGGGAATCTACCTCCAGTATCTGGGTGGTAAACAACGACACCCCCGGCTCGAAAGTTTCTTTTACGGAAGATGGTCTGCGATTATTCTTCTGGTCGTCATTTTC
>CAZRRC010000062.1:0-14895 GCA_964602395.1 uncultured Proteiniphilum sp. | reverse complement strand
GCTATCATTACAAAATCCTCGAAGCAATCCGAAAAGCATCATGAATTCAAAGGCTCAACATACAACTGCACCAGTTGGTTCACCTCTTAAAAGTGTGTCACCTAAAAGTTTACCACCTACAATCGCACCGGTAGCCGCCTCACCATTTAGAACCGCTGCTTTACTCTTGCTGCTCTTCACAGCACTCCTATTCCTGGTCGGTTGCAAAACCAAACATAACATCACAGAAAAAATAACCTCCGGGACTGACAGCACCGCCCTCTGGAACCTCAAAGACAGTCTCTACAAAAAGGAAACCCTCGTCGCCAACCTACAGATCGATTTGCAGCGCCTTAGGGAAGAAAACATCCGTTTGCTGAACGAGGCCTCAACGCACCAAATATCTTACGACACATCCGCTCCCGTGAACCCCGGGACCGGCAAGCCACCCATCGCAAGTGAAAGTTTTACTATAAGCAAAAGCTCCCTTGAAGAAGCCAAGAAAGAATACGAAACCCTGCTTCGAACCGCAACCACCGAAAACATATCGCTCACTCGTCAAAAAAAAAGCCTGCAGCTCACTGTCGAAAAACTCACCAATGAAAACAAACTACTCACAGATAAAATAACCATCTCTCCCGGCATCAACTTCAAACTCTTCCTTTTCGGTTTAATATCAGGAAAGATTCTGTGTGTCTGTATATATTTCTCTATTCGAAAAATACTAAAACTGATTGTAATTTAATCAAGTCAATTTCTTGGTTTAGGTGATGGTCAAGAACGCTACAAGCTCAATAAAAAGGCTTTGGTGAAATCATTGGCTTTATGTGTTATGCAAACCGGTGTTCTTTCTCTGATAGTTTGATTCAATTTATTGTTGTGTAGTTTCATTTGATTGGGAAGTGATGCCTTGAACAATATTATTACCGTCAAATGTAATTGTAAGCGATTTATAATAGGACTGCCCCGTTACATCCATAGTGAATATATAACTTGTAGCCTTTGCCTGACTTCTGATATACATATATGTCCAGATTTCTGATGAATTTATCAAAGAGATAGATTGAGGTTGTCCAAACCAGTTGATTATTTCATTTTTAGTCGTTACACCCTTTTGAATTTTTTCAACAATATTCATATCAAAGTCTCTACCTGATGCATACCTGGAAGTAGCACATCCAAATAAGATTAAAAGCGAAAATAGAATAATGTAGTTTTTCTTTTTGATTAACTTATTCATTTTGTTGTATTTTATTTGCGTTATAAAAACAATATTATGGAAGAGATTAGTAGTAAGGCACTTGAAAGATACATTAATACTGAGATTGAATTATTTGAAGAAGACATACTGTGCATAGGTACTTTTACTTCTTCTTTATTCATTACAAATTGTCCTTGCAAATTTGATTCAATTCCATTTTGAACAATTATAATTGAGTATTGGCCTTCATTCGATTGTAAAGGCTTTTGCATCCATCCTTGATAAACGTCTTTCATGTAAATATTATCTTCGGGAAAGAGACAATCTGATATGGTTGAATAAGGAGCGATTGGTGTTTGAGCTTGAGGGGCCGATTTTTCCATAAATCGAATGCCTGAATGAATGCATCGATATGATGTTCCATTAATAGAAAGATAAGATTTATCCCAATTAATATAGATGGGTTCTGAACTGAGATTCTCTAATGTAAAACAAAAACCATCAACTCTGCCTGTATTAGACCTGATTACTATTGTAGAGTCAATATTCTCGTTTTTAGTTGGTGAAATTTGATAATTTGCTACTTTAGTTGTAGTCATGCACGAAGTCATAATTGAAAAGATTATCGCTGTCAAGAATAAGTTAAGATAATTTTCTTTATTTCTGTTTTTCATATTAAAGTGTATTTTTGTCCGTTTAAGTTTAAGTTGATTACTCCGATATTATTTATAATTGGTAATTTTAATGCAAAAATAACAAATATATAGATAAACAAACAGAAATATCAATAATTATCTTTCTCTTTTTGAATATACTAGTGCGTATATACTCCTTTTACAAGGTAAATCCCCCTGCATTTATTGCTGTATAATGTTTCTTCGGATTCAGCAACTTCATATTGATTTCTCTCCGCTTCTTGGCTGTCAGCTTTACATATCCGGCAGTGACATCCTTCCTGGTACTGTGGCCGACCATCTTCCTAACCACGATCGGATTCACAAGCAATTCACTGGTGAGGTGGGTGATGTAGCTGTTTCGGGTGTAAGATGTCGATAGCTCAGGATCCAACCCCAGCTCGCTTGCTATTTCTTTGAGTGAAGTGTTGATAGGGTCTAAGTTGAGGCCCATCGCGTTGATGATTTTTCGCTCATTGCTCTCGGTGGGTTCAATTCCATTCAGGAAGGGGAAAATATATCCATCCTGATCTTTGTTCCCTTGCCGATTGATGATTTCAATCATCGGAGGAAGGATGGGTACATAGATAAAGGTGGGTTTCGCTGTTTTTCTCAGCGTCTTTTTTCGTTGAAAGACGATTTCATTGTTCGATACATCGATGTTCTCATACCGTAACCGGCAGAGATCCCCGAAATTCAATCCGTTGCAATAGAACATGAAGACAAATATATCACGTGCCGTGGCTAAAAGCTCATATTCTGTCTGGTAATCCTCAATCTTCCATATTTGCTCAATCGATAAAGCAATCTCTCTCCTGCCTCCCTCCGGAATGGCATATTTACCCCTCGACACACCAAAGGGGTACTTCTCAGCATCGATATATGGTTTATCACCCTTGTTATTGTTAATGATTGCTCTCAATGTCCTCATGTAGATTCCCATCGTGGCAGGAGAAATCTCAGTCTCGAACCAGAACTTCTCACACTCTTCCAGGAACCCGGGGGTGATCTCCTCAAAACGGATTGTATGCTTAATGTCCAGGACATCTTTTCCGATGGTAACATGTCGTTTCTCTCTACAGAGTGCAATGAATGCATTTTTTTCATCACGATTCCTGAGTAACTTGAAATGCTTGAACCGCATCAATGCTTTTATGGTAGCTTTGTAAACCCCTGCACTGCCCAGCCTAAATTCACTTTCCAGGTAATCGATCTTATTTTTAAAAGCTTGATTCACGGTGATCTCTTGTGCGTCAATGTTCAGAAATCTTGAATTGAAGGCTGCAAGGGTGAATCGATTATTTGATGCCAGATCATCGATAATCGGTTTGATTGTAGAGTGAAAGTATTTGTCTAACAAGACCTTTGTCTTAGCGTGTTTTCTCAGATTACGATTTAAGAAAGCATCCCATTCCTGATCATCGTACTTTAACCCGGTAAAATAGTAAGATTGTTTACGCAGAAAAGTAATACGCCAATAGATTGGTTGCTCATTTTTGTTCCTACCGTTCTTTATTTTCCGAACCAGTGAAATTTTTACCCCGCTAAATGTATAGTTTATCAAAGCATTACAAAATAAAATGGGTCATACATAGGTCATACAAATGTAGAAAAACATTGAAAAATAACCAAATATATAGATAAAATTAACATTGGAAATAATCATAAATAACAGAAAAACAAATGATTAGTATAAATCGATAATAATCGATATATTGTGTATGCGGCCTCTTAATCAATGGGTCGAGGGTTCGAGCCCCTCCGGGGTCACTTTATTATCAGGCACTTATCGATTTAGTTCGGTGAGTGCTTTTTTATTTAGGTCGAGCTCTGGTCGAGCAAGTCTATCTATACATCCTCTAAAGAACAAATCATAAGAGTCCGATGAATCGATTAAAATTTTGTACTTCATTGCTTTTTCTTTCTATGTGGGTATTTTCAACAAACGCTCAGAGAAATATTGATTATGTGAATCCGAGATCTCTTCCACGGCTTTTCCTGCTCCGCTACCAGTATTTGAAGCTTTTATGCCCGACAAGCCTGGCTATTGTGGAAGGCAGATCGGTATGTTCAAAGTAAGGGAATTCACGTTCCCGTGCGATACCATTTCCCGTAAATACCAATGGCTTTACCCAGCAGTCTCTTATCCTTACTGTCCACTAATGATTTTTATCTCTCGGGGCCCACGACTTCAGGTGTTAAATCAGGATTTTTATAGTTATAGTAAGTTATCCCAAACCGGTTGTATATCTGTATCATGCGATCCATCCTGGAATTAAAACTCTCGAAGTCTTTTGACCTGTCAAGTGTCCATGCCGCTTCTGCCAGTGCCGACAACCGGGGATACACCATAAATTGCATACGTTCCGGTGTATGAATCTTTTCTGTCCATACATTACCCTGAATCCCTTTTATTAAAGGAGTAGAGACAGATATTCCCGATGTATATTCTTTGCCCGGGAAGTGATACACACTTTCAATGGGCGCGTATTCTCCTTTTGACCACTTGCGTCCAGAGTTGTGAGACGGATGTTGTACAAAGTCCAGGTAGAGAGGCAATCGCGGGCACATAATAATTTCATACCCTTTTCCAATAGCCTCCCCAAGTTGTTCAGGCCTTTCCTGCCGCCACCACATAACCACCGTGTTGTCTACAGGCAAACCGGCAGTAACCACCTCATCCCAACCAACCACGGTTTTATTCAGGGTGCGGATCGAATCAGACATTCTATTCAGGAAGTAGTGTTCAACTGCTACGAGATCCTTGAGCTCATGTTTTTTCATCAACTCTTGAATTTCGGACAATGTATTCCATTGTTCATTGCCGAAATGCACCTCATCTCCGCCAATGTGAATATATTTTGAGGGGAAAAGTCTGGTTACCTCTCTTAATATATCAGTCAAGAATGTATATGTATCCTTTTTCCCTGGGTTAAATGTAAAATTGGGATATTTTTCCGACCCGCCACCGCTGAATTCAGGGTAAGCTTTTACTGCTGATGTCGCATGGCCCGGCATATCGATCTCTGGTATCACTTCAATAAACCGATCTGCAGCATATTTCACGATTTCAGCTATTTCGTCCTGACTGTAATACTGTGCAGGAGCATCGGGGTCGGATAAATTTCCTACTGCGCCCACTGTTGTTAACAAGGGATATTTCTTTATTTCGATTCTCCATCCCTGTGAATCGGTCAGATGCCAGTGGAATTTATTCAGCTTATGAAAAGCCATAAAGTTTAACAGCAATTTCACTTCTTCCATTCCTATAAAATGTCGTGATTCGTCCAGCATAAGTCCACGCCAACCATACCGGGGAGCATCGTGAATATCGGCGCTTGGAATAGAGCCTCCTGTCCCGGCGTTGCTTATCAACTGTATAGCTGACTGTAGTCCATAAAAACCTCCGTTCGCACATCCGGCCTCAATGACAATGCCTGTTGGAGAAACTGTTAACCGGTACTCTTCCGGATTATAGCACAAAGGGTTTCTGACAAGTTGTATGGACCCGTTTTTTTTTGTTTCCTTTGCTCGTATGGAAAAGCCTTCCATAGTTTTAACAAAATCAGGAATCAGCGAACCGAACTCACCCGATTCGGCAGAAATCGTAACTTCATTCGGAATCACAAAATATCCTTCCTTTTGTTCGTAATGATTTGGATATGGAATGATTCCTTGGGCTATACACAAAGAAATTGATAGCGAAAACAAGATAAAAATGGCAGTTAGATATTTATTCATTGGAGTATATAGTTTTTATTGATAACAAAATACATAGGACGTGAGCCATCTTAGTAGAATATGGGTTCGTGATCGGTGTACTTGCCGGTAGGGATATGATAAGTGATCAGTATTCATATTTTCTTCATGAGGATTGTGTTTTCAATTTGCAAAAAAAATGTGATGAAGCCTCAAATATAGATGATTTAAGGAACATACCAAAATGAAGTCCTGTGTGTTTCAATAAATATTCACAGCATGAGTTGTCGCCTCTGATCTCCGGCTTATGATTTCTGTATCGCTTTAATCCTGGCGAAGTAGAGCCCAAACGAACGGTAGAGAAAGTGGGTCCATTTTCCGAAAGGGACAATAATCAATGCCCACTGCGCCAGTACAGTCAAATGCATCAGGTACATCCAGATGTTGTTTTCGAGGATGTTCAGGTCGATAAATAGTCGCACCATCAATGCAGTCACTCCCATCAGCAACAACCAGATCACAAACAGCCAGTCGGAAGGTTGTGAAAATCTGTTCAGAGCCTTGTTCTGCTTTATTCTATCCGATACGAAATGGGCAGTAATGAAGAAGATCAGGACGCTTTCCACATACCCAAGCACAACGACAAAAAAGCTTTCCGTGCCAAACCAGTTGAGGAAAACGGTGGTAAAGAGAAGAGACAGATAGGCAAAGACCAGTACCATGTGTTCCAGCCAGCGGAAATTGTCCTTCGCATCACAATCTTTTGCCCTTTTCTGGGTGAACATCTGTACAAAAAGCTCGGAGAGAGCCGTGAAGTAGCTTTTTAGCGGTGCTTTCACCCCGTTTTTTACAATCGTGAAATACCACATCCGCAACAGGTTGGGTACAAAGATTACCAGGAAGACGGTGGCGATAGCCAGCATCTCGAAGCGGTGACCTGTGTGAAGCAATGTCTCAGTCTCAAAGTTTACGGTACGGGCAAAGAAGAAAACCCCTGCAGCCACCAGCAGCAGCGCTGCGATGGTAAGTGTCAGCGAGCGGTAGAGCAGACCCGAGAGCCCGGTCCAGTCGTATTTTGCAGTGAGCCATCGCCGCAGTGACATCATCAGCTCTCCCGGGTTCGCGGTTTGTGGACATTGTGCTGTGCATTCGCCGCAGTAGTAGCACTCCCAGGGCTTGAGCGACTTCTTCATCTCATCTTCGAGTCCCAGGGCACTGAGGCGCACCATTTCACGCGGGAAGGAGTCTTCGGGGGTGGAGAGTGAACAGACGGCTGTGCAGTTACCACAGTTGTAACATGCGTTGAAATTGACAGAACCGTATTTCTTGATCTCTTCCGAAAAGTGTGGATTTATTTTGCTTGCCATTATTTTATCAATTTATACGAATAATATTCGTCCATGTCATCGATTTCGCCGGTGGCTACCACGCCATACTTTACCAGGGTGAGCAGATAATAGGTCACCTCGTGGAGTGGCATCTGGAGGCGTTCCGCCAGCTGTGCGATTGTTAACTCCTCCTCTTCCAATGCGCCGGTGATCGCTCGTTTGATCCGGTTGAACTCTTTCAACTCCTCTTTCACGTGTTCCGGAACGCCCTTTATTTCCCGTAGGTATCGGGCTGTTTTTCCTTTTTCTGCTTTCATGTTCTTATGCCAATGCGTCAATCATACTCATTATCTCTTCACTCGAATAGTTGATCAGGTTGATGGCGTCGGGTGGACATACCGGGGCGCACATGCCACATCCCTTGCAGACCGAGTTGTTAACTACTGCCACCGTTTTTCCGTCCACCTCTTCCTGCAGGATCGCATCGAAGGGACAGGCCTCCGCACATTTCCCGCACCAGCTGCAGAGGTCTTTGTTTACCTCCGCCACTATTGGCTCTGTCTCGAGCGTCCCCTTGCTGATCAGCGAGAAGGACTTGGTTGCCGCCGACAGGGCTGAGTTGACCGATTCGGTGATGTTTTTTGGTCCCTGGCAGCTGCCGGCGATGGTAACACCGTCGATCACAGTCTCCACCGGACGCAGCTTCATGTGTACCTCATTGTAGAAGTGGTCTCTTCCCTTGGGCAGCTTGAAGAGGGTACCCACCCTGTTGTCGGCGCGCGGTACCATGCCGGTCACCAGTACCACCAGGTCGGCCTCCAGCTCCAGCTCTCTGTTGGCGGAGAGGATGTCGCGGAGGGTGATGGTACTCTTCTTCCCTGCTGTCACCACTGCCGGCGGATTCTCCTCTGCCCACTGCAGGTAGAGATCGCCCAATGCGAGAGACTCGGCATAGAGCAGCTCCTGCTTGCCATAGGTGCGGATGCCGCGGTTGAGATGGTAATTGCTGATTCTGGAGAACTTTTTCTTCGCCAGAATGGAGGCATGGATGGCCGAGGTACAGCAGAAGCGGGAGCAATAGCTATTTTCCCCGTTGGTCTGTCGACTGCCCACGCAATAGATGTAGGCGATGTTACGGATTTTTCGCCCGTTGTATACCAACTCTTTTCCCTCGGCATGGTCGATCAGGTGACGGAAGTCGGGCAGCGTGATCACGTTGTCGCTCTGTGCAAAGCCGAACTCTCCCTCTTTGGGCTGGTAGGAGTCGAAGCCCGTGGCGACCACCACTGAGCCTACATTGAATTCGGCGGTCTCCACCGGGTCTCCCTCCTTCATTGGCCGCTTGCGCACCTTGAGGGTGAAGTTGCCGATGCTTCCCTTGGAGGAGATAACCTCCGTGCCGGTCATGATGGTCACATTCTCCCGTCGAAGCAGGTCTTTGTAGATCCGCTCCGTGAGGGCACTGCCGCTCTCTTCACTCATCGCCAGTGGACCCCAGGTGGCGGTATGTCCACCTACCCGGTGTTCCTTCTCGATCAGGAGCACCTCTGTCTGCTTGTCTGCCAGGCTGGCGGCCGCCTTCATGCCGGCTATGCCAGCGCCGATCACCGCGATGGTTCTCTCTGCTTCGAACTGGTTGGGGTGAAGCGGCTCTGCATAGCGTGACTTGGCGATGGCGGCTTTCACCAGGCGAATCGCCTTGTCGGTGGCACCCTCCTTATTGTCGGAGTGTGCCCATGATGCCTGCTCCCGTATGTTGGTGTGCACATAGGTGTATTTGTTCAGCTCTCCCCGTTCGGTCACGTTGCGAAAGGTGGTGAGGTGCAGTTTGGGTGAGCAGGAGGCCACGATTACCCCGTCGAGGTTGTGGGTGTGGATATCCTCCACCATGTCGTTCTGGTTGGAATCGGAACAGGCGAAGAGGGTGGTCTTGGCCATCACCACTCCTGTTTCGTGTTCCACAGCCTGCCGAACCTTCTCCACATCAACATAATCGGAAATGTTGCCGCCGCAATGGCAGATGTAAACGCCAATTCTCTCTTTCATAATAGTTTATGCTTCCTGATGCTGTATGATGTAACTGATTGCTTCGGAGGATGCCGAGCCTGCCGAGAGGATTGAGTCGGGAATATCCATCGGGGCGGAGGCTGTGCCGGCCACGAAGACACCGTCGATGCTGGTCCGTGCCGGGCTGCCCATCAGGTCCGTCTGTGCGACAAACCGGTGAGGATCCAGCTTCAGTGCTCCCTGTGGAAATATTTTGCCGGCGTCGGGATTCGATTTCACTCCCACCGAAAGCACCACCATGTCATGCTCTGCCTCCTTAACCACTCCTTCGCTGATGTCCTCATAGCGGAGGATCAGGTTGCCGTTCTCCTTCTCTTTGATGGTGCCGATCTTGCCTTTCACGAAGGAGACTCCCATCCCCTTTGCTTGCTGGTAGAACTCCTCAAACCCTTTCCCGAAGGAGCGGATGTTGATGTAGTAGATGGTGACGTCGGCCATGGGGAGGGCACCCATCAACAGTTGTGCCTGCTTGATGGAGTACATGCAGCATATCTGCGAGCAGATGGAATTGCCCACGGAGGCGTCACGCGAGCCGGCACAGAGCACGTAGGCGATCTTGTCGGGCACCTTGCCGTCGCCTGGCCGCAGGATGGTGTTGAAAGGGCGGGTGGGAGCAATCTCACGTTCCATCTGCATGGAGGTGATCACGTTTTTGTATTGTCCGTAGCCGTAGCGCGGAATCTCCAGCGGATCGAACAGTTTGAATCCGGTAGCCATCACCACCGTGCGGGCATGCAATTCGTACTGTTCCGGCTCCATGGTGAAGTCGATACATTGGGTGGGGCACACCTTTTCGCAGGCGCCGCAGAGTGTGCAGTTTTCGATGTCGATGGCTGCCGCCTTGGGGTTGGCAATGCTGAAGGGGATGAAGGCTGCCTTCCTGCCTATCAGCCCATATTGGTACTCATCACGCACGTTTACCGGGCATGCCTTCTCGCAGAGTTGGCAGGCTGTGCAATCTTCCACATGCACATAGCGCGGTTTCTTGGTTATCTGCGCTACGAAGTCGTTCTCCGACCGTTTGACGATGTGGGTCACCTCACTCTCGGTGAAGATGGTGATGTTCTTGTGGCGGGCGATCTCCGACACCTTGGGTGTGGTGATACAGGCGGAACAGTCGAGCGTGGGGAACACCTTGCTCAGCAGGATCATCTTGCCCCCCAGCGAACGTTCTTTCTCCACCAGCAATACCCTGTAGCCGCTATTGGCCAGGTTGAGCGCTGCTTCGCCGCCGGCGATGCCGCCTCCTATCACCAGGGCATCGTAGTGAATGATTTTCTTCTCTTCGTCCATCAGAATTTATGCATTGGTTGTTTTGATCAGGTATTCGTTGAAGCTGCGTATCTGCTTCACGAACGCTTCGCTGCATACCGAACAGATAGCTGCCATGCGCAGACGGGCTGGGTCGAGGCTTTGTGCCTTCATCCGTTCGTGCGTGTCGGCCACCAGGTTGCCTGTCTTCTCTGTGCAGCTCTCCCCATAGACACAGTCGCTTCCGTCGGCTGCAATGAACACGCCGTCGAACCCCTGTTTATAGGCATGTAGAATCCAACTGGGCTTGATGCCGCTGGAACAGGGCACCGTGATGGTGTAGACAGTTGGTGGATAGTGGAGTTTCAGCAACCCCGCCATGTCGATGGCGGGGTCGGATATTTTCTCCGTTGAAAAAACCAGTATCCTGGCACTTTTTTTCATCGTTGCGGTGGTTTATTTCTTCTTCATATATACCTTGAAGTAACCGTTCTCTTCTACGGCGCCGAGGAACTCGTGACCTTGCTTCTTGCACCACTTTGGGATATCTGTCTTGGTTCCTTCGTCGGCTGAGAGAATCTCCATCACGTCGTCTACGGCGATGGTACCGATGGCTTTCTTTGCTTCGAGAAGCGGTCCTGGGCAGGCTGTGCCCCTTGCGTCTACCGATTTGGCTACTGTGAGCGCTTTTAATTCTTCTGTTGTCATTGTTTTAATTATTTAGTTGTGAATTGTTTATTTAAATATTATCTCTCCCTAAATAAACCATTGCATGCTGCTCTCGCCGGCATCTGCCACAAAGGTGGTGGCCCCGGCATAGCGCAGGTGCGGGTAATCGATGATCTCCTCCTTTTTGAAGCCCATCAGGTTCATCGACATCTCGCAGACGGTAATCTCAATGCCCAGGGCGGCTGCTTCCTCAAACATCGCATCGAGTGACATGACGTTTTGTTTTTTCATCAACCTTTTGATCATCATCGGTCCCATACCACACATGTTCATGTTGGAGAGCTTTAGTCTGTTTCGTCCTTTGGGAAGCATCATCCCGAACATCTTTGAGATGAAATCTTTGCCCTTCGCCTTCTTTTTTGGATCGCGCAGGGCGGAGAGTGCCCAGAAGGAGAAAAAGAGTTTTACCTGAGAATCCATTGCAGCTGCTGCCAGTGAGATAATCATTGCTGCCAGGATCTTGTCCATGTCGCCCGATACGATGGCGATCGAAAGTTGGTCTTTCCGCGCATTCTCCATGTCGGAGGTTCTTGTCTTGAGCTTTTCCAACTCTTGCTGGAGCGCTTCCATTGAAAGAGGAGTCGATGTTCCCATAATTTTCCAGTATGATTTTGAAATTGAATACGATGCAAATTACGGAAAAAAAGAAGCAATAATTTATTTTGTGGCAGTGCAGAATTTTACACTATTTTGTGCGATATGTCACATCTTTCCCTATCTTTGTAGGGATGTCAGGTTAACGGGGTGAATATCATCATGTTCTTCTGATATCTGTATATAAATTGTGGCAGCAATGAGAAATGAATGTATCGATTGTGACTGTGTCCTGAGATCATCCGTTCAGATGAAGGATTGTCAACTGGAGCTGCTGGGTGGCAGCCACGCGGTGGTCAAATTCAAGAGAGGAGATACCATCATCCGGCAGGGTGTTTTCTCTACCAATGTAATCTTCCTGCGCAAGGGAATGGCCAAGGTGCATCTCTCCGGTCCTTCCCGTGAGCAGATCGTGAAGCTGGTGAAAGCGCCCACCTATCTGGGACTTCCTACCACCTTTGGCGACAAGATCAACCAGTATAGCGTGACAGCCGTGACGGAGTCGGAGGTTTGCTTCATCGATGTCGGGGTGTTTAAGAAGTTGCTGGCCGAAAATAATGACTTTTCCTCCTATATTCTGATGGAGCTCTCCAAAAGCGAACTGGAGGCCTACAAACGTTGTGCAAGCCGTACGCAGAAGCAGCTAAGAGGCAACCTGGCCGATGTGCTGCTGGAGTTTTCCGAACAACTGTTCGAATCGGACCGGTTCCTGCTCCCTCTCTCCCAGTCTGACATCGGCAACTGGGTGGATGCCGGTAGGGAGAGCATAAACCGTGCCCTTTCCGAGTTCATCGCCGACGGTATCATCCGCATGGAAGGAAAACAGATGACGATACTCGATAAGAAACTGCTGCAGCTAATCAGTCAAAATGGCTGATGTTTGCAGATTTAAGTTAACAGTCTTCGTGTAACCTGTAGCGTTACCCCAACCGCTCAATTTTCTCCAACTCAGCCCTGTTGCGGATGGTAATTCCTTTGCCTTCAAGGGTGATGATCCCGTCCCGTTCGAATTCTTTCAGCAACTTGATGGCACTCTCTGTGGCCACCGATGCGAAATTGGCCAGATCCTGCCGAGATAAATACTGAAACACATTTTGGTCGCTGAAATGGTCACCGCTCAGATAGAGCAGGGTGGATGCCAGCTTGCCTCGCATCTGCTTGTAGGTCATGTTGGCGATGATGGTCAGTAGTTGCCGTTCGTTGCGGTAGTTGCGCGAGGTGATGCGCATGGCAAACTGGGCATTGTTGAGCAGCAGGTTGCGCATCTGCTCCTTGTCGATCATGCATATCGCCGTGTCGGTGAGGGCAACGGCAGAGGTGGTGTGCAATGTTTCGCCGAAGAGGGAGGCAAATCCCAGAAAATCGCCTGCCTGCGCCAACTGCAAGTTGAGCTGTTTATCTCTGCCTGTCTGTAGGTAAACCTTCACCAGTCCCTCGGTGATCAACAAAAGATGTGTGGAGAAAGCGCCCTGCTTGAACAGGTTCTCCCCTGCCAGATAAGTAAGTTCCGTCTTTCCGGTGTTAATCTGTTGCAGTTCCTGCGGTGTCAGGTCGCGGAAGCATGCCACCATCTTTTCGCAATTGTCCATTTCTTGATTCATCCTTTGTCCTTTGCTTCATTTTATGTAGAACAAAGATATCATCTTTTCCGGAAACTGATTTATATCAGCCAAACAACTGATGCATTTCATCCTGTGCCATGGAATTTGTCAGTGCTGTACTTTGATTCTCATTCTTGATAACGCCTACCTTTGTCGCAGTTATTAATCAATATAAAAACAACAGTAAGATGAAGTATTTAAGAACCAATATTCAGGAGATTGAAACGGCTGCCGAATTGCAGAAGATTATCAATGAACAGGAAAACGTGATGGTGTGTTGCGGTCGGATGGGCCCCATGTGTATCCCGGTATATGAGATTATGGAAGAATTGGAGGAAGAATATGAGAACGTGAAATTTTATTCCATGGCTTTCGATAGTCCCGAATCGGATGTGATCAGAAGGGCACCCGAGTGTCGTGGGTTTATGGGATTACCGTTTACCATGTACTACAAGAACGGCAAAGTGGCCAAAGCAACGACCAGTATTCAGAGCATGTCGCAGGTGAAGGATAATCTCAATCAATATCTCTCATAGGAGAGAACCAAAGAGAAACAGGTGGGGGAGACGCTGACAGAACAGGGGATCCCTCACATCTTCCAGCAAAAACAAGTTGATGGGATAAGAATTACAATGAGATAAAGATATTAAAGAATAAAAAATGGAAAAGATATATGATGTAATGATCCTGGGCGCCGGTGCAGCAGGCCTCTCAGCCGGTATTTACGCATCTCGCGGAAAGCTGGATACGTTGATTCTGAGTGAGGGTGTGACTGGTGGGCAGATGGTACTGACCAATGAGATTGCCAACTACCCGGGAGTGGAGATGGTAAAGGGCTATGAGTTGGCCGACATCATGAAGCGTCAAGCAAAAAGTTTTGGATGTACACTCAAGGCCAATGTGAAAATTGTGGCATATCGTTTGGCAGAAGAGGTCAAAGAAGTTGAGCTGGAAGACGGTCGCCTGTTCCGGGCAAAGACGGTTATCCTGGCACCTGGTGGAAAACCTCGGTCACTCAGCATCCCCGGTGAAAAAGAGTTTGAAGGGAGGGGAATATCCTACTGTGCTACCTGCGATGCCGATTTCTTCCGCGACAAAAAACTGGTTGTGGTGGGTGGCGGAAACTCAGCACTGGAAGAAGCGGTGACCCTTACCCATTTTGCCTCCCATGTGACCGTAGTGCATCAGTTCGAACATTTCCAGGCATTTGCACATGCGGTAGAGGAGGCCAGAAGCAATCCGAAAATCAGTTTTATCATGGAGTCGGAGTTGCGCGCATATGAGGGTAACGGTACCCTGCAGAAGGTGCAGATAGAGCATCTCAAGACGGGTGAACTGACTTCTCTGGATACCGACGGTGTCTTTGTCTTCATCGGGTATATGCCCAATACCACCGCTTTCAAGGGATTGGTAGCGCTGAATGAGCGGAACGAAATCGTGGTAGATGAGTCGATGAAGACAAATCTCCCCGGGGTTTTTGCAGCAGGCGATTGCGTGGCAAAACGATACAGGCAGGTAACCACGGCTGTTAGCGATGGCACCATTGCGGCTCTCAGTGCCACCGAATATGTTCGCACGGCTTCGGTGTGAGATGCACAATACAAACAGGAGAATTACTCATTTACGTTTCGCATGGTGTGTATACAGCTAAATTCTCGACTGACAATGTTTTGTGACCCATATTTGTCCTCGCGCACTAAAAGAGCAGAACTTGCTACCTTCACTTACGTAGATATTTGCTCGCCATGGCATAATCCAAGCAAGCTTGTCTT
>CAZRRC010000061.1:0-15318 GCA_964602395.1 uncultured Proteiniphilum sp. | reverse complement strand
TGTATATATTCAATTTTATGAACCGGCAAGCTTGCGTTAAATTATTAAAATATTTCGTTAAAATGAACGGCTATCTTTTGGAGTTTCAAAAATAGAAGTACATTTGTCGGACAAATATGACCATATAGCCATTTATAATTCACATGACCTGTCTATGGATAAAATGAAAATACAGAACAACTCGGTTACCCTGGTCGACCAGGTCGAGGATAAATTGCTCAACTACTTCAAGGAGAAAGATATGCGCAAGGGCGATCCCATCCAGAACGAAAAAGAACTTGCTGCTTCGCTGGGTGTATCGCGGAGTGTGTTGCGCGAAGCACTGAGCCGGTTAAAGATGATGGGCATCATTGAGACCCGCACCCGCCGGGGAATGATTCTCTCGGAGCCCTCCATTCTGGGGGGGATGAAAAGGGTGGTCGATCCCCGCATCCTAAGTGAAGATTCGTTATTTGACATCCTCGGTTTCCGCATCGTGCTTGAGATAGGCATCTGCAGCGAGATTTTCCGCAAAATCACCCCCCGAGATATCGAGAGCCTCGAGGAGATCGTGAACGTGGGTATTGTCTACGAGAACAATGAATATGCACCTTTCAGCGAGTTCGCCTTTCACACGAAACTCTACCAGATCACGGGAAATAAAACGATTACCGAATTTCAAAATATCATCCATCCGGTCATGACCTTTGTCAAGGATAAGTTTCAGGATTTCCTTGCACCCATCAACATTCAGTTAAAAAAGGAGGGACGCATCGTGACACATCAGGACCTGCTCCGTTATCTGAAGGAGAACGACGAAGATGGATACCGGAAAGCGCTTGAACAACACTTTGAAGTCTACCGGCTCTTTATTCGCCAAAAAGAAGAATAGGGAAGGCCGAAGAAATAAATAGGCCACAAGATATCTTGTGAATCAGGCCGATCTACTGCAACAGCACAAATAACAACCTCATGAATCGAAAAATATTTTATTTACCCTTTTTCATCCTTTTTTGTTTATTCATCCTTCCGCCTTTAGGCACCGGAAACGTTTCAGCACAAAACTCAACCCGCGTCCACCAGCACAATCTCTTTTCGATGGACGCACTCGAAGACACCACGCTCAAGGAGGGTGTGGCAGGGTCCTTTTTTGGAAAAGAGGGAACTTACTTTCTGATGGCCGGTGGCTCCTCATTTCCTGCAGGGAAACCGTGGCAGGGAGGAAAAAAACATCTCTCCAATCAGGTGATGATCTTTCAGAGCGCCTCCAACTCCGAACTCAGTCTATTGTACAGAAGCAGTGACCTTCCCCACCCGATGGCCGAAGGCGCTTCTCTCTCCTTGTCCTCAGGCTTGCTCTGTATGGGCGGCATCACGCCGGAAGGGGTCAGCGACCAATGTTGGCTGCTCTCCTACAACGGAAGCAAAGTCAACGCAACCCGCTATCCCGCTCTGCCGCTTCCTGTAAAGAATGCCTCGGCTGCCCTGATCGGAACAAAAGTATATCTGGCAGGAGGAGAGCTGGCCGACGGCACCGCTACCAACCAGTTCCTTACACTCGACCTCACGAAGCCGGAAAAAGGCTGGGAAGAGCTGCCGGCGCTTCCCCTGCTGCTGTCGGGAACCGCTTTCACCGCACAACAGGATGGAGAGGAGATCGCACTGTTTCTCTTTGGCGGAAGAGCCAAAAACGAAACCGGCCGAACAACCTTCTACTCGTCTGTCTACCAATACAAACCTTCCAAAAATGAGTGGGTACAAAAGGGAGACATCCAACTCAACGAAAAGTCACTTTCCCTGGCCATGGCCACCGCAAGCGCCGTGGGGGCAACCCATATCATGCTCTATGGCGGCGATTCGGGAGAAACCTACAAGCAGGTGGAAGCAGCAGTCTCAGCCGGGAAGCAGGACAGGGTGGACTCCCTCCAGATGCACCACCCCGGTTTCAACAACCGGATACTGATTTACAATACCATCACCGATGCCTGGTTCGATGCCGGAGAGACCGAGCAACAACCGGTAGCCGTCGCTTCGGCCTACTCCGACGGCAAAGAAGTCTGCATTGCTGGTGGTGAAAAAAGACCCGGCGTCCGTTCACCGTTGATCACACGGATCAGCTTCAGCAACGGATTCTCCTTCGGATGGGTAAACTACGCTGTGCTGCTGCTCTATTTTGGTGGAATGCTGTTGATGGGTTTCTACTTTATGAAACGTAACGAGAACACAAACGACTTCTTCAAAGCGGGAGGACGCATACCCTGGTGGGCTGCCGGAATCAGTATCTTTGCCACCACACTCAGCGCCATCACCTTCCTCTCCATTCCCGCAAAGACCTACGCCACCGACTGGCGGATGCTGCTTTTCAACATCTGCATCATCCTGGTCGTACCCTTCGTCATCCGCTACTTCATGCCCTTCTTCCGGAGGTTCAACCTCGACACCGCCTACCAATATCTGGAGCACCGCTTCAGTAGGCCGGTGCGGTGGATTGCCTCTGCCCTCTTCGTCATCTTCATGGTCAGCCGAATTGCCATCGTGCTCTTTCTGCCCGCATTGGCCCTCAACGCTGTCACCGGATTCAATATCTATCTCTCCATCATCGTGATGGGCATCGTCACCATCATCTACAGCACCAGCGGTGGCATGGAAGCCGTTGTCTGGGGCGATGTGATCCAGGGGTTTATCCTGATCTTCGGCGCCATAGCCGCCTTTATCTTTACCATCACCGGCATCGAAGGTGGCCTGGGAGAGTTTTGGACCACGACCGTCAATTTCCACAAGTTGCAGACATTCGACTTCCGTTTCGACTTCTCCCAGCCCGTGTTCTGGGTGGTACTGATCGGGGGCGTCGCAAACTCGCTCATCACCTACACCAGCGACCAGTCGATCATCCAACGATACATGACCACAAAAAATGAAAAAGCCACCGCAAACAGCATTTGGCTCAACGGCATACTGAGTGTGCCCGTCACATTGCTCTTCTTCCTCATCGGCACCGGCCTCTTTGCCTTTTACAAGGCCAGTCCGGAAAAGATGATCATCAACAACGCCAACATCGACTCGGTATTTACGCAGTTCATCGTCTCCGAGATGCCGGTCGGATTGGCCGGATTGCTCGTCGCCGCCGTCTTTGCCGCGGCCATGTCGACCCTCTCCTCCAACATCAACTCCTCGGCCGCGGTCATCACCGCCGATTTCTTTCAAACCCTCTCGAAGAAAATCACGTTGAAAGGAAAAATGCTGGTCGCTCGCTGGTCGGGTATCATTTGCGGATTGCTTGGACTGGGAATGGCGCTCATACTGGCCACCTGGAACATCGCTTCGCTGTGGGATCAGTTCAACACCTTCCTGGGATTGCTTACCAGCGGTCTCGGCGCCCTCTTCATCCTGGGCATATTCTTCCCGAAAGTCGGTTCCCGATCGGCGCTGCTCGGTATTCTGGGCGGACTGGTCATTCTGATGCTGCTCAAGGAGTACAGCAACCTCTCCTTCCTGCTATATGGCTTCATTGGCATGGCATCGAGCATTCTCATCGCATTGCCCTTCAGCATCCTCTTTCCAAACAAGAAAGAAATCAGCGGATTTACCTGGAAAACAGTCAGGCCCAACGAAGAACCCCGTCACGCGGACTAATTTTTTCATTTTTGGGTATCCCTATGCAACGAGAAAAAGCATATTCTTATTTGTCCTACAATTATGATATTTATTACATATATTTCCAATAACCATCCATTATGAGCACAAAAAGATTCATCTTTATCATGGCTTGCCTCGCGTCGTTACTTGGCGTAGAAGCATGCAGCGACAGTGAACAGGTTGTTTACACCACCTCCAAGGAACGCGTTCTGGTGGTTTACGACAACCAGAAGAAGGAAGCAATGCCCCATCATCCCATTACGCTGTGGGAGACAGGTCTGGGCGAGAAAGCTACTTCACCCAGAAATATTGCAACCGATGCAACGGGCAAAATTCATCTTTCTCTCCGCACGGGAAAATACAAAGTGGAAACCGCCTACATCAAGGGAGCAGAAATCGACAATTTCATTCAGTTTGAAGTGAACGACACCGACACGGAGGAGATTGTGATTCCTCTGGAAGATATGCGACCTTACTACGACAGCCGCTTGACCGTCGTGGGGCGCTCAAGTCAGCTTCCTCGCGCCAACGAGCCGGTGCTGCTGATCACCCTCGATGCCAGCAGCGAGGAAACAGAGAGCCGGGAGCTTGTCACCGACCAGGAGGGAACAATCCATTTTCGTGTCGTCGCAGGCCTCTATCGGGCCAAATTTGCCTATACCCCGGGAGCAGAATATGACAATACATTCGATTTCGAGGTGAAGGCCGACGAACCAAACGAATTTGTGATGGAGGTGAAAACCAATCTGCTGGACGACCGGCAATCCATCGGGCACATCTACTTCCAGGACAACTTCAGCTGGATAGACAGCTCCTTCCCCAACATCGAAGATTATATGGCCGCACCCAATACCAAAGAAACGCTTATCGGCAGCGTCACCGATCCTGCACTGATAGCAAAGATTGAAGCATCGGGATGGGAGTTCTATCAATACGTCTATTTGCGACCAGGATATCTGAAGTATGGCACCGCATCCACCACGCGCGACTCGCAAGGCAGGATCACCTCTCCTCCCATGCCAATCACCGAAGGGAAGTACAGCAACGTGAAGATCAGCTTCGATGCTGCCCGCTACATCACCCAAAGCGGGGCCAAGGACACCTCCAACCGGATCATTCTGCGCCTTTATGGCTCCGGCTCATTCCAGCGCAATGAGGAGGTGAAAACAATCGACCTGTTTGCCACCAACACCACGTACAATCAATGGATCCCACTCGAGGCCATTGCGTACGACATCAGCTCCGACACCCGCATTGCCATTGAGTCGACACCCGAGATAGAGAAAAGTCGCTTCTTCCTCGATAATGTAAAGGTGGAAAAAGAATCACGCTCAGAAAAAGAATGATGTCTCATCGCCTTCAGATAGATATAGCCCTTGTAGCAGCCTTGCTCATGTTGCTGCTTCTGCCGGCAGGCTGCAGTACGCCCGATCCCGCCGGGGAGATCATCCTTCCCGGCGAAGAAGAGGAGAATGAGGTTCTCATCACCCATTATGAGATTGGGGACAGCCTGACGGCCTATCCGTCGCAAAAGGTGACCCTCTTCGGTCGTGGCTTCCAGGATGGCGATATTCTCCACTTCGTTGGCAGCGCGCATCGCTTTGCGGTGTCGATGACAGCGTCAGCGGCCTACCACGCCAGCTTTATTCTGCCCGTGGAGGTACGTGAAGGCACGTACACCCTCACCCTCAACCGGGGCAGCAAGTCGCAGTTGCTGGGCGAATTGAAGCTGATTCTGACACTGAACCCCAACGCTGTGGGAGACAAAGAGGGGGCTACCATCAAGGGAATCGTCTATTCGGGCGTGACACCGCTGCCCGGCGTGCGGGTATCCGATGGGGTGATCACAACCACCACCGATGCCAACGGACACTACTGGCTCAATTCACGGAAGGAGAAGGGATATGTTTTTCTCTCCCTGCCCTCCGGCTATGAGGCCGAGTCCGCCCCCACCCGCTCGCTACCCGGCTTCTGGCATGCCACGGAGAACGATGCCGGCAAATTGGAGCAGCACAACTTCCATCTGGTGAAGAGAGAGAATAAGCGACACACCCTGATCGTGGGCTCCGACATCCATGTCTCCGCCGGCAAGTTGAACAAGGATATCGAACGATTCAAAACAGGCTTTCTCGCTGAAGCGGGAGCGTTCGTCGACAGTCGCTCCGCAGACCAGCCAGTCTACACCTTCATCCTGGGAGACATGTCGCACGATCTCTACTGGTATTCCAACCAGTTCGATATCTTCTCCTACAAGAGTCTCCTCGAAAGCTATCCCTCTCCCCTGTTTCACATCATGGGAAATCACGACAACGATCCCTACATCGCGAACGACCAGCAGGCGGAACATGCCTACAGGAGGGCATTCGGCCCCACCTACTACTCCCACAACATGGGAGAAGTGCATTACATCATGCTCGACAACAGCGTGTATGTCAACAAGGGAGGTGCACAGGGTGTGGTGGGCGACCGGAGCATTCAACAGTATATCGACCCGGTACAGCTGCAATGGCTGAAAGAAGATCTGGCAGGCATCGCCGACAAAAATGCACCGTTAATCATCGGCATGCACTGTCCTGCCTACAGCAACAACAGAGACGCCACCTTCACCAATCAACCCGCATTCGAACCGGCCTCAAAGACCAGTGAGTTGACCGATTTGCTCCACGGATTCACCCAGGTGCATCTCCTCAGCGGACACATCCACCACAACGCCAACATGGTGATCAGTGATCAGCTGTTCGAGCACAATGTGGCCTCCATCTGCGAGACCTGGTGGTGGGGAGGAAGGCTCACGGAGACACCCATCTGCAAGGATGGCACGCCCGCAGGTTATGCCATATATGAAATCAACGGCAAGGAGATCAGCTGGAAATATAAAAGCATCGGAAAGGAAGCCGATAAGCAGTTCAGATCATACGACATGAACACGGTGAAAGCCCTGTTTGAAAACCCCGAAGTAACCACACTACTCGCACGCTACAGCAACCGGGGTGATGGAAGAGATTACAAGGATGTGGCCGATGATGCCGTGCTGATCAATGTGTGGAACTACGATCCACAATGGAACATCACCGTCACCGAAGCTGGCAGCATGAAGAAACTACCCATAAAAAGAGTCCTTCTGCGCGATCCGCTCCACACCTATTGTTATGAGATCCAGCGTTGGAACCGTGTGGACAAAACCATCAGCAACTCACACGCTTCCACACCCAGTGCGCACATGTTCATCGTGGAGACAGACAGTCCCGATAGCACACTCGAGATCACGGTGACCGACCGATTTGGCGCTGTGTACAAAGAAACCATGCAAAGACCCGGGAAGTTTGACACCTCCCTGTTCTGAATTCCGAAAAAACAAATATTCAAAACCATCTTAAAAAAATAAGTCATGAACAAAACAGTCTTACAAGTTTTTGGAGCATTGGTAGCGATTGCTGCCCTCTTTTCATGCAGTCAGACCATCGACGACCTGCCAGAAAACAACATCGTGGGCAAGTGGGAATATTCCCAACTCGCCTGGGACAGCGTGGGAGGCAACTACAAGGCCACCCGCGAGGCGATCTCGAAAGACCTGAAAAACAAATGGTCGCAGGTCGAGTCAGGCGCTTTCACCTACGAGTTCACCTCCGACAACCTGTTTCTCTACAACAACGAGGTGCGGGGCACCTACACATTCACCGGCAGCGGCCTCCTGATCGAGAGCATCGATCCGGACAACGGCGCCTACCACGATGAAGGCTCCCTTCAGTTTCGCATGATCGGGAACCAGCTCTACGTGATCCACAACTACGCATCGCTCTACCGCAACAAAGAGACTGGTCTGGGCGATCCGGAGATCCTGCGGAGCATCGGCGTCACCGCCAACCTCGACAAAGATCAACACATCTACGGAGCCTGGGTAGGACTCCTCTTCAACCCCATCCAATAAACAGCGCCCCATGAAGAAAGAGATTCTGAAACAGCGCATTCTCTTGCTCCTGTTGCTGCTCCCTCTTGGTGCAGCAGCCGCCTCCATCAAGGTGGAGGTGCTGCGGCCGGTCATCCCGGTGCTGACGCTGAAGGAGATCAACCCGACCATCCGGATCGACATCCACAGCCCAAAAAGTGAGCCCCTCACCATCCATCAGCTTGCACTCTCCCTCGAAGGGACCAGCCAACAGGAGGATATCATCTCGATTGGTGTCTATGGTGCTGGCAAGGATGGGTTGATCGATACCAGTCGCGTAATCTGTCCCATGACAGACCGCACACTCACCCTGCCCATGGCCTATCAGGTGGAAAATCCAGGCGACGCAGTGTCACTTTGGGTAGCCGTAAAGCTCAAAGACAAGGTGAACCTGAGTCATCGCATCCAGGTCAACTGTCGCTCCATCCGCACCAATGCCGGTACGTATCAGTTTAAAGAGTCGAGTTCCGGTTCACCCCAACGCGTGGGGGTGGCGCTGCGTCAGGCAGACCAGGACGGTGTGGCGGTCTCCCGTATTCCGGGGTTGACCACCTCCAAAGAAGGCACCCTCATGGCTGTTTTCGATGCCAGATGGGATTCAGCACGCGACCTGCAGGGTAACATGGATATCGCCCTGCAAAGAAGCTTCAACAAGGGAAAAACATGGCAACCCATGCAGGTCATCCTCGACATGAAACAATGGGGAGGTCTTCCAGAAAAGTTCAACGGAGTAAGCGATGCCTCCATCCTGGTGGATGAAAAAAGCGGCACCATCTTCGTGGCCGGTCTGTGGATGCACGGCGTACTGGATAAGGAAAGTGGCAAGTGGATCGAAGGTCTCGATGAAGAGAGCGATGCATGGACCCATCAATGGCAAGGGAAAGGCTCCCAGTCGGGTTTCGGGGTGAAGCAGACCTCACAGTTTCTTGTCACGCAGAGTAGCGACAATGGAGAGAGCTGGTCGGAGCCGGTCAACATCACCTCCGCCAAGAAGGAGGAGTGGTGGCTCTATGCACCAGCCCCGGGGCGCGGCATCACCCTGCGCAACGGCACGCTGGTCTTTCCCTCACAGGGACGCGACAAGCAGGGTGTTCCCTTTTCCAACATCACCTGGAGCAGCGACGGCGGCAAAACCTGGAAGGCAAGCAACCCCGCCTTTTACGATGTAACCGAGTGTGCAGTGGTGGAGCTTGCCGACGGCAGCCTGATGCTCAACATGAGGGACAACCGCAACCGCAACAACAAACTCGAAAACGGACGCCGCATCTGCATCACAAAAGATATGGGCGAGACCTGGAGCGAACATCCCACCTCACGCAAAGCATTGATCGAACCCACCTGCATGGGCTCCCTGCACCGTCACCATTACACCTGCAAGGGCCAGCAGAAAAGCATCCTGCTCTTCAGCAACCCGAGCTCCCGCGTGCGGCGCGACAAGATCACCCTGCGGGCCAGCTACGACGACGGCATGACCTGGAAGAAGAACGATGCCATCCTGCTCGACCAATACCGGGGCTGGGGCTACTCCTGCATCACCTCGGTCGATGAGGAGACCATCGGCATCCTCTACGAATCGAGCCAGGCACAGATGGTGTATCAGGAGATCAAACTGGCGGAAATCCTCGCCCGGAAATTGTAAAAACAACAAAATCGTCCAACAGCAAACCTTTTCTTTGGTAAACCTAAAGGGATGATTTGACGAAAAGAACAGACATACACAAAACAAATAACGAAAAAAAGCAATGAAGAATTATCAACGCCTTGAGGGACTGGTAGCGGCAGTCTTCACACCAATGAACCAAAACGGAGAAATCAACTTGGAAGCAATTGACAAGTACGCACAATACCTGATCCAATCGGGCATCACGGGCGTGTTTGTCAACGGCACCACCGGTGAGGGCGCCTCGTTGACCACCGAGGAGCGGAAACAGATCCTCGAGCGATGGATCACCGCCATCGACGGGAAGCTCAAAGTGATCAACCACGTGGGCAGCTTCTCCCTACCGCAATCGGCAGAGCTGGCCGCCCACAGTCAGGCCTGCGGCGCCGACGCCATCGCCTCCATCGCCCCCTCTTTTTTCAAGCCAGCCACGGTGGAAGATCTCGTTCAGTTCTTCAAGCCCATTGCAGCCGCAGCGCCGGAGCTTCCCTTCTACTACTACAACATGCCCTCCATGACCGGTGTACAGTTGTCGGTAGAGCAGTTTCTGCTAAGAGGCAGGGAAGAAATCCCCACGCTGGTGGGAGTGAAGTTCACCCACAACGACCTGATGGAGATGGGCGCCTGCCTCGCCCTCGAAAACGGCGCCTTCGAGATCCTGCACGGATACGACGAAGTACTCATTGCCGGAGTCTCTTTGGGAGCCGTATCGGCAGTGGGGAGCACCTACAACTACTTTGCCCCTGTCTACCTGAAAGTGCTTGAAGCGATGCGCCAAGGCGATCTCGCCACAGCAAGAAGCAACCAGCTCCGGTCCATTGAACTGGTAAAGGTCATCATCCGGTATGGAGGTGGCGTAAGAGGAGGCAAAGCCATCATGAACCTGATGGGGTATGACTGTGGCCCTTGCCGCCTTCCCATCTCCGCTTTTTCCGACAAGGAATATGAGACATTACGGTCAGACCTGGAAGCAATCGGCTTCTTTCACTGAATTTTAAATCCAATAATCGTATGAAAATATTTTTCCACACAGCAGGAATGAGACATATTATTTGTCTGGGACTGCTCATTCTGCTAAGCAACACAACCCTCATCCTGGCACAGGAAAGAATGGTTACCGGGCAAGTATTCGATGCGTCGAACGAGACAATGCCCGGCGCAGTCATACAAGTGAAAGGCACCACCATCGGTACCGTCACCGATGTGGAAGGCCGCTTCGGCATCAACGCCAAAGAAAACAGCACCCTCGTCATCTCCATGATCGGCTATAAGACGGTGGAGATCAACATCCGCAACAACACGTCGGTTACCGTCCGCCTGGAAGAGAACACCATTGGCCTGGAAGAAGTGGTGGTCATCGGGTACGGTACAGCCAGCAAAAGAGAGCTCACCACGTCCATTTCCACCGTACAGGGAGAAGTGCTGCAGAATGTGGCCATCTCCTCTGTGGGTGAAGGCTTGAAAGGGAAGATGCCCGGTGTGCGCGTCACTTCCGTCAACAACTCACCCGGAAGCGAAACCGAGTTTCGTATCCGTGGAGGATCGTCCATTCATCTTACCAACGACCCGTTGATCATCGTCGATGGGATCGAACAAACCATGGAGGGATTGAATCCTTCCGACATTGAGACCTTCTCTATCCTGAAAGATGCCGCATCCACAGCCATTTATGGCGCACGTGGATCGAACGGTGTCATTCTCATCACCACAAAGGAAGGAAAAAAGGGAAAGCCCAGCATTGTTTTTGAAGCCGGATTGGCTCATCAACAGGCTGCGCGCCAGCTGGAGTTTCTCAATGCAGAAGAATACCTCGGCATCATGCGCCCGGCCATGCAGAGAAGTCCCTTTAGCAACCGCCTCAATGGCGCAAGCGCAGCCGGCACAGGCAACACAGCCTCCTCCATCTACACCACACAGTTCCTTGCAGAAGGAGCTTCCGTGCCGGAAGGATACCGGTCGATGGCCGATCCCCTGAATCCAGAAAAGACATTGATCTTTCAGGACAATTCCTTTCGCGATCAACTCTTCAAGGAGACCTGGTGGCAGAACTACTATCTCGGCATCAACGGAGGTTCCGAAAATAGCACCTATGCGGTCAGCCTGGGTTATCTTGATGACGACGGCATTGCCATCGGCACCGGTTTCCAGCGTTACAACTTCAAAGCAAACACCTCCATCAACAGCATCAAGAATCTCACGCTGAAGTTTGGTGTCAACTACTCCGAACTGGTGAAGGAGGAATACGACAACCAGCGCGATGTGATTGCACGCGGACTTGCGGCGCCGCCCACCCAAAAGATCTACATGGAAGACGGACTGCCTGCACCGGGCTACAGCGCCACCACCCCCAACCCGGTGTTTTACGACTACTACAACGATCAGCAGAAGAAAACCAAATACCTCACCCTCAACGGGAGCGCCCGCTACGACATCACAAAGAGCCTTAGCCTGAATGCGCAGGGATCCATTTACCGGAGAGAGTATGATGCCGATTCGTTCGAGAAGGCAAACAAGTACAACCCCGAACGGACGGTCAGCGCCATCGCCAACACGCTCGAGAGAAACAAAGTGGAGCTCTACATGGCCTGGAAGCGCTCCTTCAACAAGAAGCACTCTCTCAACCTGATGGGTGGATATTCCTATCAGGATGAGCTGTCGGATCGCCTCACTGTTGGCGGATATGGCGGCAGCACCGACAAGATCACCACCATCAACGGCGCCACCACCTTCGATCCGCGCACCACCACCGGCATCAGAGAAAGCTTCCGCTTGGCCGGATTCTACGGACGCGCCATGTACGACTACAAAAAAAGGTACCTCCTTTCCCTCACTTTCCGTGCCGATGGCTCCTCCCTTTTCGACACCAACAACCAGTGGGGTTACTTCCCCGGCATGTCGGCAGGATGGGTCATTTCGGATGAACCTTTCATGAAGGGACTCGACAAACAAGTCTCCCAACTGAAGCTTCGCCTGAGCTACGGACAGACAGGCAACAACTCAATCTCCAACAAAGATGCCCTGGGAAGCTACTCACCCTCGGTCATTTACGATGGAAACGGAGGACTCGTACCCGACCGCATGTCAAACATCAATTTGCGATGGGAGCACACCAACCAGCTTGACGTGGGTGTGGATCTGGGACTCTTCAAAAACCGCATTACCGTGGTGGCCGACCTGTTCGACCGGCGGAGCAAAGACCTGCTCTTTCAGAAGGAACTACCCAACACCAGTGGCTACAGCTGGGTCATGTCGAATGTGGGCGAAGTAAAGTTTTATGGATTCGATGTGGATGTCACCACCCGCAACATTGTTCGTCCCTCTTTTACCTGGACCAGCAAGTTTGTCTGGAGCTTTGTGAAGAATGAAGTCCTCAAGCTGGAGGATAACAACCGCGATCGCAACCGCATCGGTGGAATCAACGGCCAACTATACGACGGCACCCCATTTTCTTTTGGCGGACTGGCCGAAGGTGAATCCCTATATTCCTTCTACGGATACAAGCATGCCGGAATCCTTCAAACCACGGAGGCAGCCGACAATGCCTACTACGATGACCTCTCCACCGGCTATCGCGACGGTCGCTCGTTGAAAGGGCGGAAGAACCCGGGCGATTACGAGTGGTACGACCGCAATGGCGATGGCAAAATCACCGACGTGGACCAGTTCCATTTGGGGGTTACGGAGCCCGTCAGCACCGGTAGTTTGAACAACATGTTCACCTACAAGGATTGGGGTCTGAACATCGGCATCGACTGGGCCTTGGGGCACTCCATTTACGACGAAGCCTATTCGAGGTACTTCCTTGCCACCTTTGCCTATACCCACTCACTGGTGAAAGATGTGCTCAATACGTGGACACCCGAAAACCCCAATGCCAAATATGCCCGCTTTGTCGCCAACGACTCGGGTGACGGCAGCAACAACTTTGCCCGCATGTCGGATGTGTTCACCTACAAGGGTGATTACCTGTCCCTGAGAGAAATCAGTCTGATATACAACCTGAAAGGTGAATTCCTGCGTAAAGCCAACATCTCCCACATCACATTCAATCTTACGGCAAACAATCTCTGTTACCTCACGCAGGTACCCGGATCCATCTCCCCCGAGACCGGATCGGCATCCACTTACTCCGGCAGTTACTACAACTATCCACCGGTAAGAAAGATATCAGCCGGCATCAAGGTTACATTCTAAAAAAAATGAACATGAAAAAAATAATCTATCTCGTCACCATTTCGTTTATCCTGATGAATGGTTCCTCCTGCCTCAATCTGAATGTGCCGCAAGACAGCATCATCAACCGCACCTCCATGTGGAAGTCCGAAGACGACTGTGTGGCCGCAGTGTATGGCATGTACGGGCAATTACGCATCGCCTTGAACCGCAATTATGCCTACTGGGGCGACTACCGCGCCGGCGCATTCAACAGCTCCCTCGCGCTGGGCGCCGACATCTCCTATATGGTCACCAACACCATCACTTCCTCAAACGATGGCGCCAACTGGGCCAGCCTCTACAAAACAATCAACCTGGCCAATCTCATCCTGCAATATGCGCCCGATGTGACATTCAGAAGCGATGATACCAAAGACTGGACACTGGCAAATGCCCATTTTGTCCGCTCCTTTGCCTATTATT
This sequence comes from uncultured Proteiniphilum sp., assembly GCA_964602395.1. GTDB lineage: Bacteria > Bacteroidota > Bacteroidia > Bacteroidales > Dysgonomonadaceae > Proteiniphilum. The sequence continues at coordinate 1,459 of CAZRRC010000061.1, read as the reverse complement.
ATATTGCCCGGGTGTGGGGCGATGCCCCCCTGGTCGTGCAGGGATTCGACTCGGCCGAAGACCCCGGCATCTATCCCGAAATGAGCAGTGCGCAAGAGATCTATACACAGGTAGAGGATGATCTGACCATGGCGCTCGAACGGATGCCTCAAAACATGCCGGGAGGTAAATCTGCCCGGACCACCGCTACGCTCACCACCCTGAACATGTTCAAGGCCGACTTCTTCATGTGGATGGCCCGGACACAGGAGATGGGCGACTATGCACTCAACAAGGCGCAGGAGGGACTCGATGTGGTCTTGTCCGACGGGTCGCTGAAGCTGCTTGCACAGTATGGAGAGATCTTCGATGCCACCAAGAAGGATGCCAACAGCGAAAGCATCTTTGTGATCCGTTTCAGCAAGGATGAGTATGAGGGCGGCTTTGCTTCAAACTACCTCTTCACCGACGGCACAGTGAATGCAGCCGACAAGGAACTGATTGCCGACGGCACCCTGGCCATTGGCACAGGCGGCGGTGTGGTACAACGCGTGACCTACAGCAACGATTTCGAATACTTCCTCTACGAGGAACCCACCGACCAGCGTGCACAGGTCAATTACAGGGTGGTGACCACGCCCGCCAAGACCTATCGCTATATCAACAAATATACCGGTGAATGGATTTCCGGAGCGCGTTACTTCACCTCCGACATCATCATCTACCGGCTGGCCGACGCCATCCTCTACCAGGCTGAGCTTTACAATCTACGCGGTGAAACCGACAGAGCCATTGGCGAGCTCAACAAAATTGCCCAGCGCGCCTACGGTGTTGCCAACTTCTACGGACAGGGATACACCCCCGAAGCAGTGGAGAACCTTATCCTCGAAGAGCGGATGAAGGAGTTTGCCGGTGAAGGCAAGATGTGGTGGGATCTCATTCGTTTCGATCAGGTATTTACCCGGGTAGAGTCGCTCAAGGAGCGGGAAAACGAAGAGGGCGTACTCTTCTGGCCCATCCATGACGAAGCCAGGAACAAAAACCCGCACATTCGTTAAATGATTTGTTTCGAAAAAAGAGCTCGGTATGTTACCGGGCTCTTTTTTTATATACCGATTAATGATTTACGTTTCGCATCGTATAGATACAGTTAAATTCTCAACTGACAATGTTTTGTGACCCATTTAGTTGTATACATTCAATCAATTTATGAAAACGCGAAACTTGAGTTACTGATTACTGACAGCAGAAAGAGATGTTGCAGAAAAACAGGGCAATTTCTATTTTTTTCCCGTTCGTTTAAACCATTCCTATGCAAAAATTGTTTAATTTAGCGACTTAAAATGAATAAGCATTTATCGATACATTATGCAAAAAAGAATCCGACTGTTTCTGATTGTGGCTGTGATTGTTCTGGCTGCCTCCTGTAACTCGGCAAAGAACGTAGCGTACCTCCAGGGCGCCGATGAAGCCGACATGG
>CAZRRC010000060.1:4348-15404 GCA_964602395.1 uncultured Proteiniphilum sp. | reverse complement strand
TCGACATCATAGAAGGCCTGAAGTTTACCCTCAATTATTACTTTGCCGGAGACCGTTGGAGTCATTACCAGGGTGTTGAGCAGGAAATGGATGCCATCAACGACCTGAACCTGGGCGGTGTCTATGAAATAAATGATGCCTTCACGTTGAGTTTGCGGGTAAATAACCTGTTGTCACAAAAACAGGATATCTGGTACGGACATCCGGCTCAAGGTCTGAATGCCTCGGGTGGTTTTTCGTTTAAGTTTTAAAAGGCTCTATGACCGAATTTTGTCAAACAGAGAAGGAAACTATTTTTAATACTTCTTCCTTCTTGTTTCCAATGGTTTTGTGTAATTTTGCCGGTCATATCTAATAAGTTTACACGGCTAAAAGCGATTATTTTCACGTATGGGTAAGAAAAAAAAGACACTCCGCAAGGGATCAGCAAAAAAAACCACGGGCAAGTATGACATTGTAAAAACCATGTGGGGTATCTTCGGACTCATTGTAGCCGGTACAGTGTTTTTTTTCACACTCGTATCAGTCGGAGCACTCGGATACCTGCCCGATATCAATGAACTGGAAAACCCGATCGACAAATATGCCTCCCAGGTAATCTCTTCCGACAACGACCTGCTCTTCACCTATTCTGAGAGCGACGACAACCGCATCATGATCGATTACTCCGAGCTGTCGCCTCATCTCATCAATGCCCTTATTTCCACAGAGGACGTCCGGTATTATTCTCATTCGGGCATCGACATCATTGGTCTGGGCAGAGCCATATTTAAGACAGTAATTCTGAGCCGATCGGAAAGCGGTGGTGGCAGTACCATCACCCAGCAGCTGGCCAAATTGCTTTACTCACCCCGTGCAAGCAACAAACTTCAACGTCTTTATCAGAAGCCGGTAGAATGGGTGATTGCTGCGAAGCTGGAGCGATACTACACAAAAGACGAGATTGTCAATCTCTACCTGAACAAATATGACTTCAACTACAATGCCGTAGGAATTGAACTGGCGGCGCGTACCTATTTCAACAAGAGGCCTGGTGATCTCAAAGTGGAAGAAGCAGCCACGCTGATCGGCATGTTGAAAAATTCATCCCTGTATAATCCTGTCCGCCGTGCCGACCTTACCCGTGACCGGCGTAATGTGGTATTATCTCAAATGCGCAAGGCAGATCATCTTACCAGGCAGGAAGCCGATTCATTGATGCAACTGCCCCTGGAAATTGATTTCAACCGTTCTGACCATGTCGATATTGCCGCCCCCTATTACCGGCAGCACCTGGCAAAGATGATGATGGCCGACAAGCCCAACCGGAAAAATTATGCATCCTGGCAACGGCAACAGTATACGGAAGATTCACTCGCCTGGGTGGAAAATCCGTTGTATGGCTGGTGTAAAAAGAACAGGAAAGCAGATGGTTCAAGTTACGACATATATACCGACGGACTCAAGATCTATTCCACCATCAACAAGCGGATGCAGCGTCATGCAGAAGCAGCCGTGAAAGAACATCTGGGAGGTTACCTCCAGGATCAGTTCTTCCGGGAAAAAGCAGGGAAGAAATATGCACCCTACTCCAGCGAAGTGAGTGACCAGGTAGAGCAACTGATGACGGTCGCCATGAAACAGACCGACCGGTATCGGATACTAAAAAAAACCGGTTTCAGTGAAGCCGACATTCTCAAAAATTTCAAGGAAAAACCGGTAGAGATGAAAGTCTTTTCCTGGCATCAGCGGGAAGTGGATACTGTGATGACACCCTGGGACTCCATCCGCTATCACAAGAACTTTCTCCGTGCCGGTTTCATGGCCATGGATCCGTTGACAGGCCACGTGAAAGCCTATGTGGGCGGTCCTGATTTCAAGTACTTCAAATACGACATGGTCACCACCGGCAAACGTCAGATCGGGTCAACCATCAAACCCTACCTTTACACGCTGGCCATGGAAGAAGGCATGAGCCCCTGCGATGGCATGATTCACGGCCCTGTGACTCTGATCACGGAAACCGGAGAAGAATGGGCTCCCCGTAACTCACGTGAGGCAAACGGTCAGTTTGTCACCATCAAATGGGGTTTGCAAAACTCAGATAACTGGGTTACGGCCTACCTGATGAAGCAATTCTCTCCTTACGCCTTTGCACGCATGTTGCAGTCGTTCGGATTGAAAACACCTGCCGATCCGGTTGTCTCACTGGCTTTGGGACCCAACGACGCTTCGGTGTATGAGATGGTGGGTGCCTATTCCTCCTTCATCAACCGGGGTATCCGTGTGGAACCCATGTTTGTGACCCGCATTGAGGACTCTTACGGCAACGAAGTAGCCTCCTTTGTGCCAGAAATGAAAGAGATATTCAGCGAAACCACCTCCTATGAGATGCTCGATATGCTCAAGGCTGTCGTCGATGGCGGCACAGGAGGCCGTCTGCGCAGAATTTATAACCTGAAGGGGCAGATGGGCGCTAAAACAGGTACGACAAACAACAACTCCGACGGCTGGTTTATGTCGTTTACGCCCACCTTGGTGGCAGGTTGCTGGGTAGGTGGTGAGGAACCCTCCATCCATTTCGACAGGATGGCATACGGACAGGGTGCCAGCATGGCGCTCCCCATCCAGGGCATCTTCTACCAGAAGGTATACGCCGACTCCGAGTTAAATTATACCGACGACGGCGTATTTGAAATGCCTGCCGGTTTCGATCCTTGCCACGACATGCAACGCTATTCTCCCGATTTCTATCGCAGCAACGATCCGGTAGTGAACAACGAGGGAATCGATGATATATTCAATTGATTGCTTCCCGGTAACAATAATTTTCAATCAGTTCCGTTACCTGACTGGTCTGCGCATATCTGCACAGGCTATAGGATACAAGGAGAATAAAGATGAATAGCCTGGTTTTCGTGACAGGTTGGTTAAAGAGAAAGGGAGGCGCGATACGCTCGCAACCTCCCTCCATTGTCTGTAAGATTCCCAATCTAAATTACCTTACTGCCCACAAGAGCAGGGGTCGATTTTGCCCTGTTATTTTCCCCTTTCTATTTCTTCGCACCATAACCATATCCCACCACAACGACTGCATTCTCGGGAACCAGTCCTGAGTACGATTTCGAAGTTTCGTCTCCCTGTATTTTAAAAACAACCGGTAAGCTTGTCACAATTTCCCCACCCGATGGTTTGAGGGTTGATAAAGTAACCGACTCTGTTTTGTATCCGATAAATGAGATGGTCAGTGATAATTCGCCCGCCGGCACCTTCAGTTGAAAACCTCCTTTGGTATCAGTGATCGTGCCTTCATTGGTCCCTTTTATAATGACGGCCGCACCTTGTAATGGCTGAGAATTGGAATCAGTCACCCTGCCTGATATCAGAAAAGACCCATCCTTTTCCCATCGAGGCATTTCCTTAATTATCCGCAAGACTTCGTTGTTCAATGTGGACATCCCCTCAGAGGCGTCAATCACTTCCGCTCCGATTATGGTTCCAGCCCCATTTACCCGGAAGGAAGCATTCACTAGTCCTTGCAGCCCATTCTCCTGTGCTATTGCCGGATATTTGATTTTTTGAGAAACAAAACGAAACATCTCTTTCTGACCTCCGGGGAAAATGACATTAGGAAGCAGCTGTGTTTCTACCAGCATCTTTTCCTCAACCCTTTTGAGTTCATCGATCTCGATCTTTGATTCTTTTTTTCCAAGACTGAAAACCACCGGCAGCGTATACCGCACATTGACAGCTTTTCCACGCTGGGTTCCCGGTTTCCAGTTGGGCATCAATTTCAGTACGCGAACAGCCTCTTTATCGATCACCGGATCAACGCCGCGAACAATCTGCACGTCACTCACGCTACCATCTTTCATGACCACGAAGTTGCAGATTACACGTCCCTGTATTCCATTCTCCACCGCTATTTTCGGATACTGGATACTGTCTGCCAGAAATTTCATCATGGCTGCTTGTCCTCCCGGAAATTCCGGCTGATTTTCTACCACCACAAAAATCACTTCCTCCGTTTCCTCCTTCTTTACAGGCGGGGGATCCTGCGTAAAGATCTCTTCATCCAATTCGATTGCCGGGATCGGCGCAACTGGAGCAACTGCCTCATAAGACTCAACGGCATCAACTACATCAACTGCATCAACATAAATAGGTTCCTGCTGTGCTGCAAAGAGGCTGTTGGCGGTCACCAACAAAAAAACAACGGGCAGTATCAGCAGATATTTGGCCAACTGCAACGTGGAAGATCTGGTTTTATTCATCATCATAATTCTCTGTTTTAATTGTGATACATTAAAGTTATTTACTATCTGAACTGCAGTTTCATGATAAGTCAGTCTGAGCAGGTGGTATTGATAATCGCGACTGTCCACGCCTTCGCGAAGCACTTCGTTATCGGCAAGATACTCAAGGTTCATTGCCATCTCGCGCTTCAGCAGCCAGACAAAAGGATTCCACCAGGAAAAAAGTAAGACGATTTCTATGAGCATCACATCCAGGGAATGTTTTTCTCTTACGTGCGTATGTTCATGGATAATTATCTGCGCAAGTTCCTCCTCCGAATGCATGTCGGAGTTTATAAATATCATCCCCAGGAACGAGAAAGGGGTCAGATTATTTTTCAGGTCATATACCTCAATTCCCGAAACAATGGTTTTCTTGCTTTTCAAGCGTATCCGGAAAATTGATGCCAGTTGCCACAAAAAACGGAATATAAAAAAGAGGGTTACAACCATATAAACGATGCCCAACAATGCTCTCCAGGGAATATGGAATGAGTCAGCCTCTTCGGTCTGTCCCTCCGCGACCATTTCAAAAGTCGGCTTCTCAATAAAAACAGCGGTCTCAACTGCTGAAGGTTCTTCCACTCTGAAACTCAAGACATCCGTTAAACCGGGTACGACAAAGCATGGATAAACCAGAGAAAAAACAATGGACGAAATAAAATAAAAACGTCTGATTGTCAAAAATGTATCTCTCTTAAATACCGTTGTATATAAGAGATAGAACAGCACCAATGCGCAGTTTACCTGAATGATATAAATAAAAATTGGATGCATGATCAATGAATTTTTAGGTGACTGAATAACTACTGCTGACTTTTTTCAATTAGGCGCACAATCTCGTTCAGATCTTCGGCACTCACCTTTTGTTCCTTTGCAAAGAAGGAAACCAGTTCTTTATAAGAGTTATCGAAATAACTTTTCACTACATCCGACAGGAAATGTCTCTTGTATGCAGATTCGGTAATCTTTGGCTTGTAAACTTTCACGTTGCCGAACCTCCGCTTTACCAAATATCCCTTTTTCTCCAGATTATTGAAAATGGATGCGATGGTCGTGTATGGCTGTCTGGGTTCCTCCATTCTGTCAAATACATCTTTAATTGCACATTCGTTCAGTTGCCACACGTGCAGCATCACATTTTCTTCCTGTGGTGTTAATCGCTCCATAATTATTTTGTTTTATTGTTACCGTTCTCTTTTCAAAATTATAACATCACAAATGTACGACTTTTTCGTAATAGTTGAATTATTTCGTATCTTTTTATCGTTAAATAAATATAAACAACTTCTTGCCTATATATCTTATGTATATCCGGTTTAAAATTTTATTTCAGTCGTGGCAAAACCTTATATCCTCCTAAAATATTAGGACTATATTAGGACTATATTAGGAGAAGATACGGAGAATCACAAGTGTCTCGTCCTGAAATAGGTTTCGTGCGGTCAACACAAAACTGTAAACAAAAATCAGGACGATACAATTTTAAGTAGCAAAAAAAAGAGGTGGAATTCACTGTTTGATTCCACCTCCTTTGGTATGTAGTGTAATTTAGTTTTGCTTTTCAAAGTCCTGCATGCATTGAATCAGCGCTTCCACAGCTTCACGCGGGCAGGCGTTGTAGATGGATGCGCGGAAACCACCTACAGAACGGTGTCCCTTGATACCCACCATGCCTCTCTCCTTCGCAAATTCGAGGAATGCAGCTTCTTTGTCTTTGTATTCTTCGTTCATCACGAAGCATACGTTCATGATGGAACGGTCTTCTTTGGCAGCGGTACCCACGAAGAGTTTGTTGCGGTCTATTTCGTTGTAGAGCAGTTCCGCTTTCTCCTTGTTCATTTTGTACATCGCTTCCAAACCACCCAGTTCTTTCACCCATTTCAGGGTTTCGTGCATAACGAAAATAGGAAAGACAGGAGGTGTGTTGAACATGGAGCGGTCTTTTTCGGCAGCCCCAATGTGGGTACGGTAGTCCACCATGGTTTGCAACGGGCGATCGAGCTTGCCGAGAATATCTTCTCTGACGATCACAAAGGCAACGCCGGCAGGACCCACATTTTTTTGTGCACCACCGTAAATGATACCATACTTGGAGACATCCACCGGACGGCTCATGATATCGGAAGACATATCAGCTACCAGGGTTATGGGGCTGTCGATATCTTCGTGCAGTTCCGTTCCGTAAATGGTGTTGTTGGTGGTAATGTGAAAATAATCGGCATCAGTCGGGATGGTATATCCTTTCGGGATATAGGAATAGTTTTTATCTTCCGATGAAGCTACAACTTCTACATCCCCGTAAAACTTGGCCTCTTTGATGGCCTTCTTGGCCCAAACACCGGTCTGCAGGTAAGCAGCCTTCTTTTGCAAGAGGTTGGCAGGAACTTCAAAAAACTGGGTGCTGGCACCACCGCCCAACAGGAGTACCCGGTAATTGTCGGGGATATTGAGCAGTTCCTTCCATAAGTCGGCAGTCTCTTTCATAATTCGTTCCCAGCCTGGCGTACGGTGGGAAATTTCGAGGATACCAATGCCGGTATTATCGAAATCGCGAATCGCTTCAATGGCTGATTCTACAGCGGGGCGGGGCAACACACACGGCCCTGCATTGAAATTGTACTTCTTCATATTGATTATAATTAAATTCTGATTACCAACGTCTTTGTGCTCCTAATTCACCCTGTAGCACTCGTCACCGTTGTTGAAGAAAGCGACGATCTGTTTTGCGGCAGCCAAACCAGAATTGACATTGGCATCCGTTGTCTGTGCACCAGATTTTTTGGGTGTTGAAAAATAACGTTTCGGGAACTTGGCCAGGAACTCTTCGTGCCTGTCCGGCTTTACATCGGTGGCATATTGAAATTGAGGGCGTTCCTCCATGATACAGATCAAATCTTCCTCAACCAGCAGTTCCTTGCGCGCAGTATTGATGAGCACGCCGTCTTCGGGCATGTAAGAGAGAAGTTCATAATTTACGCAATCGCGTGTTTCTTCCAGCAACGGCATGTGTAACGACATGATGTCACTGCTCTGAAATAACTCGATGTTGCTATATGCTGCAATTACCCCATACTCACCTTCCTTTCGCAGGTCGTCGTGCGTGAGCGTGGGGGAATAAGCATATACCGACATATCAAAACCACGCGCAATTTTGGCTACCATTTTTGCTACATTCCCAAAGGCATACAAACCGAGTCGCCGGTTTTTAATCTCACGGCCCACCGATCCATCAAACTGATTCCGTTGCATATAAATGATCATTCCAAAAACCAGTTCAGCCACAGCATTGGCATTTTGGCCGGGGGTATTCATTACACAGATATTGTGAGCTGTAGCTACTTCGAGATCCACATTGTCGTACCCAGCACCTGCTCTGACCACAATTTTCAGGCTGGAGGCGGTGTCCATCACTTCCTGATCGATCAGATCACTCCGGATGATGATCGCATCCACATCTTTTACAGCATCAAGTAATTGAGCCTTATCGGTATAATTTTCCAGTTTGGTGAATGTATGACCCGCTGATTCGATGATTTTCTGTATTTTTTGTACAGCCTGTACGGCAAATGGCTTACTTGTCGCTAAAAGTACCTTCATATTGTTCCTTATTTTTTTAATTTCACCAAAAATTATAAGGTCACAAAATTACAAACTTATATCCAACAAAACACGAAATCGGCGTAAAAAAAAGACAATTGATTTTAATTTATCTCCGAAATGTAACAGAATGTTTGAATGCCAAAGCATCTACAGAGACTGTATCATAACCCTGTAAAAGAATTTGTCGGGTAAATCGATTCATCGTATCTTTGCAAGCAAGCTTGCACTGCGCCCTGCTTTCATTCTCTTTCTTTGCGCAGTAAATTAATTTTACACGATGAACAGTCCCTATCCATCCACGTTACTCGAAAACGCAGTTAACGAATTTTCCAGGCTGCCGGGAATAGGTAGAAAGTCGGCTCTGCGACTGGTGTTGCACTTGCTGCGCCAGGAAGAAGGAGATGTGGCGCGCTTCACCGAGAGTCTGATGAAACTGAAGCAGGAAGTACAATACTGTACCTGCTGCCACAACATCTCCGACACGGAAATATGTGCCATTTGTGCCGATTCTACACGCGACAACGGCGTGATCTGCGTAGTGGAGAATATCAAGGAAGTGATGGCCATTGAAAAAACCGTGCAGTTTAGCGGCCAGTATCATGTGCTGGGTGGCATCATCTCTCCCATCGACGGCATCGGCCCCTCCGATCTGGAAATCGCCAGCCTGGTGGAACGGGTGAAAGCCGGTGGCATCAGAGAGGTCATTCTGGCGCTGAGTGCCACCATGGAGGGCGACACCACCAACTTTTACATCTTCCGCAAATTACAACCTTTTCAAGTGAAAGTGAGCATCATTGCCCGGGGCGTTTCCATTGGCGACGAGATTGAATATGCCGATGAGGTGACGCTGGGACGCTCCATCCTGAATAGAACCCCTTTTGATGAATCCTATAAATTGCTGTCGAAATGAATGAAACCACTGCCAACAAGATCATCACCGTATTAAGGAGTCATTATTACGTAACTGTCCTGCTCCTTGGCGGGCTTTTCCTATTGGTACTGCTGCGCTTGATCCCTTTTCCGGAAGGACTTTTATCCGGGGGTGTCGTTCTGGAACGATATGCCATCATGATCACCATCATTGTTATTCCCGTTGCACTAAAGTTGTTTGCCGACAGGTTGAAAAAGATACAACGTCCGCTGGATGAATCGGAGGCAGGCAAAACATATAAAAAATTATTCTCCCTGCGCTTGTATTCAATTGCCGGAGTAACACTCATGAACATCCTGTTGTATGGATTTTCTCTCAACAGCAATTTCGTGTGGCTCACGGTGGTGCTGTTCATCATTTTTTTGTTCTGTAAACCCTCTGTCGTTGAATTGACAGGTCTCTCCGAACTGCCCATGGCAGAACAGCAATTGCCGGAGGAACCTGGAAAACCGTTAGAAGATGAATAAATTGCTTGATAACAACGTCATCAGTCTGCGTGCACCCGAGCCGGAAGATCTGGAACTGCTTTATAAGTGGGAGAACGACACCAGTTTGTGGGAACAGGGAAATGCCAACGCCCCTTACTCCCGTTTCAGTCTCAGACAGTATCTTTCTGAATCGAAACAGGATATTTATGCCGACAGGCAATTGCGACTCATGGTAGTCCTGGGGAGTTCGGAAGAGGTGATCGGCATGGTCGATCTGTATGATTTCGATCCTTTTCACCGGCGTGCGGGCGTGGGCATCTTGATCGATGAAGACCACCGAAAGAGGGGTTACGGTTTGCAGGTGTTGGAGATGCTGGAAGCCTATGCATTCGGATTCCTCTCTCTCCATCAGCTTTATGCCTTTGTGCCTAAAAAAAACAGGGCCAGCATGCAGTTATTCAAAAAGGCAGGGTACCTGCCTACTGCCACGTTGCATGAGTGGCTTTCCAGGGGAGAGAGATATGAAGACGTACAGGTGTGGCAAAAAATTCAACAGTCATAAGCAACTTGTTCTTCGGCCGTTGTGAACGATAACGGAAAGTGCAGCATATCGACGGTTGATGATGAGGTTGCACAATACATACTACTTGAGAAAAATTAAATAAAAATATGCAGGAGGAGATAAAAAAAGCATGTGACGTGATGCGACGGGGCGGAATCATTCTCTATCCCACCGACACCATCTGGGGAATTGGCTGTGACGCCACAAACGAAGAAGCTGTGCAACGCGTGTATGAGCTGAAACAACGAGACGACAGCAAGTCGATGCTGGTGCTGCTCGACAACCCGGCCAAGCTGCAGACCTATGTGCAGGATGTTCCTGACATCGCATGGGATCTGATCGAGCTGACCGACAAGCCGCTTACCATCATCTACGAAGGCGCCAAGAACCTGGCCGCCAACCTCATCGCTGCGGACGGCACCATCGGGATACGGATTACCAATGAGATTTTTTCCAGGGAGTTGTGCCGACAATTTCGCAAGCCCATCGTCTCCACTTCAGCCAACCTGAGCGGAGAACCTGCTCCGGATAATTTTGCCCGTATCTCGGACAAGATAAAAGAAGCGGTCGACTATGTCGTCACCTACCGCCAGAAGGAGTCGATCCGTGCGCAAGCCTCCAGTATTGTGAAGCTCGGGAGAGATGGAACCATTCACATCATACGCAAGTAAAGAATATGGTTATCTTTGTCTGCTGAACGTGTTATTATTCCCTTGATAAAAATGAATGAACTATATAACCGGTTTCTGCTATGGCGCGATACGCACATCAAAGAGCGACATTTCCTGTTGTTCGTCTGTTTCCTTGCAGGAATACTCACTGCCCTGGCTGCCTTTGTACTGAAGACTTCCATCCATTTTTTTCAGGTCTTTTTCACGGAAAGCTTCAGCCGCGTTAATCTCAATTTCTCCTACCTCCTTTTACCCATTGCAGGCATCCTCATTGCCGGGTTGTATGTGAAATATATTGTGAAAGACGACATCAGCCACGGCGTGACCAAGATTCTTTTTTCTATTTCACAGCGCAAGAGCCGTATCAAACCCCACAACATGTACTCATCACTCATAGCCAGCTCTGTCACCATTGGGTTTGGTGGTTCTGTGGGAGCTGAGGCACCCATCGTGCTCACCGGCTCTGCCATAGGCTCCAACCTGGGAAGGTTCTTTAAACTGGAGCAACACAGCCTGATGATTCTGGTGGGTTGCGGTGCTGCAGGTGCCATTGCCGGCATATTCAAGGCTCCTGTGGCCGGCATTCT
>CAZRRC010000060.1:0-4248 GCA_964602395.1 uncultured Proteiniphilum sp. | reverse complement strand
GAAGGGTACAACACCATTGAAACATTGCTCGCCGGGGGCGACTCTTTCCGATCGCTCACCAACGAAAGTTTCTTTTATAACCTCGAAAGTCGCTGGGTAATTATCGTCTTTCTCACGCTGGTGCTTCTTTTCAAAGTGTTTGCCACCAGCGCCACCAACGGCGGAGGCGGTACCGGCGGGGTATTTGCTCCGACCCTGTTTTTGGGTTGCATTGTCGGGTTTATCTTTTCCTACACGCTCAATCAACTGGGCTATTCTACCTACCTGCCGCAGGAAAACTTCGCACTGATGGGTATGGCCGGTGTGATGGCCGGCGTGATGCACGCTCCGCTAACCGGCACCTTCCTCATTGCCGAACTCACGGGCGGGTATGAGTTGTTTCTGCCACTGATGATTGTGTCGCTGGTTTCCTACGGAACCATCCTGACTTTTGAGAAGCACAGCATCTATGCGATGCGTCTTGCCAAGAAGGGAGAACTGATCACACACCACAAGGACAAGGCCGTGCTCACCTTTCTGAAAATTGAAGAGCTGCTTGAAAAAGATATTCCTACCGTACAGCCTTGGATGACGCTGGGAGACATGGTGAAGATAATCTCCAACTCTCATCGCAACATTTTTCCGGTGGTAAACAACGAGGGGGTACTCCTCGGCCTGGTGATGATGAACGACATTCGCAATATCATGTTCCGCCCGGAATTGTATGATCGCTTCACCGTGGAAAAATTCATGGTGGGCGCACCAGCAAAGGTGCTTATTGACTCCACCATGGAGGAGGTGATGGATCAATTCGAAAACACCAAAGCCTGGAACCTGCCGGTGGTGAATGAGAAGGGTATTTATATGGGTATTTTATCCCAATCATCGGTATTCAACTCCTACAGGGAGGTACTGGTAGAAAACTACTCCGAGACCAATGAATAGATCAATTTCAACAATGGAAAAAAAGACTTTGCGTATCCTGTTCATGGGTACACCCGAATTTGCAGTTGAGTCACTGAGAGCTTTAGTGGAAAACGGATACAATGTGGTGGGGGTAGTCACCATGCCCGACAAACCGGCAGGTAGAGGCTATAAACTACAACCTTCGGCAGTGAAACAATATGCCTTACAACAGGGTTTAAAGGTGCTGCAGCCAGAAAAGCTGAAGGACGAAGAATTTCTTGCAGCGCTGCAAGAAATGGAAGTCGATCTGCAGGTGGTGGTGGCATTTCGCATGCTGCCCGAAGTGGTGTGGGCCATGCCCTCACAGGGAACATTCAATCTGCACGCTTCCCTCCTGCCTCAATACCGGGGTGCTGCACCCATCAACTGGGCTCTCATCAACGGAGAAAAGGAGACTGGTGTAACTACCTTCTTCCTTTCCCATGAGATTGATACCGGCCAAATAATCTTCCACGACAAAACGGCTATAGGTGATGAAGACAATGCCGGCACACTGCACGACAGGCTGATGGAAATGGGCGCTAAACTGGTACTGAAGACTGTCGACGCCATCATCAACGGGAACCTGGTGCCCATACCGCAACAAGAATTGATTTCCTCAGAGACTCTTTTGAAGCCTGCGCCCAAGTTATACAAAGAAACTTGCCGGGTTAACTGGAATCAATCGGCTGCGGAGGTATTCAATTTTATACGGGGCCTTTCCCCTTATCCCACAGCCTGGTCAGAGATGCGTAGTGATGATCTCTCGGAGCCGCTTCGTTTCAAGTGGTATGCGAGTGAAGTTGTGGCAGATGAAAATACCACGCTCACACCAGGTACCCTAGTTACAGATCACAAATCATTTATTCATATCGCAACAAAGGATGGCTTTATCCGAATAACCGACATTCAGTTGTCGGGTAAAAAGAGGATGGAAACAACCGAGTTCCTCCGGGGATATACTTTCCCCGAAAAGGTCCTTTTCAGTTGAGAGGGCTTACCATTTGTAATTCAGCCCGAAACTAAGTGTCTGATTAATCTGCCAGTATTTCAGGTCGGGATCGGGCGGCACATCGTCATCGTATCGCACGTTCATATAAATACGTGTGGAGAAAGCGTTACTCAGTGACATGTTCAGGCTGTTTTCAAATTCCGACACCACGTTCTTGTAACTGGTAAAGAATGTCAGACGTGAGTCCCAGGTAATATAACGCGTGATGTCGTATTTAATGATGGAGGTAATGGTAGAACCCATATCCAACTCCGATCGCTTGCCTTCGGGTATACCAAAACGTTTTACATCCACCAAATCGTTCCCCACGAATTTGTAGTTCAGGGAGACTGGCGCTATGGAGAGATCCAACTTGAACCTGCGATGCCGTACTTTCTGCGAACGATTATCGAGGTTGAACTTCAATCCCACACCGGCATTCACATACAAAGGCGCCAGAAAAGCTGAGCGAAGATCATTGGAATTCGGAGGATAGGCATTGAACAACTGCGATTTCGCCTCCAAGTTCATCGAGTAGGACCATCCTTTAACTAAAGCATCCACACCAAAATCACCGTAATAACGTATCAGGTCGTTCCCGATGCGGTAACTCCGCAGGGAATCATCGGGCGCATTGAAAACCGATAACCTCCACTCGAGTGTATTGTTAAACCTTACTTTCTCCTTTTTATAGTTTGCTCTAAGGGCATGATAACTGTTAAAATTCAGGTTGTTCGTTCCTCCCTTGTGCCAGTTCTTAGAGAAGTGATTCTGGGCAAACTGAAAGGAATGCTCTCCTGAGCGTACCCAATACTTGCGACGGATGGTGGCCACTTCCACACCAGGTTTTTCGAGGGAGTAGGCGGTCTCACTCTTTAACAATTCGCGGAACGGATTGAACGTTTCCCGCACGATCTTATCACCGTTGTCTGTACTGGGAAGGTTGTTGAAGTCAAGTACCGAATATCGTATCCGGTCGGGATATTGCATATAATAGTCTTTCCGCACCCGTTGTATAAAATCGGCATGAGCGAGCGCAGAGGCAAACGTTTCGTCGGGCGAGAGAAGCGAGCTTTCTGTATCTTCTTTTTTGAGAGGATAAAACGACAGATCACGGGGCAGCATCTTGCCGTTAAAGATCATGGGCAAAAACAGGGGATTATAGAAGAGTGTATCGCGGAAGGTGAAGTCACGCATCTCATCGAAGTCATAAAAACGGACAGGTAGCTGTAGCGTTCCATTTTCACTCCTGAAATAAAGTGAATCGAGCGGATTCCTGTAAATCGTGGAATCCCAGGCCTGCAACAGCGGTTCATCCGTGACTTTCTCAGAAAACAGACTATCCTGATTCTGAAGAACAATAGCAGGCTGCTGCGGATCTATGTCTTGCGGGTAGTCTGACGACAGGGTTTGCTTCTCAATTTGTCTGCTGATATCGGTTATATCCCGGAAAAGTTTCAATGAGTCGGGATCCTGAAAGTTGGTTGCGCTCACCGTCGCGGTTACAGCTGCAAACAAGAAAAATAATACTATTTTGGGTGGGAGTCTTTTCATACTGATTTTTATTCTTCACTGAGGAAATTACTATAAATCATCTTCATTCTTCCTAACGACAAAGATATAAAAAAAGTTTCACTTATCGGAAACGAGAAAGAACGTTCCCTCATTTCAATTGTGAATTATGTCACCGATTCAAAGAAAATAGCGTAACTTCGCCTTGGAATGTAATGAACAATAAAATTATCACATGATGAAAAAAATCTCATCCATTTTACTGCTGATAATTGGCATAACTGCGCTCACCAGCTGCCAGGGCTACAATAGAATGGTAGAAAAGCAGGAAGCCGTTACGGCTCAGTGGGGCAACGTACAGAATGCATATCAGAGACGGGCCGACCTGATTCCCAACCTGGTCAACACAGTGAAGGGATATGCCACACACGAGCAGGAAACATTTACTCAGGTCACCGAGGCCAGGGCCAAAGCCACACAGACCACCATCAACCCGGAAAACCTCACTGCCGAAAGCCTGAAGGATTATCAACAGGCACAGAATCAACTGAGCCAGGCACTGGGGCGACTGTTGCTGATTCAGGAAAACTATCCCGAGCTGAAGGCGAATCAAAATTTCCTCGCATTGCAAGACGAGCTGGCCGGTACGGAAAATCGCATTTCCGTGGAACGCAATAAATTTAACCAGACAGCACAGGACTACAATGCCTACATCCGCAAGTTCCCGCAGGTGATTTATGCAAAATGGTTTAAATTTGAGTCAAAGGCCTACTTTGAAGCAACCCCCGAATCACAGACTGCACCCGAAGTGGTTTTTTAAT
>CAZRRC010000059.1:0-15595 GCA_964602395.1 uncultured Proteiniphilum sp. | reverse complement strand
GAAGCCTCTCTCAGCGATGAAAACGAACGTTCGTTTGCTTATGGAATCTGCATCGATTCACTCCACTTGAATCGATATGTCATACAAAAGGGAGACAACCTGGCATCTATTTTGTCGCAACTTGGCTTCACCGGCACCGAACGTGAGCAGATCACCGGCACCATCTCTCCACTGTATCCGCCTTCTGGGATGCAGATTGGAAAGGGATATGCCGTAATCACAACACCCGACTCCCTTGCTGCCGTACAGTATCTGGTCTTTGAGAGTTCAAAGACCGACTTTGTGGTGGTCGACCTCTGCTCCGATACCCTCAGGGCATATGTCGACGAGAAGCCGGTGACACTGCAACGCCGTTACAGCGAGCAGGTCATCACCTCCTCACTCTGGAATGCAATCACCGAATTGGGTGCCTCCCCCCTGCTGGCACTGAAGCTTTCGGATTTATATGCCTGGCAGATCGACTTCTTTGATATCAAAGAGGGAGATTCTTTTCGTTTGATATATGACGAGGCCTGGATCGATGACACCACCTTTGTGGATATTGCCGATGTGGCTGGCGCCCTATTCACCCACCAGGGAACGGAATATATGGCAATTCCTTTTGAACAGGATTCCACGAGGGAATATTTCGATGCCGAAGGAAACAGCCTGAGAAAGGAGTTTCTGAAGGCGCCACTCGACTTTCATCGCATCAGCTCCCGGTTTTCGAATGCACGTTACCACCCCGTGCTGAAGCGATACCGTCCCCACCATGGCGTGGATTATGCCGCTCCCACCGGCACCCCGGTTAGAACCGTCGGCGATGGGGTGGTCATTGAAAAAGCCTATCAGGGCAATGGCGCTGGCAACTACCTGAAAATAAAACACAACAGCGCCTACACCACCACCTACATGCACCTGAGTCGCTTTGCCAAGGGGATTCAAAAAGGAAGTAACGTCAAGCAGGGAGAGGTAATTGGCTATGTGGGCTCTACTGGCCTCTCCACTGGCCCTCATCTCGATTACAGGGTACATAAACACAACCAGCCCATCAATCCGTTGAAGATGGAGGCTCCCCCCTCCCTTCCAGTAAAGCCGGAACTCAAGGATAGTTTCATGGTGGTGCGCGACAACCTCCTGCAACTGATGGATAGTTTGCAACAAAAAGGGTAGAATAAAGAATAAATTGCTACCTTTGGGGGCTGAATAATTTCTTTTTTCAAACAAAATGACCTATAATCACAAAAATAAGGTTTTAACAAGTCTCGCCGGGTTACTAAAAAACCGCAAAGAGGCAATCATGGAAGCCAACCGATCCGACATGCAGGCTTTTCCCGATATGGACGATTCCATGAGGGACCGCCTGAAGGTGGATGAGCTGAAGATAGAAGGTATGATCCGCTCCCTGGAGGAGGTGGCGTTACAGGATGACCCGGAAGGGAAGACGTTGTATGAATTTATCCGGGAAGACGGGCTGAGAGTGGTCAATCGCACGGTTCCCTTCGGCACCATTCTCATCATTTACGAATCTCGCCCCGACGTAACCATTGAAGCGGCAGCCACAGCTTTCAAGGCAGGCAACCGCATCCTACTGAAGGGAGGCAAGGAATCGTTTCACACCAACTCACTCCTGACAGATCTCTGGCAGGAGGCGCTCATTGTGAACGGTGCTGCTGCATCGTATGTGACCTATCTCAATTTTACCCACGAGGAGACCCGGCAGCTTATCCGCGAGAACAGCCACAAGGTGGATTTAATTATTCCCCGGGGAGGTGAAGGACTGATTCACTTCGTGCAGGAGAATGCCTCTGTGCCGGTGATTGTGAGCGGCCGGGGCAACAACTTCCTTTATATCGATGAAGAGGCCGACTTTGAGATGGCCATCCGCCTGGTGATCAACGGAAAGAAACGGATCAGTGTCTGCAACGCCATCGACAAGGTGGTCCTCAACCGACAGCTGCCGTTGTTGCAGGAGAAAGTGAACCAGTTGGTAGCAGCGTTGCAGGAGAAAGGGATAGAAGTATGGGGCAGCCACGCGGTTGCTTCGCTCAACCCCCTCATCAGGGAAGAGAACAATGCCGCCACACTCTGTGAGGAATACCTGGCCCCTAAGCTCTACCTCACGCTCGTAGATGACCTCAGTGAGGTGACAACGATGATCAACCGCTACTCCGGCGGGCACACTGCGGTGATTGTCACCAAGGATCATGTCAAAGCCGACCGCTTCATGCAAGAGGTGGACTGTGCCGCAGTCTATCACAATGCCTCCTCCCGCTTTACCGATGGGGGCCAGTTTGGTGTGGGTGCCGAAATTGCCATCAGCACCCAAAAGCTGCACTTCCGCGGTCCGCTAGGTGCACAAGAGCTGGTCACTAACAAATGGTTTGTCTACGGTAACGGTCAGATCAGAGAGTAACAACAACGACAACACATACCTGGGTAATCAAACCCCGTTCATGAAACAAATGAAGAAGAAACTGATTATTAAAATAGGTACCTCTACGCTCACGGCAGGTACCAACCGCATCTCCTTTGCAGTGATTGAGAGTCTGGCTCGACAGATCGTGGAGCTGAAAAATTCATACGAAGTAGTCATCGTCTCCTCGGGAGCAATTGCCACGGCACGTCAGTTCGTGGAGATCAACGGCTATCACAAGAATGTGGACTCCAAGCAGGCCATGGCAGCCATAGGACAGACCAAACTGATAGAGCTGTACGATACCATCTTCCGCACCTTTGGATTGAATATCGCGCAAATCCTGCTCACCTACCGTGACTTTGAGAACCCGGTAGCCATTAAAAATACGCGCAACACCATCAACAAGCTCTGGCAAGCAGACTACATCCCCATTGTGAATGAAAATGACACCGTCTCTTTTGAAGAGATTGTACTGGGCGATAACGACAAGCTCTCGGCACTGGTGGCTACCATCACCGAAGCCGACCTGCTGGTGCTGGTCTCTGACATCGACGGCATCTTCGATCAAAACCCCCATCTTCATCCCGAAGCCAGGTTGATAACGGAGGTGACCGACCTCGATTCGGTCACCCATTGCATCGAAGAAAAAAACTCCATCCTCGGTACGGGAGGCATGTCGTCGAAGGTATATGCCGCAGAGATTTGCATGCGAAATGGGGTAGAAATGTGGATTGTGAACGGTCAGCGACCCAACTACATCATGCAGGCCATGAAGGGAGAGATTCCATATACCCGTTTTCATCGTCCCCTCAATCAGTAAAAAGATCATATGAATATGAAACAGAAGAGGCAGGGCTTTATCGGATTTGGCAATCTCACAAAAGCAGTTTACAGGGGATTGAAAGAGGAAAAAGGGATGAGCTTTTCCTATTTTGCCCGGAGCAAAAAGGAGGAACCCATACCTTTTTATGAGAAGCTGGAGGAGCTGGTAGCCGCATCTGATGTACTCTGGTTGGGTGTGAAACCGCAGGATCTGGGAGGCATTCTCGAACAACTGAAGAAATGCCCCATTGAGGGAAAAACCATTGTCTCCCCTGTAGCCGGAAAAAGCATCGCCTACATTTCACGTTACCTGGGCGAGAATCAGCTGATCGTACGCATCATGCCTAACCTGGCCATGGCCTACAAAAAGTCGGTCACAGCTTTTACCACCAACCGTCTCCAGGATGAGAAGGCAAAGGAAATCTTCACCTTGTTGGGAAAACTGGGTAAAGCTGTGGAGCTGGAGGAGGAAGGTTTCGACCTTTTCACCTCCGTCTTTGGCAGCGGCCCCGCTTTCATTCTGGCGTTTATTCAGATCTTCAAAGATAAGATGCAGGAGTTCAACCTGCCCGGGACGCTCCTCGATGAGTTGTTGCTGGAACTCACACAAGGCACAACGCTATATTTCGCTCAAAATCAGAAAGATTACAGCATCGAGGAACTAATCAGAAACATTACCAGCAAGGGAGGAACCACCCAGGCTGGGTTGGAATATTTCCGTCACCATCGGATAGGGAAACATTTTGAAGGCGTGCTCGATGCCGCAAGAAACCGTTCAGAAGAAATGAGCCGGAACGGGGGTTAATGCATCTCCGCTTTTGCCTTGTAGGCGATGGCATAGAAACGGATCTGTTTAATCACAGAAAGCAGTCCGTTGGAACGGGTGGGTGAAAGGTGCTCGGTGAGACCGATCTCCTTCATGAAACGCAAATCAGTGTCGATAATTTCATCGGGTGTGCGGCCATTGAACACCCGCAGCACCAGCGCAAGCAGTCCTTTTACGATGATCGCATCACTCTCGGCCTGAAACCAGAGCTTTCCCTCCCGATAATCTGTTTGCAGCCAGACACGGCTCTGGCAACCCTCAATGATGTTTTCGGGTGTTTTATATTTCTCATCGAGTGGAGGCAGTGCGTTCCCCTGTTCGATGATGACCGCGTACTTGTCCATCCAGTCATCGTAGATGCTGAATTCATCGATGATATCCTGTTGTATTTCGTTGATTGTCTGCATACTATTATTTTTCTGTGTAGATCACTTCCATTACGGTCTGCCCTACCGCTTTGAGTGTGTTGCGGTCTATCTGACGCATATCGTCGTTGAGGGTATGCCAGTAGGGGGCAAAGCCTGTCTGTGTATCTGTTTTCAGGTTGATAATATTGGCACTGGGAGCCCGTTTTTGTTGATTAACCGGCAGATGGTCGTCGGTAATATACCCCCCGTTCTGGGGTAGAAAGTAGTGACCGTATCCCAATCGGGCTGCCGTACTCCATATTCTTTCCACCACAGCGGGTGCATATTGCAGAGAATAGCCCTCCTTGAGAAAAGTTGCATTGTTTCCTCCTACCATATCGAGCAGGATACCGTAGGTTGCTTTGTAATTTGCCATGTGGGGCTGTTCCGACCAGTATTGTGAACCCAGACACCACCATTCACCCTGCACCCAGTTCTCATAGAACGAAGGCTGTCCCCAGTCTTCGAGGTCGAAGAAGATGATGTCGACACCCACCGTCACAGGTTGCTGCTGCAGCTGGCGGGCAATCTCCAGGAGCACCCCCACCCCGCTGGCGGCGTCGTCGGCACCCATTATGGGTTGTTGTTGGCGCTGGGAATCTTTTTCCTCATCAGCAAAAGGGCGTGTGTCCCAATGGGCAAATAGCAATACCCGCTTCTCCATTTCCGGATGCCAGCTAGCGATGATGTTGCGCAGGGGCAGGTTCTTACCATCGTAATGGGTGATGTCGGCACGCTGCTCTACCACAGCAGCTCCGTATGACTCCAATTTTGTCACCAGAAAGTCTCCACAAGCTTCGTGCGCCGCTGTGCCAGGCACACGGGGACCGAAGTCGACCTGCGTCTGAATAAAATGGTAGGCACTGTCGGCATTGAAATCGGGTGAGATCTTGTTGTATGGCTTTGCCTGTACCTCTCTTCCAGACTGACAGGAGTTACAGGAGAGCGTCGACAGCAGGCCGGCAATCAACACCACTATAAGTGAAAAATTACGCAACTTTTTCATATACGATATTTTTATCGGTCTCCCACTTCCGGTTCCCGATTAATTTTCTTACTTCTCACATTTATTTTCAAACCACTGACACTGATATTCAACTACAAAAAAACCGAACGCTTCTTTCTCAACATTGGGCATGGCATCATTCATTCCAAAGAAATGATTGTGAACAGCTCATTCACTTATTCTTCTGATAGGAATAGTTCGAAATACCAATGTTGTGATAGGTTTCTCTGAGGGCACTCTCATCGTCGGAAATTACCAGCAGCTTATCTCCAGTATGCAGTTCCGTTTGCCCTGTCGGCACGAAATACTGTTCGCCTCGCTTTACCATCACCGCCAGCGTTTTATCGGGCAGTGGCATCTCCATGAGGTTTTTCCCGTACTGCAGGGTCTCATCCGAGATGACGATCTCCGTCATGGCCGACTTGATCTCTTCGGCAAACTCCACATCAAAATCTTCAAATTCCTTGTATTTGGTCGGTTTTTCTGCCAGTCCCAGCCATCGGGCTACAAGGGGCAGCGAAGTTCCCTGTACCAGCAAGGAGACAATGGTGATGACGAACACCATGTTAAAGATCCATCTCGCGTGTGGTACTCCTTCGGCAAGCGGAAGAATGGCAAAGATAATGGGGACGGCTCCCCTGAGGCCCACCCACGAAATGTAGAGCTTATCCTTGAAGCCTACTTTGCGGAACGGGATCAATGTGAGAAAAACCGTCAACGGGCGACCAATAAGTATGAGGAACACAGAAATAACCAGGGCAGGAACAAGCACATCGATCAGTTCACCGGGGTTAACCAGCAGCCCCAGTGTGAGGAACAATAGAATCTGGCTCATCCAGGCGAAACCATCCATGAATTTCATGGAGGTGCGTTTGTGAGAGAATTTTGAATTGCCAATCACCAATCCGGCGATATAGACAGCAAGATAACCGTTTCCTTTCAGAAAGTAGGTCGACGAAAAAATAAATATTCCCACAATCAGCAGCAGAATTGGATAGAGCGAGGCGTTGGCCATTCGGATGCGATTGATGACCAACACGGAGCCTTTCCCGAGAAGATAACCCATGCCGGCTCCCACCACCAGCTGCACCACAATGGTGAGTGCCACCATCCCGATATTCGGTTCGGCACCCGACTGGATAATACCCATGAACAGGATGGTAAGCATGTAAGCCATCGGGTCGTTACTCCCGCTCTCCAGCTCCAGCAGCGGGCGCAGGTTATTTTTAAGCGACAGCCCTTTCGATCGCAAAATACCGAATACCGAGGCCGAGTCGGTGGATGAGAAGGTGGAAGCGAGCAGCATGGCTGTCAGCAGGCTTATTCCCACAGCCGGGAACATATGGCCCGAGAGCCAGTAAGCAAAGAACCCGGTGAGGATGGCTGTAATGAAAACACCCATTGTGGCAAGCAACACACCCGGCCAGATGACCGGTTTTATCTCGGAGAACTTGGTATCAAGTCCGCCGGAAAAGAGAATAATGGTCAGACAGATGGTGCCGATTGTCTGTGCAACCTGCACATTCTCAAAAATCAGTCCAAAACCATCGGAGCCAAAAGCCATTCCCACCAACAGAAAAAGCAACAGGACAGGAACACCAAACCGATGACCCGCTTTTCCCACCAGCATGCTGATAAAGAAAAGGATGGATCCTATAAGTAAAAAAAGTTCCGCGCTTATCGTCATTGAATTTTGTATTTACTGTTTGAATAAAATGTGATCGGCGTATACGTTCAGTGAGGCTTCCATGCCCATGAGCAGCGGGTAGTTCAACCTTACGTGACCTACCGGAAAGTCGA
The DNA here is from genome assembly GCA_964602395.1 of uncultured Proteiniphilum sp. Lineage (GTDB taxonomy): Bacteria > Bacteroidota > Bacteroidia > Bacteroidales > Dysgonomonadaceae > Proteiniphilum. The sequence goes on along the minus strand of CAZRRC010000059.1, from coordinate 8,336 downwards.
AGCATACCGGAAAATCATACTCCCGCACTACCTCAAGGAGAGATTGGTGCAAAGGGAGGGGCATCTGGTCATCCTCCTCGTAATCGGTAAACTGTCCCACAATCAGTCCGCTGATCCGATCAAACACACCGGCAAGTTTTAATTGCCAGATCATACGGTCTACACGATAGGGTGCTTCCCCGGTATCTTCAATAAACAGGATTCCTCGATGCGGTATCTTTGCATAGGGGGAGCCAAGTAAGCTGCAAAAAACAGCCAGGTTTCCCCCAAAAACTCTGCCTGTGGCATAGCCTTGTCGGTTGCAGTCGTGCTGCTGGACGGTAACCGGTATTTCATAAGACAGAGGCTCTCCATATAGCATGCTTTTGGTTAAGCGCACCGATGTATCGTCGCCCCCTTCTTCTGAAAAATGCTTGGCCATGGGACCATGGACCGAAGCAATACCCTGTGTTTGTAAAGCTGCATGTAAGGCCGTGATGTCGCTATAGCCGACCACCCATTTGGGATTTTTCCTGATCCCCGAGAAGTCTATTCTGTCGACTAGATGAACCGTCCCATATCCGCCCCGGGAGCAGAGAATAAGTTTCACTTCGGGATCGTCGAAAGCTTTTTGGAGATCCTCCAGGCGCTCCTCCACGGTGCCGCTAAAGCGACCTGCATCCTGCAAGGCGTGCGCACCCGTCACCACACACAGTCCCCAACTCTCAAGTACTGCCGCAGCGTTGTGCACCAAGGAAGTTTCAATCTTTCCCGCGGGGGAAAGAATGACCGCTTTATCGTGCTGTTGCAGTGACGGGGGGCGTTGCATGTTATGCGTCTATATTTGCATAGGTAGCATTTTCTTCGATGAACTCCCGTCGCGGTGCCACATCCTCTCCCATGAGCATGGTAAAGATGATGTCGGCGTCGGCAGCATTCTCAATGGTTACCTGCTTGAGCAAGCGATGTTCGGGATTCATGGTGGTCTCCCAGAGCTGCTCGGCGTTCATCTCTCCCAAACCTTTGTATCGTTGTGTATGGATGGCACTCTCGTTTCCATCGCCATACTTGTCGATAAACTCTTTGCGCTGCCGGTTATCGTAGCAGTATTCTTCGATTTTCCCTTTCCGGCAGAGATAGAGTGGCGGCGTAGCAATATAGACGTACCCATTTTCTATGAGCGTGCGCATGTATCGGAAGAAGAACGTGAGAATCAGCGTATCAATGTGGCTTCCGTCGACGTCGGCGTCGGTCATTAAAATAATCTTGTGATAGCGCAGCTTCGATATATTGAGTTCCTTGGAATCTTCCTCCGTGCCAATGGTTACCCCCAAGGCAGTATAAATATTTTTTATTTCGTCGCTTTCCAGCACCTTGTGTGGCATCGCCTTCTCCACGTTCAGAATCTTTCCCCTGAGCGGTAGAATAGCCTGGAATACCCGGTTGCGTCCCTGCTTGGCGGTGCCTCCGGCCGAGTCACCCTCCACGAGGAAGATCTCACTCTGCTGGGGATCCTTACTGGAGCAGTCGGCCAGCTTACCCGGCAGACCGGCACCCGACAAGGGTGATTTGCGCTGTACCATCTCCCGTGCCTTGCGGGCCGCCTGACGTGCTGTAGCCGCGAGAATAACTTTTTCCACAATTACCTTGGCCTCCTTGGGATGCTCCTCAAGGTAATATTTCAGTGCTTCACCAATGGCCTGGTCCACAGCACCGATCACTTCACTGTTACCCAGCTTGGTTTTGGTTTGTCCCTCAAACTGCGGTTCAGCTACCTTTACCGAAAGTACGGCTGTGAGCCCCTCACGGAAGTCGTCACCGCTGATCTCCACCTTCACCTTCTCCAGCATTTTGGAGTCTTCGGCATATTTCTTCAAGGTACGGGAGAGACCTCGTCTGAAACCGGTGAGGTGTGTACCCCCCTCGATGGTGTTGATGTTGTTTACATAGGAGAAAATATTCTCGTTGTAGGTATCGTTGTAGGTCATCGCAATCTCGATGGGAAGCCCGTTTTTCTCCGTCACAATATGAATGGGTGTCGGGATCAGCGAATCTTTATTCTTGTCGATGTAGATAACGAACTCTTCCAATCCTGTTTCGGAATAGAAACGCTCTGTTTTGAACGAGCCATCCTCACGGGGAGTTCTCTTGTCGGTAAGAGTCAGTTTGAGGCCCGCATTCAGAAAAGCCAGTTCTCGTAAACGCGTGGCGAGAATATCGTAGCGGTACTCGAGCACGTTGAAGATGGAATCATCCGGCTTGAAGGTGATGGTGGTCCCGGTAAGGTTTGTTTCCCCTACGACGTTGACATCAGAGTAAGGTTTTCCTTGCGAGTACTCCTGCACATAGATCTTACCCTTTCGGTGAATCTCCGCTTTCAGGTAAATCGACAATGCATTCACACAGGAGACACCCACACCATGAAGTCCCCCCGACACCTTATAGGTACCTTTGTCGAACTTTCCTCCGGCATGTAGTACAGTGAGCACCACCTCGAGTGCCGATTTTTTTTCTTTCTCGTGAAAATCTACCGGGATACCCCTTCCGTCATCTTTCACCGTGATGGAGTTGTCCTCGTTGATAATGACATTTATTTCGCTACAATATCCGGCAAGTGCCTCGTCGATGGAGTTGTCCACCACTTCATAAACCAAGTGATGAAGTCCCTTTTCGCTGACGTCGCCAATATACATTGCCGGACGCTTGCGCACTGCTTCCAGTCCTTCGAGCACCTGGATGTTCTGGGCGGAATAATCACCACTTGCCGATTTTTTTTCTTCTTCTGACATGCTGATTTACTTTGTTAAAAAATTCTAGCTCCACAAGGCCTGTACTTACAAACGTTTTCCTGGTTACTTGCGAAAGTTTGCTGATAATTTACTATGAATTTACCGTTTACATCCGGCTTACCGATTGGAATAAAACCATACAAATGTAAGAAAAATCCGCCTCTTTTCCAATCCTTTTTGCTTTTTTTAGGAGCCCCAAAAAACGTTGAAAGCGGACAACCGCAATGCAGATCGACTGGAGCACCTCCGGCACGAATACAACAAAAAAGCCGGTCAATTATTGCCCGGCTTTCCGTAAGTGATAAATCAGCAGAAAATCAGCTTAAGCTGTTCACGTGTGCTGCCAATTTCGATTTCAAGTTGTTGGCTTTATTCTGGTGAATAACTTTCTTTTTCGCCAACTTGTCCAACATGGAGCAAACCTCGGGATACATCTTCTGTGCTTCTTCCTTTGAAGTCGTGGTACGCAATTTACGAACCTGACCTCTTGTGGTACGGGATGCATACCGATTGGTCAAACGACGCACTTTGGTTTGTCTGATTCTTTTTTCTGATGATTTGTGATTTGCCATTTGATTGACGTAAATTTATTTCTTGTTTATTTTTTGGTAGCCCATAGGGGAGTCGAACCCCTCTTTCAAGAATGAAAATCTTGCGTCCTAACCGATAGACGAATGGGCCTTTTCAGGCGTGAACCTCATGCAGAGCGGATCGATGTCCGAATTGCGGGTGCAAATATAGGGCGTTTTTTTTTAACGGCAAAACATTTCTTTTAATTTTTCCATTTTTTATGAAAAATGAAAATCGAAGGATCAAAAAGACAGGAAGATACATTTTTATACGCATTAAAAATTGGTTCTTCCATTTTTTTTATCTAATTTTGCAGCCCGTAAATAATGTATATCGCAACTAAAATAGAATAATCATATGAAACGGACATTTCAACCCTCTAACAGAAAGAAAAAAAACAAACACGGATTCCGTAGCAGAATGGCCACCAAAAACGGAAGAAAAGTGCTTGCCTCTCGTCGTGCCAAAGGCAGAGCCAGGCTGACCGTATCTGACGAATTTTAAAAGAAGCTTCTCTCCGCCCGGGTAACACGATCTAATCGCGACAGCATCTCCGGAGTGAAAAGCTTTGTACGCCACAAATTTTGCGGCAGGTTCTCATATAGTAACAGGAATGGGGTTCTACTCATTCCTGTTTCTGTATGTGGATATGAGCACACCTTGATTCAACCTTTTCTCTTTTTTGATTCCATACTCCTCGCTCTCATTTTTTTTGTACTTTTGCATCAACAATCAGCATTCCTATTAAGCACTCACGATTATGACAAATAGAAAGCAAACAGGAAAAACAATATTTGGCAACAAGATTCTAAAGAATCTACTGATGATCATAGCCTCCGGGCTGCTGCTCATCCTGCTCACGCTGCTTTTTCTGGGTATTTACACCCGGCATGGACAGAACGTGGAGGTGCCCACCCTCGAAGGGTTGCAGCTGAACGAAGCAAACACCATTCTTAAAGCTACTGGGTTGCAGGCGGAAGTAGTAGATTCCATCTACCGACGCGACGCCGTACCTGGTGCCATCCTCGATCAGACTCCCAAGGCAGGCAATAAAGTGAAGGAAGGTCGTTCCATTTATATCACCATTTACTCACGTACTCCGCAGCAGGTATCGGTTCCGGGGCTGGTAGACTATTCTACACGTCAGGCGTCGGCATTGTTAAAATCTCTTGGATTCAATCAATTATACATAGAGGAGACCCCTGCAGAGTATGCCGGTCTGGTGGTGGCGGTGAAATACCGCGGTAAGACGTTGTTACCCGATGAGAAAGTGCCCGCCGGCTCACCGCTGACGCTGGTCATCACTACGGGTGCGCTGTCCGACTCGCTGCATGTAAACGATGAGTACATTGTGGCTCCGCAGACGCCTGATGAAAATAATAGAATTCCACAAAATGGAGCCATCGACGATTCATTCTTCTAACAAGGTATATGGTTACAAACGAGGATTACGAGGATTTTGATTCCCTGTCGGAAGAGGAGGATCTGTTAGAAGATGACAACGCCGGGCAAGATCAGAAATATGAGCATTATCGGTTTGTGGCCGATAAGGGACAGAGTCTATTGCGCATCGACAAGTTTTTGTCGGTACGGATCGAGGGCATTTCACGGAACAGGGTTCAGCAGGCTGCCGAAGCAGACTGCATCCTGGTAAACGGCATACCGGTAAGATCGAACTACAGGGTGAAGCCGCTCGATGTGATCTCCATCGTGATGGATCGACCACGCCATGAGCTGGAAATTTTACCCGAGGACATTCCCCTAGATATTGTCTATGAGGACGATGCCCTGATGGTGGTGAATAAACCAGCCGGCTTGGTGGTACACCCCGGGCATGGCAATTACACCGGTACGCTGGTCAATGCGGTGGCCTTTCACCTGAAGCAGGATCAGATTCGTGACATGAACGACCCCCGGCTGGGGCTGGTACACAGGATCGACAAAGATACCTCCGGGCTGCTGCTGATAGCCAAAACCCCCGAAGCAAAGACCAATCTTTCTGCCCAATTCTTCCGCAAAGAGACCAAACGTCTTTATGTAGCGCTGGTATGGGGAAATGTAGCTGAAGAGAGCGGGACGATTGTTGGTCATATCGGGCGCGATCCCAAAGACCGCATGGTCATGCGTGTTTTCCCGGAAGGAGACCAGGGCAAGGCAGCGGTCACCCACTACAGCGTGCTGGAGCGTTTCGGCTATGTCACCCTGGTACAGTGCCAGCTGGAGACAGGACGTACCCACCAGATCAGGGTACACATGAAGCACTTGGGACACCCCCTCTTCAATGATGCGCGTTATGGCGGAGACGAGATCCTGCGGGGCACCCGGTATACGAAGTACAAACAATTTATCACCAATTGTTTTGCCCTTTGTCCGCGCCAGTGCCTGCATGCACGCACCCTTGGATTCACACATCCCGTCACCGACGAAGAACTCTACTTCGACAGCCACATACCCGACGACATGCAGGCCGTGATAGAGCGGTGGCGTACCTACACTGCCGCAAGAGAACAAATGGAGTGAAGAACAAAACATCGTATAAACACATGAAAAAAAATATTGCCATCGTATGGGGCGGATACTCGTCGGAAAAAGTGATTTCCGAGAAAAGTGCCGCCGGCATCTATTCCTTCCTCAGCAAGACACAATACAACCTCTTCAAGGTGATGATTGATCGCAAATCGTGGGAAGTGGAGTATCAGGGGGTACACATCCCTGTCAATAAAAATGATTTCAGCTTCATCGCAAACGGACAAACAGTCAAGTTCGACTTTGCCTACATCACCATCCACGGCACACCCGGCGAAGACGGCACGCTACAGGGCTATTTCGACATGATGGGCATCCCCTACTCCAACTGCGGCGTACTGGCTTCGGCACTCACATTCAACAAGTTTACCTGCAACAACTACCTCAAGAACTTTGGTATTCGGGTGGCCGACTCGGTGATACTGAGGCAGGGCGACCCGTTGCAGTCTGAAACAATCGTCTCCCACCTGGGTTTGCCACTCTTCGTAAAGCCCAATGTAGGAGGATCGAGCTTTGCCACCACCAAGGTGAAGGAGGAGATAGCACTCCAAAAAGCTGTTGCCGATGCTTTTCTGGAAGCGCCGGAGGTAATCATCGAAAGCTTCATCTCGGGCACGGAGGTCACCTGCGGCTGCTTTGTCACCGATAAAGGATCCACGGTGCTGCCCCTAACAGAGGTGGTGACCACCAACGAGTTTTTCGATTTCGATGCAAAATACAACGGCCAGGTGGAGGAGATTACCCCTGCCCGCATCTCCAAGGAACTTACTCAGACGATCCAGCAGGAGACCGAAAAAATCTACCGGCTGATTGGTGCAAAAGGAATTATCCGGGCCGATTATATCATCTCAAACAACATCCCGGTGCTGTTGGAGGTGAACACTACCCCCGGCATGACGGTCACGAGTTTCATCCCCCAACAGGTTGCTGCAGCCGGCTTAAGCATGACAGAGGTACTCTCTGATATCATTGAATATAATGCCCATGCCAACCCATCTTGATCGGCACGTCTTCTTTTAACATTGTGAAGTTATTTCCGATTTTCAATCCACATCCAAAAAAATAACTATATTTGCGGGGTAGAAATGTTAAATTAAAGTATCTGATCTTTTTTAACCTTCTACAGAGTATCCCATTCTCTCAAATTTACGTCGCAAATGAGTAAACAGATTATTGCTGTCAAAATTTCAAAAAATGGAAAATAAAAGCATCGCCGATTTTGATGACATCCGACCCATCAGAGACCATGAAGTGGAGGCTGCCATTCACAAGATCACTTCAGATCCTTACTTTCGCCAAACAGTCGTACCCTACATCGAAGCTGCAACGTGGAAGAATCTCATTCAAACCATGGAGCGATGCAAGACTGTCTTTGATTTCCAGCGGACAGTCTCCACGCCCATCCTGCTAAAGCTGTTCGATGTGACGCAAACCAAAATCAACAGCGGCAACTGGATTTATACCCGCGATGACAAAAGTCACCTTTACATTTCCAACCATCGCGACATTGTGCTGGATGCAGCCATCCTGAATATCCTGATGTTTTTGAACAGAAGAGAAACTGTGGAGGTGGCTGTGGGCGACAACCTGCTCATCATTCCCTGGGTTGCCGACATTGTGCGGTTGAACAAAAGTTTCATTGTCCGGCGCAATTTACCCATCAAGCAGCTGCTCGAAAACATCCAGCACCTCTCTGAATATATCAGTCAGACCATCATTCAGCGCAATCAATCCATCTGGATTGCCCAACGGGAAGGAAGGGCCAAGGATGCCGACGACCGCACCCAGATAAGTGTCCTTAAGATGCTTTCCCTCTACGACAAGAGCAACCCGCTAGAGGCTCTAAAAAGGCTGAATATCATTCCACTGACTCTTTCTTATGAGTATGACCCCTGCGATTACCTCAAAGCAAAAGAATCGCAGTTGAAACGGGACGATTCCGATTTCAAGAAAACCTTTTTCGATGATGTGGAAAACATGAAAACAGGCATCATGGGCTATAAAGGGCGCATCCATCTTCAGTTTGGTCGTCCTATCAACGACAAGCTGGAAAAAATGGAGGGTGAAACAAATAAATCAACCATACTGGCTAACGTGGCGGCTATCATCGATAAAGAGATGCATCTCAATTATCATTTTTATACCCACAATTACATTGCCTACGATTTGATGACCAACACCCATACGTTTGCGAACAAGTATAACATCGTGGACCGGCACAACTTCGAAAAATATATATCCAAACAAATGGATAAGATAGAAATCGAAAACAAGGATGAAGATTACCTGCGTACCAGACTCATCCAGATGTACGGCAACATGGTAAAGAACTACCTCGAAGCACAAGAAAGCGAATCATGAGCCTATCCCCGGCATACGCAACTCCGAATTAGGCTTTAAAACCGTTTTTCTGGATTGTTGCACCAAGAATATTGACGCCGTCTTATCATACAACATGATACGGCTTTTCTT
>CAZRRC010000058.1:14831-16189 GCA_964602395.1 uncultured Proteiniphilum sp. | reverse complement strand
GAATGCTTATTTAAAAACTAGAATTGAACGAAAAAGGAAAAGTCAAACCCAAAGCCGTTCTTATATTAAATTATAAACTATTAAAATAAAGTGTGATGATACTAAGAAATTGGATAATGATTGGTTTATTACTAATTCTACCTTTGCAACTTATACAGGCAAAAATATATCCTGTGGCAACCCTGGAAGAATTTAACAAAACTATTCCCAATCTTGGCCCGGGAGATGAGATTGTCCTAAAAAACGGGGTATGGAAAGATGTGGAACTTCAGTTTTTTGGCAAAGGGTCTCCGGAATATCCCATTACATTAAGAGCCGGAACTCCTGGGAAAGTTTTTATCGAAGGGAAATCAAATCTCAAATTGAGCGGAGAATATCTTCAAGTATCAGGATTAATATTCAGAAATGGCTACACCCCTTCAGGCAGCGTGATTGAATTCAGGAACAAAAACGAAGTGGCTAATTACTGCGTTGTGTCAAATTGTGTAATAGAAGGTTTCAGCAACCCTAATAAAAGCAAAAACGACTTTTGGATACAAATAAATGGTAAAAACAACAGGGTTGAATATTGCTCCCTGACTGGAAAAACCAACAAGGGGATGACCCTTACCGTTCGACTGGATTCGCTGACGAGCATTGAAACCAATCACCATATTTATCGCAATTACTTTGGTAAAAGAGAGCCTTTGGGAGAAAATGGAGGAGAAACTATTCAAATTGGCCTTTCTCAAACTTCACACCTGAACGGATGGACAAAAGTGGAAGAAAATTTCTTTGAACAGTGCGACGGAGAGTTGGAAATAATATCGGTCAAATCATCTGAGAACCAAATTATTAATAATGTCTTTAAAGAATGCAGGGGGATGCTCACATTAAGGCATGGTCACCGGAACATGGTATACGGAAACATTTTCCTGGGAAATGGCGTGGATGGAACAGGCGGTGTACGCGTAATCAACGAAAATCAGAAAGTGTTTAACAATTTCTTTTCTGGATTGCGGGGTAAAGGAGTCAGCAGTGCCCTGGTTTTGGTAAACGGTATACCCAATGCAAAACCAAAGGAGTATGATCAGGTGAAAAACGCTGTAATCTTCAACAACACTTTTTATGACTGTTCTACGCCTTTACAGTTTGGACACGGAAATGGCCCAAACCGGAACATGCGTCCGCTGAATACAGTTCTGGCAAATAACCTTGTTTATTGTGTGAATGAAGACAGTTTAATCCAGGCTTACGATAAAACGGACGGCATCAGGTTGGAAAACAACCTCATGATAAGCAGAAATGGGAGTATGAGGGGTGTCAATATGGCCGAAGCAGAGGTTACGCTGATCAAAAAAGATGATCTGATTATCCCT
>CAZRRC010000058.1:415-14731 GCA_964602395.1 uncultured Proteiniphilum sp. | reverse complement strand
TTTTTACATTACTGATACTGTTTGCTTCACTCCTTTCCCTGGAGTCTTGTTCCATGGGGGATCCGGCGACAAAGATTGTTCAGGGTCAATTAAAAGATGAGATACTGAAAAGGGCGGAAAATAATTTGCACGAAAAACCGATCACCGTGACCGATCATCAGAGCGAAAGAAGCGCGGGTGGAATACATGATTTTTATTCGGAGGGTGATTACTGGTGGCCAGACTCACTCAATCCGGAAGGGCCCTACGTGCGACGTGACGGCCAAACAAATCCCGACAATTTTGTAGCTCACCGGCATGCGATGATCCGTTTCAGCACACTCGTCGGCAACCTGACGTCGGCTTATCTGCTGACAAAAGACCGGAAATACATTGATGCTGCGCTGATACATATCCGGGCCTGGTTTATCGACGAAGAGACCAAAATGAACCCGAACCTGCTCTATGCACAGGCAATCAAGGGCATCGCAACCGGGCGTGGGATCGGGATTATCGACACCATTCACCTGATTGAGGTGGTACAATCGTTATTAAAAATGGAAGAACAGGGCTTACTGTCGGAAGAGAATGTGGAAGGTACCAAGCGATGGTTTTCTGAGTATCTGACGTGGCTGACAACGCATCCCTACGGAATCGACGAGATGAATGCACAGAACAATCATGGCACATGCTGGGTGATGCAGGCTGCAATCTTTGCTAAATATACTGGCAACGAGGAAGTGCTGGATCTCTGTTCAGATCGCTACAAAACTGTTCTTTTGCCGGATCAGATGGGGACAGATGGAAGTTTTCCGCGCGAGTTAAGCAGAACCAAACCATACGGGTATTCACTTTTTAATCTCGATGCAATGGCCACGGTTTGTCGGATATTATCGACAGAAGAGGACAACTTGTGGACATATACCACACCGGACGGAAAAAATATGCAGAAAGCCTTTGATTTTTTACTGCCCTTTGTAATAGATAAATCCGCGTGGGAATATAAACCCGATGTAATGTATTGGGATGAGTGGCCTGTTGCGCAACCCTTCCTTTTCTTCGGAGCAATCGGATTAAAGAATGAAACATACCTTGAGGCGTGGAGAACACTCGACCATTTCCCCGAAAATGAAGAAGTGATCCGCAACCTGCCCATACGGAATCCAATCATATGGCTTTAATCAGCACAGAAAAATCTACGTATAAAATAACATGAGGATAATAATAGTCAGTATAATTTACTCTTTTGTTACGTTGTTTATTTCGGCACAAGTGAACTGGCAACAGGTTGAACCGGGCGTATGGAAGGGAGTGGTCGGAACCCCCGAAGCATATTCTTTGTTGAAAGTGGCCGGAGTCATACCACAAACTGAGTCATTAAAGAAAATGCCGGATGTAAACTTCCCTGCACTTGGGAAAGAAGTCGTGGGAGCAGTGTCGGACGGCAAAACATCGTTACGAATACCTCTGGTAAAAGGGGAACAATTATATGGCTTTGGACTGAATTTTCAAACAGTGCATCAGCGGGGAAAAATTCTGAACCTGCATGTGGATCATTATGGTGGAAAAGATAATGGACGGACACATGCGCCGGTTCCCTTTTACGTCTCCAGTGAGGGGTATGGCGTATTGGTAAATTCCGCCCGTTATCTGACGGTTTATGCAGGAACTGGTATTCGAAAAGACAGCCCCAATGCACCGGTTCCACAAGACAGGAATACCGATAAAAAATGGTCGTCACGCCCCTATTCCGATGCCGTAGAGATCCTGGTCCCTGCCGAAGGTGTGGAAATATATCTTTTTGCAGGCCCTACCCCTATGGACGCGATCCGCAGGTATAATTTATACTGCGGTGGAGGACCCCTTCCCCCACGCTGGGGACTGGGTTTTACCCAGCGCACACAACGTCTTTATACCGATGAGCAGGTGAAAGAAGAGGTGGCACTGTTTGAAGAAAAAGGGTTTCCACTGGATTACATCGGTTTGGAACCCGGATGGCAGAGTAAAGCCTATCCTTGTTCTTTCGAATGGGACAAAGGAAGATATCCCAATCCGGCAGGATTTGTAAAAGAGATGGCAGAACGCGGTGTACGCATTAATTTATGGACCAACCCCTATATCTCTCCGGCATCCGAAATTTATAAAGAGATGGTTCTGTTGAGTGGTTCACACACGGTTTGGAACGGTATTGTTCCGGACTTTTCTTTGGAGAATACACAAAAAATATGGACAGAAAAACTAAAAAAAGAGCATCTGTCTATTGGCGTCAGCGGTTATAAAATTGATGAAGTAGATGGGTATGATCACTATCTGTGGCCGGATGTAGCCACCTTTCCTTCCGGGTTAAGCGCGGAACAGATGCGTCAGACCTATGGTTTATGGGTTCAGAAAATAACCGCCGATATGTATCGGGAACAAAATGTAAGAACATTTGGTCTGGTAAGGGCTTCCAATGCAGGGGGTAATTCCATGCCCTATGTCATATACAACGATTATTACAGCCATGAAGATTTTATCACCGCATTAATCAACAGCGGATTTAGCGGTGTGCTATGGACACCGGAAGTCAGGGGTTCCAAAACTGGGGAGGAGTGGTTAAGACGCTTCCAGTCGGTCGTCTTTTCACCCATGGCCATGATCAATGCCTGGTCCAGCGGAACAAAACCTTGGTCTTTTCCTGAGGTAAGCGAAAGCGTAAAACAATACGCCCTTCTGCGGATGCAGATGATGCCCTATTGGTACTCTGAATTTGCAAAATACCGTTTCGAAGGAACACCTCCTTTCAGGGGAATGAATCTGGAACCAGGCTTCAATGTGAAAGTGACCGAAGAAGTCCTGTCGCAAAACCTCGAAGACAATCCCTACCTGGAGGTTGTAAACAAAGAAATAAAAGACCAGTATATGGCCGGAGAATACCTTCTGGTGGCTCCCATGTTTGTAGGTCAGGAGTCACGCAAAGTAATCCTTCCCAAAGGGAACTGGTATGATTTCTACACGGGCGAATATGCTGGAAATGGCGAAGTAATCACGGTGACCCCGGGGTTAGAGAAAATACCGGTATATGTGAAAGATGGCGGCATCATCCCCATGATGGCACCCTTGTTACACGCACCAAAAACGGGAGAAATAGTTAATCTTGAAGTCCGTCATTACGGGACAAAGCCAAACAGCTATATGCTATACGATGATGATGGCGAAACATTTGATTATGAGAAAGGAGCATATTCATGGAGAACGTTGACCGTGAAGGCAGATAAAAAGAACAGACTCGTTGGAGAAATCTCTAAAGCGGAAAAGAATAAGCCAAATACCATTGGCAAAGTAACCTGGAAATTTATGACACAACAACAATAGTAGATTAACAAAAATCACCCAAATAAAAAATATGAACAAAAAACTATTCATATCTCTAGCAATTCTCATGATGTCGATAGCCGGTTTTGCTCAAAAGCCGAATGTAGCTCTGGATTACAATGAAAAGATGAGCTGGTGGCGTGATGCCAAATTCGGTATGTTCATTCATTGGGGACCTTATTCAATGTATGGCGGAGTGTATAACGGATTTAACCAGCAACGCGGCGGCGCGGAGTGGATCATGAACCGATGTAAAATTCCGGTGATGGAGTATCGGGCAAAGGCAAGTACTTTTAATCCGGTAAACTGGAATGCCGAAGAAGTGGTGAAACTGGCAAAAGAGACGGGAATGAAATATATGGTCTTCACAACCAAGCATCACGATGGATTTGCCATGTTTCAAAGCAATGCCAGCAATTTTAATATGGTGGATTACACTCCTTTTAAACGGGATGTGATTGATGAATTTGTGAAGGCATGCCGGAAGTATGACATGAAATTCGGCTTTTATTATTCCCAGTCGCAGGACTGGTGCAACTCGGGCGGTGCCACAGCTCGCAAGCAAATGCATGAAGGTTGGCCAAATCCCGATTCTCTACGAATCAACGAGTTTACGTCAGCCAACCGCGGTGCCTGGGATTGCCTGCAAACTGACAATACTTTCGATGAATATTTCCACAGAGTGGCTCTACCGCAAGTAAAGGAACTATTGGAGCGATACAGCGATGTATCGGTTATCTGGTGGGATACCCCCATGTCGATCACTGATGAACAGGCTTCCAGATTACAAGCCGAGCTGGCCAAATATCCCCAGGTAATTACCAACGACCGGTTAAAAAGACCCAACTTCGCGGGTGATTTCAAAACACCGGAAGGCTTGATTCCAAAGGCGGAAGATATTGTGGGAGTAGATTGGGAAACCTGCATGAATATTGGTAGCTCCTGGGGATTTAAATCTAGGGAAAACAAATGGAAATCACCCTACGAATTAATCAAAAATCTGACATCAATCGCCGCTCGTGGTGGAAACTACTTGCTGAACATTGGCCCTACCCCACTGGGAGATGTTCCCGATGAAGCAAAAACACGGTTGCATGAGATGGGAAAATGGATGCAAGTATATGGCGAAGCAATTTATGGAACACAGCGAAGCCTTATATTCCCCACCTGGGGCGAATGTACACGAAAGGATGTCGGAAATGAAACTGTGCTGTACTTGTGCGTCTCCGAGTGGCCGAAGGACGGCAAACTCATTTTCGATGCAAACTACAAGGTCAAAAAAGCCACTTTGCTGCACGATAACAGCACCCTGAAAGTGGACAGAAAAAACAGACAGATCGTTATCCAAGTTCCGCAGCAGGCTCCCAACGAATATGTATCGGTAATAAAGCTCGAGTTAAAAGAGAAATTACCCGTCACCAGACTGATCTCCAACACGGCTAAATATTTTGAAATCGCGGATGAACAAAAATAATATAAACATGAAGAAAACAATACATCATACAGCGTTGCTTCTTCTCGGAATCATACTTTCGTTTTGTTCTTCCGATGAACAAGCTTCAGCAGATTTAAAACTTTGGTACGACGCACCTGCCCGGATATGGGAAGAAGCGTTGCCGCTGGGAAACGGCAGTCTGGGGGCAATGGTTTTTGGGAATCCCCTGAATGAGGTGTACCAAATGAATGAGGAAACGCTATGGTCCGGTCCCAGTGAAGAACGAAATAATCCCCTAGGGCCAGCAGCTTTGCCCAAAATTCGCGAAGCAATTGACAGCGGCGATTACAAACTTGCCGAGAGCTTATGGAAGAACAACTCGCAAGGCCCGTATACAGCCAGGTACCTGCCGCTTGCAAACCTGTTGCTAAATATGCGTGGCGAAGAGAATGACGTGAAAGATTTCTATCGCGATCTGAATATATCGGATGCCACTGCCAGTGTCTCATACAGGATAAATGACGTAGAATACAGAAGAAGCAGTTTTATCTCATTTCCCAACCGTGTAATGATCATTCAACTCGAAGCAAACAAAAAAGAGGCAATCTCTTTTGACCTGGGTCTTCACAGTGATTTACGCTATAGAACCTCCATCGATGGCAACAAATTGATTCTAAAAGGAAAAGCACCTTACTATGTGGCAAACAGGAAATATGATCCCAATCAGATTCTATACTCAGAGGAGAAAGATGGTCCAGGGTTGAATTTCGAAGTTCACTTGCTTGTCATTCCCAAGGGTGGAAATATCGAAACGAATGATTCTGTTATATCGCTGTCAAATGCCAACTCGGCCACAATCATCGTAGCGGCGGCGACCAGCTACCACAGCGATTCATTTGCACAGTCTTCCACCGATCTGACTTCAGCTGAAAAAAAAGCAGAAGAATACCTGACCAAAGCACAAGCTCTTGGATATAAGAAACTGCTCAGCCGACACAAAGAGGATTACAAAAATTTATTCGACAGGGTTACCCTGGATTTGGGCGAAGGAAAGGAAGATCTTCCCGTAAACAAACGTCTTGCAGCATTTCAAAATGATGATTCCGACAAAAGCCTCGTTGCGTTATACTATCAGTATGGACGTTACCTGACGATCGCCTCCTCCAGAACCGGGAGCTTGCCTTCTAACCTGCAGGGTATCTGGAACAGGCACGTTCAACCACCCTGGGGATCCAACTACACCACCAATATCAATACAGAAATGAACTATTGGCCGGTAGAGACAACCGGGCTACAGGAGTGTTTCGAACCACTGGTTTCGTTTGTCGAACGACTTTCACAGGAAGGTGCTAAAACAGCGAAAATAAACTACGGCATTGACAAAGGATGGCTCGCACATCACAACTCTGATGCTTGGGCGCAGACCTCACCGACC
This sequence comes from uncultured Proteiniphilum sp., assembly GCA_964602395.1. Classification (GTDB taxonomy): domain Bacteria; phylum Bacteroidota; class Bacteroidia; order Bacteroidales; family Dysgonomonadaceae; genus Proteiniphilum. The sequence continues at coordinate 8,528 of CAZRRC010000058.1, read as the reverse complement.
GGAGGTTATGATCAGGATCCGAGTGGCACTCCCCGATGGTCGTGCTGGCCCATGGCAGGTGTGTGGTTTTGCCAGAACCTATGGGAACATTACGCGTTCCACGGCGACAAGAAATATCTCGAAGAAAAAGCTTACCCTCTGATGAAAGGAGCTGCAGAATTCATGCTGCAATGGCTCCAGGAGGACCCCGAAAACGGCTATTTGGTCACCAACCCATCCTCCTCTCCGGAGAATAATTTCAAGTACATCGACCTGAATGGAAAAGAACAAGTGGGTGTCATTGCCAAAGCCTCGACCATGGACATGAGTTTAATCCGGGATCTGTTTGTCAACAGCATTCGGGCTTCAGAAATACTGGAGACAGATGCATCCTTCAGGGATGAATTAAAGACTGCCTTGGCTCGTTTATACCCTCCTCACATGGGATCAAAAGGACAACTTCAGGAGTGGCACAAAGACTTTGAGGATGTGGACCCTCATCACCGCCATGTTTCGCATCTCCTGGGACTACACCCGGGTAAGGAGGTTTTGCCTCGTGTCAATCCCGAATATGCAAAAGCCACAAAACGCACGCTTGAATTACGAGGCGACGGAGGCACAGGATGGGCCATGGCATGGAAGATTAATTTCTGGGCAAGGCTGGAAGATGGCAATCACGCATACAAGATGTTGAAAAATGCGTTAAGGCATGTGGATGCCACAGAGGTATCCATGAAGGGCGGTGGCACCTATTCCAACATGTTTGACGCACATCCGCCGTTTCAAATTGATGGCAATTTCGGAGGTACGGCAGGCATTACTGAAATGTTGTTGCAAAGCCATTCTGAAGAGATTTTTATTTTACCGGCTCTTCCCGATAAATGGAGTGCGGGGTCAATAAAAGGAGTTCGTGCCAGAGGAGGTTTTATCCTGGATTTCGAATGGGAAAACGGCGCTTTAAAGAATGTTGTCGTGTTCTCTACGTTGGGAGGAAATTGTCGATTGAGAACACACACGCCACTTCAGTCAAAAAATGTATCTTTGCAAAATGCACAGGACAATAATCCAAATGGCTTCTATCCTGAGCCTGTTTTGCCCGCTTTTATATCGAACGGAAGTGAAACAAATGTAAATCTTTTATTGAAAGAGACCTATCTGATCGACTTCGATACAGAAAAAGGGAAGAGCTATGAATTGACCGCCAAGCTAAATTAAACGCTTATAGCGAGGAGTAGCGAAAAATAAAGTGGACATATGAATAAAAATTGGATCTCTATTGGCTTTCTCCTCTTCTTTGTTTTGACAGTACAGTCGCAAAACAGAGGAGATGAACAAGGCATGGCCATACTTGAAAAGCTCCAATTGCCACAGGATAAAGAAGCCGTGTCGGAAGCCTACGCAACCTGGTGGACGAAATCACAGGAAAATCTCGACCAACGCATGGAGTGGTATGCCGATGCAAAATTCGGATGCTTTATCCATTGGGGCGTTTATTCTGTTCCTGCAGGAATATGGGAAGGGGAAAAAGTGGGAGGTTATACGGAACATCTCATGCGCAAAGCGCAGATTCCTTTGGTAAATTATATCAAGGAATTGGTTTTACCTTTTAATCCGTTAGAGTTTGATGCGGATGAATGGATGCGGACTATCCGCGATGCCGGTATGAAATACGTGGTCATTACAGCCAAGCATCACGACGGGTTCGCGATGTATTTTTCGGACGTCTATCCGTATGACATGTCGTTGACAAAGTATAATAAAGATCCCATGATCGCACTCCGCGAGGCTGCCCGTAAATATGACATCAAATTTGGGTTTTACTATTCGCATGCCTTCGATTGGGAGCATCCTTGTGCACCGGGAAATGATTGGGAATACCCCGATCATCCCGGAGGCGACCGATTGGTGGGGGGAAGTGATTGGTGGTTGACAAGTCCCGATTATCTTCCAATAGCCGACAAATATGTCAGAGAGAAATCAATTCCCCAAATAAAAGAGTTGATAAAAAGGTATGACCCCGACCTGATGTGGTTTGATACACCCCACAAATTACCGTTATACCAAAACATCCGCATACTGGAAGCCATCCGGGAAATAGATCCGGAAAATAAGATTGTCGTGAACGGACGACTGGCTCGATTTGCCAATAAAAACTTAGGCGACTATGCCAATACGGGCGATCGTGCGGCATACCTTTATCCCACACCGGGCTTTTGGGAATCTATTCCCACAACCAACGAATCTTACGGTTATAGCATAGTTGATACTGAACGAAAGCCGGTCAGTCATTTTGTGCGTTTGCTTTCTTCCGCTACGGCCAAAAGGGGAAATATCTTATTGAATGTGGGTCCGATGGGTAATGGGAAATGGGATGAAAAGGACGCAACCATATGCCTTGAAATTGGAAAATGGTTAAAGGTAAACGGTGAAGCTATCTATGGTGCTCAAAAGACAGATTTACCCGTACAATCGTGGGGCGAAACAACCAGGAAGGGCGACACCCTCTATGCGCACGTACATCAATGGCCGAAAAATGGTATGCTCACAATCGGGGGACTGACTTCAAAAATTGACAAAGCCTGGATTGTTTCGGATCCTCAAAAAAAGAGAGTTTCTTTTTTTCGGATAAATGACAAGGATATGGCGGTCTATTTGCCTGAAAAAGCCCCGGACCCGATGAACACCGTCATAGGTATTGCACTGAAAAAAAATAAAAAATCCTATCCGGTCCGATTGTTGGACGATACGGGCGATAACACACTCTTCACTTTTGATGCCGAATTGATGGGCACAGGGTTAAGGTTCGGAGATGGAAAGATAAACAGAAACTACGTGACAAACTGGAAAACGAATGATCAGTGGATAAGATGGAAGGTGAGAATCAACAAGACTTCAAAATATGATCTCTTTCTGGATTATAACACAGCCGAAAATGCCGATACGGGGGAAATCATCTTCAATATTGGCAGTGAGAACTTTACGATAAACTACCCTCCACACCCTGAAAAAAAGGGTACAAACAGTATCCGTATTGGCAGTATAGAATTAACGACCAATGAGTTTGAGTGTTCTCTCTGGGGAAAGAATTATCAGGGGAATCAATACATGAACCCCATAGCTATCCGATTTATAAAACAGAATAAATAATTACCATAATCCTTAATAATATGAAAGTAAATAGAAGGGAATTTATTAAAAGAATGAGTGCTGGAGCAGCAGGAATCGCAGTAAGCAATTCAATAATGAGTATGCCGGCAAAAAGTTACAAACGAATCATTGGTTCCAATGACCGTATTCAAGTTGCCATAGCAGGGCTCGGTCGCAGATTAGGCGCATTTTACGAACCCATTGCGATGAAAAAAGCTAATGTAGAATTGGTTTATCTGTGCGATGTAATGGAAAATCAACGGGTAAGAGCACTACAGAACTTTTCCAAACACATCGACTACAAACCAAAGTTGGAAAATGACATCCGCAAAGTATTCGATGACCAGAAAGTGGATGTGTTGATTAATGCCACACCTGACCACTGGCATACTCCGGGTTCGATTATGGCGATGAAAAGCGGAAAACATGTGTACGTAGAAAAACCGTGTAGTCACAATATGTTCGAAAACGAACTGCTGGTCGAAGCATCTAAAAAACTCGATAAAGTAGTACAGATGGGTAACCAGCAGCGTTCATCATCCCATACCATTGAAATAATCCAGGAAATTCACCGTGGTATCATTGGAACACCCTATAAAGCACTGGCATTTTACACCAACACAAGAGGTGAAGTGCCTTTACAAAAAAAAGCGCCTGTACCTGCTGGCCTCGATTGGGAACTTTTTCAGGGCCCTGCACCGCGACGTGAATACACCACAGAGACATGGGACTACAACTGGCACTGGTATGGATGGGACTACGGCACTGCAGAAACAGGAAACAATGCTACCCACGAATTGGATATAGCACGTTGGGCATTGGATGTGAACTTTCCCCTCCGGGTAGATGTAGAAGCTGCCAAGCGCCATTTCGTCAATGACGGTTGGGAAATGTATGACACCATGGATGCCACCTTCCGGTTCTCTGGAAACAAAATTATCCAGTGGGATGGAAAAAGCCGTAACGGATATGATACATACGGAGGAGGTGGAAGAGGAACAATCATTTATGGAAGCGAAGGAACCGTATATGTAGACCGAGGTAAATATAGCCTCTTTGACAGGAATGGAAAACTGGTGAAAGACAACAGTTCATCTACCAATGAAGCCGGAACGGCTTTGGGAGGCGGTGGCGACATGACCACCGGACATGTGATCAATTTCTTTGAAGCGGTGAGAGGCAAGGAAAAGCTGACTGCACCCATCGACGATGCCAGTATCAGCATGGCCATGGTTCACTATTCAAACGTTGCGTTCCGTATAGGAAAAGGGTTTGATATTGATGAAAAAACCGGCAAAATGTACGACCGCGATGCGATGAAATTATGGAGCCGCGACTATGAACCTGGATGGGAACCCACAATATAAATTTAATTTAAAAAGAAATGACAAATAAAATATTTGGCCTGTTCAGCATCCTCGCCATTTGTTTTTTCATTTCCTGCAAGGCGCAGGAATCCGGTGATTTGATCAAACAAAACTTCGATTTTGCTACAGAACAACTCACCTATGCGTTGCAGGAAATTGATTCTGCGAAACTAAAAGATGAAAGGGATTCACTCACCAAAGCGGAAAAACCGCTGGTGAGTCCCCGCACTCTTGATGAAAACGGAAATCTGAAATTGGTTGTTTCCAGGGACTGGACAAGTGGTTTCTTTCCTGGAGAACTGTGGTATATGTATGAATATACAAAAGATCCCGAATGGGAGAAACAGGCAAGAGCATTCACTGCCTCCCTCGAGGTGCAAAAGTTCACAAAAACCACCCACGATTTGGGTTTTATGATGTATTGCAGTTTTGGCAACGGGTTGCGACTGACGAACGACCAAAGTTACAAACCCATCCTGCTTGAAGCAGCAAACTCACTGATATCCCGATACAAGCCCAATGCCAAAATTATCCGTTCGTGGGATCACAACCGCGACAAGTGGCAATGTCCTGTTATCATCGACAACATGATGAACCTGGAATTGCTTTTCTGGGCATCCAGAGAAAGCGGCGATTCCACCTATTACAATATTGCCGTGAATCATGCGAACACGACCATAAAAAATCATTTTCGCCCGGATTATGGCACCTATCATGTGGTCGACTATGACACCATTACAGGTGAAGTATTGAATCGTCATACGCATCAGGGTTATGCACACGAATCTACCTGGGCCCGGGGCGAAGCATGGGCATTATACGGTTACACCATGTGTTACCGGGAGACAAAAGACAACGCCTATTTGGATCAGGCCCGGCATGTGGCAGATTTTATCTTTACGAACCCCAACCTACCGGAGGATTTGATTCCTTTCTGGGATTTTAATGCACCAGCCATACCCGACGAACCCAGGGATGTTTCCGCAGCTGCAATCATCGCATCGGCGCTCTATGAGTTGAGTACTTTTGATGGGGAAAAGGCGGTTCAATACAAAGAACAGGCCGATACCATACTGAAAAATCTGACACTTCACTATCGCGCCACATTACATGACGACGGTGGATTTCTGTTACTTCACAGTACCGGATCAAAACCGTCGAACTCCGAAGTGGATGTGCCACTGGTATATGCCGATTATTATTTCTTGGAAGCGCTCTTGCGAAAAGAGAAAATTGAGAATGATCTCTCTTTAACCAAAAAATAAAATGAAGCAGCCAAAATATCTGTTGACAATCTTTTTTTTGGGCTATAGCTTGATTGCCGCATACGGACAGATCAATTATTCTCAGAAAACAAGACTGAATGATCACTGGGAGTTCTTAAAATCAGACCTGGGCAGTATCTGGGAGGCGGTACGTCCCGGTTCCGAAGGCTCCCCGGAGATGGTACCACTGTGGGAGCAGGTAACACTACCCCACTGCTATAACGCTACTGACGCCGTGGATCCGGACCTCAACTACTATCAGGGTCCGGCCTGGTACCGTACACTTTTGTCAGTGGACAATCCTTATAAAGATGGTCGCACACTGCTCCACTTCGAGGGAGCAGGACAAAAAACAAAGGTTTTTATTTATACAGAAGAGGTGGCATCTCATGTAGGGGGCTATGATGAGTGGGAGGCTGATATCACCGATGCGGTGAATCGTTTTCTTTCCTCAGACGATGCAAGTCGCTTTAAAGGAAAGATCCCCCTCTCTATTCGTTGTGACAACTCGAGGGATACAGAGATGATCCCGTCCGATCTTTCAGATTTCAATCTGTACGGAGGAATATATCGCTATCTGAATCTGGTATATACACCGGCACTGGCTCTCCGGTCTGTACGTGTAGATGCCACTGTCGATGCAAGAGGGAAAAACGGTGTGCTGGATATTTTTGCCACATTCAATCAAAATAAACCGGTTGGCACCCTGAATATAAAAATATTCTCGCCACAGAACAAACTGTTGAATGAGCAGAATATTCGACTGGATGATTTCTCCGGTCAGAAACTATTATCCTTTTCCCTGAAAAAACCAGAATTGTGGGATCCGAAACACCCCTCACTCTACCGATGTGAAGTGACATTACAATCGGAGTCCGGATCCATGAAAGTGGACGAGAAATTTGGCTTCCGTCATTTCGAATTTGTCAAAAAAGGTCCGTTTATGCTGAACGGAAAGCGGTTATTACTGCGCGGTACCCATCGACACGAGGATCATGCGGGAGTGGCGGCTGCTATGACTGAAGAGATGATCGTAGAGGAAATGGAGATGATGAAATCCATGGGAGTCAACTTTATCCGACTGGGACACTATCAACAGTCACGCATCGTGCTTGAGGAGTGCGACAGGCTAGGCATCCTTGTCTGGGAGGAGATACCCTGGTGCCGTGGGGGACTGGGGGGCGACCTGTACAAGGAACAGGCACGACGCATGCTTACAAACATGATCACCCAGCATCGGAATCACCCCTCGGTGATCCTGTGGGGGCTGGGGAACGAGAACGACTGGCCTAACGATTTTCCTGAATTCGACAAGGAGAAAATCAGGACCTTTATGAAAGAGCTTCATAAGCTTTCTCATACACTCGACGATTCACGGCTCACTTCCATCCGGCGGTGCGACTTCTGTAAGGACATTGTGGACGTGTACTCTCCCTCAATCTGGGCCGGATGGTACAGAGGTATTTATACAGATTATAAAAACGTTTCCTACAACGAGATGCTGAAAACCGATCATTTTCTGCATGTGGAATGGGGAGGAGATAATCATGCACGTCGCCATGCGGAGGATCCCTATATCAATCTGGATAAGATAGGCAGTGGCGGACAAAAAGCAGATGAACGTGCCGGCGACGCATCGCTCTATGGCGGTACGGCAAGGGCATCGCGCGATGGAGACTGGAGCGAGACCTATATCTGTGACCTGATAGACTGGCACCTGAAGGAACAGGAGACGATGCCATGGCTTACAGGGGCTGCCTACTGGCCCTTCAAGGACTTCTCCACACCGGTACGTCCCGAGAATCCGGTACCCTATATGAATCAAAAAGGTGTTGTGGAAAGAGATATGACCCCGAAAGAAGCATTCTACGTCTTTCAGTCCTATTGGACGGAAAATCCGATGATCCGTATTTACGGTCATACATGGCCGGTACGATGGGGCAAATCCGATGAAGAAAAAACCATCAAGGTATATTCGAACTGCGATGAGGCAGAGCTTTTTCTCAATGGACGAAGCATGGGTGTAAGGAAACGTGACAGTCAGGATTTTCCTGCTGCAGGATTACGCTGGAACACCACCTTTGAGCCGGGCAAAAACGAGGTGAAGGTTATTGGCAGGAAAGGAAAGGAAACTGTGGAAGACAACATTGCGTTCGATTACGAAACACGTCCTTTTGGTGAACCGGCAAAAATTGTTACCCGTATAATCGAAGATAACGATGTGTATGCCTGGATCGAAGCGGAGCTTCGCGATCAGCACGACGTACCCTGTCTCACTTCGACCGATTATATTCGTTTTGATGCCACCGGTGACGGAGAGTTGGTTGTAAATATGGGCACTTCCACTGCTTCATC
>CAZRRC010000058.1:0-405 GCA_964602395.1 uncultured Proteiniphilum sp. | reverse complement strand
ATATAACGGACGGTCAACGTTAAAATTGCCAAAGAAAGGACCGAAGAGCATCGTATCTGTGAAATCGGGTATATTGGAAACCGTTTTTATGGAAATAAAATAGAACATCCAACTCATAATCCAACCTGTTGATTGATTTTAATTTGCTAACATCTCCAAATGAAAAATAAGACATTTAGCCTCATCCTGATCTGTTTTACATGGATCGTTGCCGCACAGGCACAGGATATGGAAAATAGCTGGGATAAAAACATTTCAAGAAATGAACATCCCAATATTCAATGGTTTAAAGATGCCAAGTTTGGTCTGTTTATTCATTGGGGACTTTATTCTAAACTTGGCGGTGTATGGATGGATAAGAACTACTATGGTAGCGGCGAATGGATTATGAATGTGGCAAAAGCA
>CAZRRC010000057.1:4675-16453 GCA_964602395.1 uncultured Proteiniphilum sp. | reverse complement strand
TGCAAAACGCAGCAATCACAATGTTTCTACAAAAAAGCTGATCGCTGAATGCTGACAGCTATTTTACCTTGCTAACCGCTGGAGGCACAAAGTTTCCACCTAACAAGCTGACAGCTGATCGCTGAATGCTGACTACTAAAAACATGCCCGACAAATCTTTATACCGAATTGCTCTCACGCACATAAAAGGCGTGGGGGTGATGCACGCCCGCAACCTGATGGAGGTCGTAGGCGATGAGGAATCTATCTTCAAGGAAGATGCACGCAAACTGGAATCCATACCCCGGATTACCAGGCGACTGATCAAGGAGATCCGCGACCCGGAGGTCCTGCGTCAGGCAGAGAAAGAACTGGAATTTGTGACAAAAAATAACCTTAGGCTCCTGTTTTACACCGACTCCGAATATCCACAACGACTCACGCCGTGTGTCGATGCACCCATACTACTGTATGCCAAGGGAAAAGTTGACTTTAACCGCGAAAAGGTGATTGCCATTGTCGGCTCACGCAATGAAACCCGGTATGGGCAGGACTTCTGTCGTACATTCGTTCGCGATCTTGCAGCACAGTGGCCCGAAATACAGATTGTCAGTGGTCTGGCCTATGGAATCGACATCCATGCGCATTGCGCAGCACTGCAAAATGGTTTATCTACCGTGGCTGTACTGGGGCATGGCCTCGACAGGATTTACCCCGCAGTGCACCGGCAGACGGCTATCGACTTATTGCAGACAGGGGCTTTGCTCACAGAGTTTCCCAGTGGCACCAACCCCGACCGACACAACTTTGTAAAGCGAAACCGCATCGTGGCAGGCATGTCGGATGCGGTGGTGGTGGTCGAGTCGGGAGAAAAGGGAGGATCACTGACCACGGCCGACATTGCCAACTCCTACTTTCGTGAGGTTTTTGCTGTGCCAGGACGCATACAAGACAGGATGTCCTCAGGATGTAACCGACTGATATCAGACAACAAAGCACTGCTTTTGCAGGGTGTAGCCGATTTGATGTCACATATGGGATGGGAGGAAGGGGGAAAAAAGGAGATACCACCGCAGCGTGATCTTTTTGTGGAATTAACAGAAAGTGAAGAAAAGGTTTACCAGTTACTCCTTCACGAAGGAGCCATGCAGGTCAATGCCCTTGCCATAGCCCTCAATATGCCGGTGACTGAATTATTTATGACACTACTTGAATTGGAGCTAAAAAATGTAGTAGCTTCTCTTCCCGGTGGAATATTCAAAACAATATAATTGTTTCAATTAGCGTAATCTCTTTTTGAGAAAACAGTACTTTTCCCTTGAACTGCACCGAAATTTTTGGTTTTTTAGTATCTTTGAGACATGAATTTCTAACAGATAAAAATCAATGGCACTACAAATTGGCGATAAAATACCCGAAGACCTTGGAAGCGACCAAAACGGTCACCCGGTTAAAGCAGGCAGTTATACCGGCAAAAAGCTGGCTCTCTATTTCTACCCCAAGGATCAGACACCGGGTTGTACCGCTCAGGCATGTAGCCTGCGTGATGGATATACCGATCTTCTAGATGCGGGATACGCGATTTTGGGCGTGAGTGTCGACAGTGCAAAATCGCATCTGAAGTTCATCGACAAATACAAGTTGCCTTTTCCGCTCATTGCGGATACCGACAAAAAAACCGTAGAAGTCTTCGGAGTATGGCAGGAAAAGTCGATGATGGGCAAAAAATTCATGGGGACCGTGCGTACCACTTTCCTAATAGATGAACAGGGTGTCATCACCCACATCATCGCCGGAAAGAGTGTCAACACTGGAAGCCATGCCGAACAGATTTTGAGGATGGAAAAAGATTATGAGTGAAACGACTGAAAGAAAAAAGGAAGAAATTGTACATTATGGAAGAAGGAAAAGAGAACAAAAACAGTGAGAAATTAAAAGCGCTGCGGGCAGCGATGGACAAAATTGAAAAGACCTACGGTAAAGGGTCCATCATGAAAATGGGAGACGAGAAGATAGAAGAAATACCGGTCATTTCATCGGGCTCTCTCGGATTGAACGTGGCATTGGGTGTGGGCGGTTATCCACGCGGACGTGTCATTGAAATCTATGGACCTGAGTCGTCTGGTAAAACCACGCTCGCCATCCATGCTATTGCAGAAGCACAGAAAGTAGGAGGCGTCGCTGCATTTATTGATGCAGAGCATGCTTTTGACCGCTTTTATGCTGAAAAGCTGGGTGTCAACACCGATGAACTATTGATCTCACAACCCAGTAGTGGTGAGGAAGCGTTGGAAATTGCGGAGCAGCTGATCCGCTCCTCCGCCGTGGATATCATTGTCATCGACTCTGTAGCAGCTCTTACCCCGAAGAAGGAGATCGAGGGTGATATGGGAGATTCCAATGTGGGACTGCAAGCCCGTTTGATGTCTCAGGCGCTTAGAAAACTCACTTCCGCGATCAGCAAGACAAACACTACCTGCATATTCATCAACCAGTTACGCGAGAAAATCGGCGTCATGTTCGGAAACCCGGAAACCACGACGGGTGGTAATGCGCTGAAATTTTACGCTTCGGTGCGCCTCGATATACGCGGCAACGGCTCTCCCATCAAAGAGGGAGAAGAACAGATTGGCAAACCCACCCGCGTGCGTGTGGTGAAAAACAAAGTAGCTCCGCCTTTCCGGAAGGCCGAGTTCGACATCATGTACGGCGAAGGGATCTCCCGTACGGGTGAGATCATCGACATAGGATCTGAATTGAACATCATCAAAAAAAGCGGATCGTGGTACAGTTATAACGACACAAGACTGGGACAGGGCCGTGATGCAGCCAAGATCGCTGTAAGAGATAACCCCGAATTGGCCGAGGAATTGGAAGCACTGATTTACGGAGCGCTCAAGGAGCAAAAATAGGGTAAAAAACGAGGTTCCGGTATGGAACCTCGTTTTTCCTTATACCAGAGTTCGAGTAAAAAATATGGTTGGAGCCATTTAGAAAAGCAATAAATATTATATGCTGCAACACAGGAACTTAACAAAGGCTGAAATCGATCAGCTGGAAAAAAACGGATGCAGTTGTTCCCAATGGGAGGGGGTGACCGTAAAGGATGGTTTCGATCCCCGTTTTGTAAAGAATACGCAATTCTCCGGGAAAGTGACGCTCGGCCTCTTCGATTCTCATTTTGTTCTTGCCGGTGGTCTGCAAAAACATGCTGGTATAAACAATGCGGTGATTCACAATTGCAGCATTGGAGACAATGTGGTGATTGAAAACGTACAAAATTATATTGCCAACTATACCATCGGCGATGATTGCTTCATTCAGAATGTGGATGTGATCCTGGTCGATGGCATGACCACCTTCGGCAACGGGGTACAAGTGAACGTATTGAATGAAACCGGAGGAAGGGAGGTACACATCAACAACAAGCTGTCGGCACACTTTGCCTACATCTACTCCCTCTACCGTCACCGGCCGGTGCTGATAGAGCGCATGAAGACGATCATTGACTTTTATTGCGACAAACATGCCTCCGACAGGGGCACCATCGGCACCGGTTGCAAAATTGTGAACGTGGGGTATATCAAGAACGTACGTGTGGGCGAACACTGTAAAATTACAGGCGCCATGAAGCTGAAAAACGGAAGTATCAACAGCAACTTGTACGATCCCGTTTATATCGGGCGAAACGTGATCGCGGAAGATTTCATTATCTCCTCGGGGTCTACCATCGACGGGGGTTCTTTCATCACACGTTGTTTCATAGGACAAGCCTGTCATATCGATCACGGTTACTCCGCCTCCGACTCACTTTTTTTCAGCAACTGTCAGGGCGAGAATGGGGAAGCGTGCGCCCTCTTTGCTGGTCCTTTTACCGTGACACACCACAAATCGACTCTACTTATTGCCGGGATGTTCTCTTTCATGAATGCCGGATCGGGATCAAATCAGAGCAATCACATGTACAAGCTCGGTCCCATTCACCAGGGCATCGTTGAGCGGGGAGCCAAGACCACCAGCAACTCTTATGTTTTGTGGCCCGCCAAGGTTGGTGCTTTCTCCCTGATTCTGGGACGCCACTCCCAGCATGCCGACACTTCCAACCTGCCATTCTCATACCTCATAGAAAAAGACAACACCACTTATATTGCGCCGGGAATCAATCTGCGCAGCGTGGGCACCATACGCGACGCAAAGAAATGGCCGGAGCGAGACAGGCGCAATGATCCTAACCGACTCGATTGTATCAATTTCAACCTGCTTAGTCCTTACACCATTCAGAAGGTATTCGCTGGTATGGAGATATTGAAGAACCTACAGGCTATCGCAGGGGAGACCTCTGAACAATATACCTTCCAAAGTTGTATCATCACCAACCGGGCCCTGCAAAAAGGCCTTCTGCTATATGAGATCATCATTCACAAGTTTCTGGGGAACTCCATCATCAAGCGGCTTGAAGGAACCCACTTCAAAAGCAATGAAGAGATCAGAGATCGGCTTCACCCGGGAGACAAGCCCGGACAGGGAGAATGGGTCGATGTCTCGGGGCTGATTGCTCCTAAATCGGAGATCGATGATTTGCTAAACAAGATAGAATCGGGTGAACTCACCAGGTTGAAGGAGATCAATTATATTTTCCAGAAGTTGCATCAGGATTACTACGAGAACGAATGGACATGGGCCTGGGATAAGATTCAGCTTTTTTATGGCCTAAAGGCCGATGAGATCACGGCAGACGACATCATTCTGATCGTAGAGAAATGGAAAGAGAGCGTGGTGAACCTCGATGAGATGATTTACTGCGATGCAAAAAAGGAGTTTTCGCTCTCCTTCAAGACAGGCTTTGGTGCCGATGGTAATATTCAGGACCGGGCGATGGATTTCGAATATGTACGAGGTGCTTTCGAAAAGAATCCGTTCGTAGTGACCACCCTCAAACACATAGAAGTAAAGAAAGCATTGGGCGATGAGCTGGTCACAAGGCTTTTGCCCCTCTCCTCATAATTAGAATTTTATGATTTTTACATTATGACAGACAAAACGTACGAGTTGATTTCACAGTTCAATCCTCAATCCATTGATATACCCATCGATAAATGTGAGTTGGAAGAGGTTATTGAGACATTGATATCTATTATGTTTCCCATTTGCAACTGTCCCGACCCGCGCGGGTTACAGCAGGGACTACAGTCGGTGGCAGAGAAGCTTCATGCGAACATAGCCCGGCTTCATAACTCGGAGGCGGCCGACAAAAAAACCGAAGCCTTCTTCGAAAGGCTTCCCGTCCTCCAACAACGATTATACAAAGATGCGGCGTGCTACCTGCGGTTCGATCCTGCCGCAAAGACATTGGAAGAGGTCATCATCGCCTACCCCGGCTTTTTCGCGCTCTGTGTACACCGTATCGCTCACGAACTCCATCTGTTGGGATTGCCGCTCATCTCGCGGCTTTTTTCGGAGTATGCCCATTCGAAAGTGGGTATCGACATCCACCCTGCTGCCAAAGTGGGCAAGAATTTGTTCATGGATCATGGTACGGGCATCGTAATTGGAGAGACAGCAGAAATTGGAGACAATGTGAAAATATACCAAGGTGTGACACTGGGAGCACTCTATGTAGAAAAAAAACTGTCGGATATGAAACGTCACCCCACCGTGGAAGACAACGTGGTGATTTATGCCAATGCCACCATCCTGGGTGGTTCCACCGTCATCGGACACGACTCTACCATTGGCGGTGGTGCGTGGCTCACACGCAGTGTGATCCCCTACTCTTTGGTAACCAACCCTGTGGATGTAAAGATCAGATCTGGCAAGGATTTTAATGGACCGTTCGATTTTGTGATTTAGGTTGTCATGGTTGCTCCAAGCATCTCCTCCAGTGTTGCCACAGCTGTCTCCACTGTATAGATGTTGTGGATTAGAACCGACCGTTTATTTCCTATTTCACGCAAACGGCATTGTCGGGCATGTATCTGCACGAACCACAACAATTTATCAAATGCAGGAGAGTTGTAGTAGGGTGACTCCGCATCGGAGATCAGGTTCAGAATCATCTGTTCATTTTTCAGAACGATTTTTTCTATTCCCAACGATTTGGCCAGGCGTCGCAGCCGCACAATGCGGATCAGTTCTTTTCCCTGCGGCGGTATTTTCCCGAAACGGTCTTCCAGTCGTTTCATGAAGTCCATGATCTCAGTTTCGGTCTCCATGTTATCCAACTCGCGATAAATGGCCACGCGCTCTGCATCGTTGGGAATATACATCACCGGAAACATCAACTCCAGGTCGCTTTCCACCAATACATCGCCCACGTAATCCTGCTCCCGGGCCTTCTCTTCCACCTCTTCCTTATAGAGATCGGCAAACTCATCCTTGCGAAGCTCCTGCACGGCCTCGGTGAGAATCTTGCGGTAGGTTTCATAGCCCAGGTCGGCGATAAAACCGCTCTGTTCTGCACCCAACAGGTTACCAGCACCGCGGATATCGAGATCCTGCATGGCAATGTGGATACCACTACCCAGCTCTGCAAAGTTCTCAATGGCCTGCAGCCGGCGTCTTGAGTCGCTGCTGAGGGTGTAAAGGGGTGGGGCCAGCAGATAACAGAATGCCTTTCGGTTACTGCGCCCTACCCTGCCGCGCAGTTGATGGAGGTCACTCAGTCCGAAGTTCTGCGAGTCGATCACGATGATGGTATTCACGTTGGGCATGTCGATGCCGGACTCAATGATGGTCGTAGCAATCAACACATCCTGCTCGTGATTCATGAAATCAGAAATCACTTCCTCCAATTTTTTCGGATCCATCTGCCCATGCCCCACGGCAATGCGAATATCTGGTATTTCCCGTTTTATCAATGCCTCCAGCTCATAAATATTCTGGATGCGGTTGTTTACAATAAAAACCTGCCCGTTGCGGCTCACTTCAAAATTCACCGCATCGCGGATGATCTCCATGTCGAAGGTATGCACCTCTGTCTGTACCGGATAGCGGTTGGGAGGTGGTGTGCCAATGGTGGAGAGATCGCGTGATCCCATCAGCGAGAACTGCAGCGTACGCGGAATGGGAGTGGCCGTCATGGTAAGCGTATCCACATTGACTTTGAGTTGTTTCAGTTTCTCCTTGACAGAGACTCCAAATTTTTGTTCCTCATCGATGATTAGCAATCCCAAATCCTTGAACTGCACATCCTTTCCCACCAGTCGGTGTGTTCCGATGAGGATATCGATTTTACCTTCTTTCAGCTGGTTAAGAATTTCCTTCTGTTCTTTGGTGGTGCGTGCACGGCTTAGATAATCCACCTTCACCGGGAAGTTTGCCAGCCTGTCGCTGAATGTGTGATAATGCTGCGTGGCCAGCACAGTGGTCGGCACCAGAACAGCCGTCTGCTTCCCGTCGGTAGCTGCCTTGAATGCAGCCCGTACAGCTATCTCCGTTTTTCCGAAGCCCACGTCGCCGCAGATCAGCCTATCCATGGGTCGTTCGCTTTGCATGTCGCCCTTTACATCGCGGGTTGCCTTTATCTGGTCAGGTGTATCCTCATACATGAATGATGCCTCCAATTCTGTTTGGAGGTAACTATCCCTGGAATAGGCATAACCTTTCTCCTGCTGTCGTTGTGCGTATAGCTTAATCAGGTCACGGGCGATGTCTTTGATCTTCGCTTTGGTTCGTTCCTTCACCTTCTCCCATGCTCCCGAGCCTAGCTTGTTCAACTGTGGCATTTCGCCTTCACGCCCCTTGTATTTCGACACTTTGTGCAGCGCATGAATCGATACAAACACGGCATCGTTGTTCAGATAGGTAAGTTTGATCACCTCCTGCACCTTGTCACCAATGCGTAGGCGCACAAGCCCTGCAAACCTGCCCACACCATGATCCATGTGCACCACGAAGTCGCCCGGCTGCAGCTGATTCAGCTCCTTAAGTGTGAGGGCTATCTTCCCAGAGCGTGCCCTGTCGGACTTCAGGCTGTATTTATGAAAGCGGTCGAATATCTGATGATCCGTGAAACAACAGATTTTCAGGGTCTCATCAGAAAAACCCTCATGCAAGGTCTTGCTTACCGGTGTGAAGTCGATGGGTTCGTTGCGATCCTCGAAAATATGAAAAAGTCGTTTCTGCTGTTTTTCGCTGTCACTCAGAATAAAGAGCGAATAGCCTTCGTCGAGGAAGCGATGCAGCGATTCACTCAGCATGTCAAAGTTCTTGTGATAGAGCGGCTGCATGGAGGTTTTAAAATGGATAGCCGCATCGGGTGTATCCAGCATTTTGGAATCAAACCGGACCTGTTTAAAAGACGCAATATTTCGCAGGAAGTTATCTTTCGAGAGAAAATGGGGCTTTACAAACTCCACATCTTTGGGGTCGATGTGTAGCTCGTCCTCGTTGAGCGATTCCACTCGGCTGCTTATCCAGCGTATATCCTCCAGGCCGATGATTGTCGAAGCAGGCAGTGAATCGAAAAGCGATGCCTGCTTCATGTCGTTGCGTTCAAAAGCGGGGACAATGCGAATGTTGTTGAATTTCTCCTTCGAGAGCTGTGTCTCCAGATCGAAATTACGGATGGTCTCCACTTCGTCACCAAAGAAGTCGATGCGGTAGGGATACTCGGCAGAGAACGAAAACACATCGAGAATGCTCCCCCGTACGGCATATTGTCCCGGCTCATAAACATAATCCACATATTGAAAGCCATAACTATCAAGCAGCTCACTCACGAAGGAGGTATCGAGTTGTTCACCTACGGTCACCTGCAGCGTGTTTTCCCGAAGTTGTGCTCCGGATACGGTTTTTTCCACCAATGCATCGGGATAGCTTACGATGACAAATGGAACATCTTCACCTTGCAGCCTGCTCAATGTCTCCGTGCGTAGCACCTCGTTGGCGGCATCAAGTTGTCCATATTTTGCCGCTCTTTTATAGGCCGACGGAAAAAAGAGCACCTCGTGCGACCCCATGACCTGGGTCAGGTCGTGATAGAAATAACCAGCTGTTTCGGCATCATTAAGGATATAGAGATAGTGGCGGGAAAGTTTGTGGAACAAACCCACTGAGAACATGGCACGTGACGACCCATGCAAACCTGTTACCGATAAAACATTCACGTCTTCCAGTAAAGAGCCTGCCGCTGCCATATTGGGGTGCTGCTCCACCCGCAGTTGTAATCGCGTAATGTCTAATGTTTCAATCATTCAGATGAAAGTGCAAAGGTAATCAACTTTCCCGTTAACTCTCAACTTGCCCGAATTTTTATTACCTTTGCATCGTTTGAGAAAGAAATAATAAATTTATGGAAATAGATTCCAGGTATACCCCCGGCTATATCTTCGAAACCAGCTGGGAGGTATGCAATAAAGTTGGCGGTATTTACACCGTACTCTCTACCCGTGCCCATTCACTTCAAAAGATCTATAAAGACCGGATTTTTTTTATAGGCCCCGATATATGGAAAGCTGCAGAAAGTCCCTGGTTTGAGGAAGATCGAAGTCTCTACGCTTCGTGGTGCGATTACGCCTATCAGAGTCAGCATCTGGAAGTTCGTGCTGGTCGCTGGGATGTGCCGGGCAAACCGATTGTTTTCCTGGTAAAGTTCGATCAATTTCTGGAGAGGCAAAATGAGATATTTGCAAGAATGTGGGCTGATTATGGCGTGGATTCCCTGCTCGCTTACGGTGATTATTTCGAATCGACCCTTTTCGCCTATGCTACCGGCCTGCTGATCGAGAATTTTTACCGTTTCCACCACCTGGAGCCGGAAAATGTGGTTGCCCACTTCAATGAGTGGATGCTGGGAGCAGGGGCGCTTTACATCAAAAAATATGTCCCCAAAATTGCGACCCTGTTTACTACACATGCCACCTCCATCGGGCGTTCTATTGCCGGAAACAGCCTGCCTCTCTACGATCATTTGAAAGAGTATAACGGTGATCAAATGGCACGTCAGCTGAACATGGTCGCCAAGCATTCCATCGAGAAGGCGGCTGCCCGCAATGTAGACTGTTTCACTACTGTCAGTGAGATCACCGCCCATGAGTGCAGTCAGTTTCTGAAGCGCCAGCCCGAAGTAGTCACCCCCAATGGTTTTGAGAAAGGCTTTATTCCGAAAGGTAATGCCTACAAGCAGGGACACAAGAAAGCCCGGAAGATATTGCTTGATGTAGCGGAAAAAATCGTCGGCTATGCGCTAAATCGCGACGCGGTGTTGATAGGCATCAGCGGTCGCTACGAATACAAGAACAAAGGAATCGATGTGTTCATCGAAGCCATGCATCATCTGCGCACTATGCCGGAGCTGACCAAAGATGTGATTGCCTTCATCATGGTTCCCGGCTGGATCAGCGGTCCCCGAAAAGACCTGCAGGCTCTGCTCTCGGAGAACGCCCCGGCTGCAACGAAAGAAGGGCACGGAGGCTCCCCCTTCCTTACGCACGATCTGGTGGATCCACAGCATGACATGGTCATGAAGCAGCTTCAACATTTGGGCTTTAACAACTCGAAAGAAAACAGCGTAAAGATCATTTTCGTGCCTTCTTATTTAAACGGTGACGATGGCATTTTCAATCTGCCCTACTACGATCTGCTGATTGGACTCGATCTGTCTGTATTTCCTTCCTATTACGAGCCTTGGGGGTATACACCCCATGAGAGCGTAGCTTTTGCCATTCCCACCATCACCACCTCCCTCTCGGGATTTGGGTCATGGGCTAAGAAAGAGGGTGAACACAAAGGATTAGAGGATGGCGTGGAAGTGATTTATCGCAATGACCACAATCAGGCAGCAGTAGCAGAAGAGATTGCATCTGTCATTCACGACTTCACCTTAATGAGTGTGGAACAGGTCAAGCTGCTGAAAGAGGCGGCAGCCAGTTTATCAGATCGGGCCGACTGGTCACATTTCATTGTATTTTATCAGGAAGCCTATCGCAAAGCTTTGCATAATTCCTTCATCAGATTATCGAAGCAACATAAACTTAAAGCGGACTAAGATTGTTATATTGGTTGTGAAAGGAAATATTAGTCTCACAGCATCAACGAAATAAACGTTGTTTTACGCGTTATCAACATCAAAAAAAACAAACAGAACAATATGATCATTAAATCGAGTTATTCCAATGCACCCATCTGGAAAGATATACATGTACATGCGGAACTGCCTGCTCAGTTGCGGCCATTGGATGAAATCACCCATAACTTATGGTGGGTATGGAATGAGGAGGTGAAGGCCATCTTCGAGACCCTCGATCCTGAAGAGTGGGAGGTGAGTGGAAAAAACCCGGTGGTAATGTTACAGAATCTGCAATCCGACATCACCGAGAATGTAGTAAAAAACACTGATTTGATGCAACGTATCCAGCTGGTGTACGAGAAATTCAAACAGTACATGGCCGTTCCGCACAACAGTGAGCGCCCCAGTGTTGCCTATTTCAGCATGGAGTACGGGCTCACACACGTGTTGAAAATCTACTCGGGAGGTCTAGGTATTCTTGCGGGAGACTATCTCAAAGAAGCAAGTGACAGCAACGTAGATATGACTGCAGTAGGTTTTCTATACCGCTATGGTTACTTCACCCAAACGCTCTCGGTGGATGGTCAGCAAATAGCCAAATATGAAGCGCAGAATTTCGGAGGCCTGCCCATCTCTCAGGTGTTGAATGACGATGGTACGCCCATGATACTGGAGGTACCCTTTCACGACAGAATGGTTTATTCCAACATCTGGAAGGTAGCTGTCGGGCGCATCAATCTCTACCTGATGGATACCGATATAGAGAAGAACAGTGAATTCGATCGTTCCAT